>NZ_JBGONQ010000018.1:0-92655 GCF_041439145.1 Vibrio sp. 1F255 | reverse complement strand
TCAATCACTAAGTGATAGGTCACGGTTTGAGCGGGCTCGTACACCGCTTCATCAGTCGTTTTATCAAAATCTAAATGGTAGTCATCGGGAATCACGACGGTATCTCGATAATGAATATCACCGACCGCATCCGGTCTTACGGTACCTGTTACTGTGTAAGTCACGTCTTCGCCAGCATCGATATCAATCGAGGTTACGATGTCAGTGTCGTTCGCAACATCACCGTCTTTGGTACCATCTGTTGTACCCGCGTTCGCAGGATCGCTCTTAGCAACCGCCACCGTAAACTTGTTTGAACCTACCGAATCATCGAAAAATGGATTACCTGAATTGCCATCTTGTAGCTCCACTGATATGTCATTAATCAGTTCGTTAACGTCTACGTTGTTTCGATAACCATGTCCATCTTGAGAGTTGTACCTAATGGTATAAGTCAACTCATCTCCCGGAGAGTAGCGGTTAATGTTAGTAGTGCGAACAACGCCGCCGTTATTATGTACCTGATGGTTTTCAGCCACGGCACGTTTGGCATACTCACAATCGTCAGTACAACCGGCATTATCATCATGAATCAGCACGGCTTCGTTGCGGATTATGCCGCCGTCTCTGTCCGCTACACCGTTAGATACCGCATTGTCTTTGACATGCGCCTTAATACGCACCGTGACAAAGTCTTTGGCCGGAATTGAAACTGGGAACTCCACATCTTCAGTCGTTTGAGGGCCGAAACCAGAGCCAGTATCAACAGACCAATAGTCAAACGGGTTTTGATTAAGAACATCTTCTACTTCACCATCTTTATCATTCGCTAGCGTAGTAGTGATCTCACTCAGGCGATCCATGAAGATAAGATCGGTCTCATCAGTGTCGCTGTTATTGCCAATAACGATGGTGTAGGTGAGATCTTCACCCGGCGTGTAGCGGACAACATCGGTCGTTTTGGCTAATGAAACATTGATGTCATAGGTACTGTGTGAGTTATCTATTTGAGCGGAAGAGCTGTGGTCACGGTCTGTAATAGGATCGTAAACATCAACACGGTTCGATACTTGTTCTTCTTCATAGTCAGACTTAACAATGCCGCTCACCTCATAGTGAACCCACCCTCCGGGAGTGATATCAACGTCGGTATCGATGTCAGTGTCGTTAGCAATGTCACCGTAACGAGAACCCGGTTTATCTGTGTTGGTCGAACCTACAATTGTCCAACTATTAAAGAAGTTAAGCGCTGAAATACTATCTTGTACCGTTGCGTCATTTGCATAGCCAACACCGCGGTTATAGATATAAATATCGAACGTAGCGCGCTCACCTACAACAAAGTCGGTATTTTGAGCGGTCTTAGCGACTACAAGATTCGGCTCGCTAGGATAGGTACGTACCGTATCCGATAGATTAGTATCTGGTCCCGTCACTGTTGCGGTATTGGTGAATGCTCCCCAAAGAATCTCACTGTCGACACTGCGATCGAGTGTCCCAACAATGGTATAAGTAATCGTCGCACCTGGCGGGATCTGAGCGGTGGCATCCAGATCATTGTTATCCGAGAACGATCCAGGGTCAGTCACGGCTTTCACCCACGGGGAGTCTGCCTCTCTTTCTGCACTGATCGTCCACGAAGAGAACACGGGCTTGGTTTCACCCGGCTCGTGAAGTAACTCTGCTTCTATGGTACTGATTTCATCTTTAACATTGATGTTAGAGGCGAAACCGTTCCCTGCTGGGTTGGTAATGCTGATCGTATAAGTGACAGTATTGGTGGTGTCGGTATACGCGTTTTGTTCGTCATGACCATCAACACGCTTATCCAATACTAAGTAGTAATCTCGTGGGTATGAGCCTCTATCGGAATAAAGTACGCTGTCAACCGTCACTTCATTACGGATTTCATCATCGGCAATGGGGTTTACGGTCGCGGCAATGCTATAAACGATCTTATCGTGTGGCGCTAGCTTTGCCTTCACATCTAAGATCTTTTGATTCTTCTGATTACCTTCTATGTCATCAGTAAAGCCGGGATCACTGTTTGTCGAAATTGAGCCGTCAGAGGCATAAGATTTCGCAGTAATAATCCAGCTCAAATACGCTTTAGTCGGTGTATCATTAATAGACTGAGTCATGACAGAGACTAAATCATCATAAACCGGTATATCAATCGCATAGCCGTCACCGTTATTCTCTACCGTGATGTCGTAGTTCAGGGTACCGCCAGCTGAGTAGTAACGAGAATCCACTTCCTTTTGGACCTTTAATTTCGAGTTTGGCATTTGGACGCCAGAACCCGACTCGCCTAAGTTATCCCCTAAGCACAAGCCGGCATCGGTACCATCATCAACAATCTGCCCCACACTGGTATCTGCCACTTTTGCGGTCAGCTTATAATGAACGAAGCCCTCAGGTGCGAGGTCGACTTTCAAATTGATGTCGTTTGTTGTCCAAGTATTGTAATTAGATGAACCATAATTCGATCCTTCACCACTTCTATCAGCGACTTCAAGCTTCCACTCGGAAAATGCTGAAGCATTAGAGCCATCCGCTTGCTCTGTCACGATACAAGCAAATTTATCGACAACTTCGATATCGTTGGCGAAGAACTCTGTGTCCTTGTTAGAAATAACAATGTCATAGACCACTTCGTTATCACCGACTATCCCCGGAACATAAGTCGTATCTGTGGTGTTCTTATTACGTGTAATTTGACTTGATGACGTCGTCAGAACGTCTTTCGAATCGAGAATATTGGCCAAAGCATCGCCAGAATCTGCGTGGCCATCAGCATCAACCACTCGGGCTGCAACTTGGGGAATTTGACCAATAGACACAGGGCTAACGTCCACCACAACGGAATAAACAATCTGCTCACCGGGATAGATAGACACTTTGTCTTCTAGTGACTTGTTGGACTCCTTTCCAGATGCATTGAGTTCAGAAAGGCTATTAGAACCGATCGAGGTCACTTCATTGGTCCAAAAATCGTAAGGGTTACCAACCGTGTCAGTTGCGTTCTTTTCGTTGCTGACATCGTTGCCTAGATCGGTTTCAAGATCCGCAAGAAACTGCTGAACCGAATAATGGTACGCGATACCAGTGTTTGCTTGGTTAGCAACCGTGACCGTATAGGAAAACTCATCGTCGACTAGGTAGTTATCCGATTGGTTCAAGGTATGTGTCAGGGTGATACTAGGCTCAGTGGGTGGAGTGATAACCTCATCAACTGTGACCAAGTCATCGCGTGTTTCAGCGATTATACCGTCATTAACGATGTCGCCGACTAAATTGTCGGCAACGGTCGCTTTAATTTCGTAAGTCACAGAACCGCCTATATCAATCGACGCGCCACTTACTGATAAGTCCCCTGATTCGGCGAAGGTGCCTGGATCGCTTTTGCTGCCTTCAACCTTGCTAACTGAGTTAACGTTATCAGTAAAAGCTTGTTGCAAAGCCCCTTCAATATTGAGTGCCTTTATGTCTGAAACGACATCTTGAACGTCGATCGTCTGAATAAACGTATCGCCAGTGTTCGAAACCTTAATCTTATAGGTGAGTTTGTTATTGAGTTGATAGTTCGTCTTATCGACCGAAACAACAACATCATGTTGGTACACACCGCGCTGAATGGATTCTGTATTTGATTCAATAGCATCCAATAGTCCAGTGCTCGCACTTGCGACGTTATCAATCGTACCGGCTGCGTCAGCAGAAACGGTGGCGACCATGGTGTAGGTCACCGACCCACCAGCCGCAATACGCACACCTGATGCATCTAAGTTTCCGAAGCGACTGTAATCACCTGGAGATGAAAGGAAGGAGGATTGCGCTTGAGTCGAGACTTGCGAGAACGCGTTGACATTATTCCCTTGGTCATCTGTCGTTAAGATATTTAACAGCTCATCTTTAACGTCCAACTCAGCGATAGCTTTATCCGACTCATTCGTTAAAACAAGCGTATAAGCCACCTCTTGGTCGTTGTCGTAAGACGCGCTGTCAACAGACAGATCCATAACAAGACCCGTTGTGTCCGCATAGGAGGCAAATGGAAACAATAGAATGGATAAGAAAAAGGCAAGATTGTATCTGAACATTAACGCGCACTTCACAGTAGATTGACAAGCGTCTAGGCAAAAAGCCATAGATTTGACGTCACTAATTTGGCACTTAGCCTGTTAGGGACATACGCAACATACAGTTCAAATAATCCGAACAATTAACATCTGCAAAAAACAAATTACTGAAGATGTTAAATAGAGAATCTGATGTCTAAATTAGAATCAAGACATTGAGTTAATTATCAGAAGGTTAATGTTTTAATGAGTGAGTTTTCACAGTTGTTACGTAACTTCAGAAAGGAACTTCAATTTACACAAACAGAGTTTGCAACCTACTTAAATCAGCTGGACGACGAGTTTAATGCGGTTGACGTCGTAACGATAAATCGTTGGGAAAACAGTAAGGTAAAGCCTAGTACATACAAAGCACTCAAGATCTTACAGTACCTTGGCGGAGATTTATTTGAGACAATAAAGAGCTTTAAATCCGAACAAAAAGACACACTAATCGAACTGTTTTTAAACGAATCCTATGGCTCATTTCAAAGTAGAATTTCAGCTCTATCAGGCCTGAATCAACAACAAGGCAAACGCAACTTTAAGTCACGGCCTTTAATGTCAGAGCCGTGTGACACTGGCGTTATCGACAGAATCAAACTACTTTCTAAATTCACAAAAGTCGATATTTCGCCATTGGACCAAATTGATTTATATCTCTACTACTGTGAGAAAAAAGCACATGGTCACAAACTGATCAATGTAGATGGTGACATTGTGAGTCACAACGTAGGCTTTTTCTTTGAAGACCATCAATTTGAAACATTAAAAACTCAAGAGCTAGATCTAAGAATGGCCTGCTCTTTAAATTCAAGCAAAAGCATAAATTATTTTAATATAAGCTCACACTCAGAGACAAAAGATCATGTTATTGAGCATATAGTTTCAGATATACAGTTACTTTCTCAGAACAAAAACATTAAAAAATATTCTGTTTTAGTAAAAGACCCCAACATGATGAAACTCTTGAAGGGCGTGGGGTTTGAAGTATTTAAATTTTCAGAACCTTCTGCTAAAAAATGTAATATTACATTCAAAAATAAATATTATAGCTACTGTATATTAACGATTGATAAAATAGACTATCTGACGAATCGGAACGTAATGTCACTAATCAAAGATGAATATTCTACCATGATGAAATTTCCGCAATTACTGCGCGAAGCGCGCAAGAAATTGAAGTTAACGCAAAAGGATTTTGCGGTATACATTAATCACTTAGATGATGAATTCAGCTCTGTAGATGTCGTAACGATAAATCGATGGGAAAATAGCAAAGTAAAGCCAAGTAATTACAAAGCCCTAAAGCTACTGGACTGCCTTGGTCTGGACTTGTATACAACGTTGAAATCCTTTGATTCAGAAGATAACGAAGACAGTGCATTACTTGAAGACTTCCTTCGTGAGAGGTTCTTTTCGTTTCAAAGCCGAATATCGTCTATCACTAAAGGGGAAATAGAAGAAGGCTGCGACTGTCAGATCATGCCACTAATGACAGATCAGAATGACAAATCAGTAATAGATAGAATAAAGCTGATTTCACAATATACAAAGGTGGATCCTTCAGCTCTTGATACTATCGACCTGTTTCTCTATTGCAGTGAAAAAAAGGCGCATGGCAGAAAAATGGTCGATGTTAATGGCGATATTGTTAGTCATAGCCTAGGTTTTTTCTTCAACGAAGAGGTATTCGAGCAATACCAAAATAAACATCTACATATTAAGCAAGCCTGCTCTTTAGATTCTAATCATAACTTAAATTACATTGTGGTTAGCGGTCACTCTGAGAAGCGTGAACAATCTATTGCGAACCTGATTTCCGATATGAAGCTTCTTGCAAGAAATACTAAGATTAAAAAGTATTCCATGATCATAAAGAACCCAAGTGCATTGGAACTTATGAAGAACATCGGATTTGAAATATGGAAGTTTTCAGAACCAACAGAACAAAAGTCGAACATCACCTTCAAAAACAAAAACTACCGCTATTGCGTACTGACTATCGACAAGATCGAATTACTGAGTAATAAACATGTTATTTCTTTTATTAGTAAATATGGTTAAGCACCGGATTTTACCAACGATAGAAAGCTTATACTAAATTCTGCTTAAGCTTTTCTTCCAACGCTTGGATACACAGCTTGATGGCGATAGGCGTATTTGAAGCAAATGGGTTTAGCGCATAAACCGTGTTGGTGGGTAATTCAAAGCTTGGCAGCACGTCGACAACATCACCAAATAACTGAGGAATGCAGAAATCTGGAATCACACCGATACCAACACCTGATTTAATCAGTGCAAGGCAACTATGGAATGAATTAGTGGTACAACTGGCTTGTTGTTGGTAGACGAAGTCTTGTTCACCTTGAGAGCTAAAATGATGAGTCACCTGTTTTCCCTGCCATGAGTTAGCAATATAAGGAATTGATTCAAGTTCACGCTCTCGCATGCTTTCTACGCCGCACAACACGTCTTTAAACTCGCCTAACCGTTTCTGCTTAAGATTACTGTCGCGCGAGCTACCCACTCGTACCGCGAGATCAATATCGTGATCCATGAAATCCAAGTGTTGATCATCACTGATCAGCTCAGGCTTTAGTTTCGGGTATTGCTTCATTAAATCCGCAATAACAGGCGCAACCAACAAGTCCATCAGTGCATTTGGAGCAGTAATACGAATCCGACCTTGGGGTTCTTCCAACTCAGCTTTCGCCATATCCCATGCCGATTCGGCGATTACATTAATATCCTTACAGCTTAGATAGAAACGTTCCCCCATACTGGTCAAGGTTTGTCTTCGCGTTGTTCGTTTAAGAAGCGAAGCACCGAGCTCTTGCTCTAAAATTTTTAGATGCTGACTGACAACAGATTTAGACAACTCTAGTTTTTCAGCCGCGGCCGATACTGAGCCTTGTTCCACGATATGAGCGAAAATCGACATCTGCTTTAGCTTACTCATTTTATTGTTCTCTTTTTACAAACAGTATTTTCTATTATCTCTGTTTTTCAAGTTAATTACCAAAGCTAAACTGTATTCAACTTATCGAGATAACCCAATCAAAAACACAGTGTTTCAAAGAAGACTGTTATGGAGAAAACAATGTCAAACAATCAAGTATTAGAAGCGTGTAAGCAAGGCATTAACGCATGGCAAAAAGCATTCAACAGCCAAGACGCGAAAGGTTGTGCCGATCAATATACTAAAAGCTGTGTAATGGAAGCGCGTCCATTTGGTACTTTTGAAGGTCATGAAGCGATTCAAGCATTCTGGCAAGGTATCATAGACCAAGGCTTCAAAGACGTTGATTACACTGACGTGAAATGGGAAGAGCACCCAGACGGCGGTTACATTCTTACCGCGAGTTGGACAATGAACAAAGCGTTTGGCGTTGTACATCATGAACACTGGGCACTTGAAGCCGATGGCTGCGCTCGCTTAGTCAGCGACAACTTCGAAGTTCAAGGCGAACGCTAGAGCTGTAATTAACAGCTAGAAGCTCAAAAATAGAAACAGAAAGCAAAAAGCCAGCAATCCAAATGGACTGCTGGCTTTATAATGTTCACTCTTGTCGCCCTTTCACTTGGTTTGAAGGTGATTGAGTGACTCTACACAATCACTCAACACGCTCATCATTTCAAATCAAAGTGTCTGGTAAGACAGAACAAATACAAGTCAAAGTTACAGTGCTGCTTTCTTCGCTTCTGTAATCCAACCATCGAACGTGCTTTGGTTCGCTTTGATCCAACCGTTTACGTGCGCTTCGATATCAGCAGAGCTGTTCTTACCTTTACTCATCATCATGTTCTGAGCGCTTACATCATTGATGTTAAGTTTGATGATTTCAAAAAGCTTCGCTGCTGATGGGTTGTTCTTAGCAAACTCTTTATTCGCAATAATGCGCATTGAGTTCATTTCGAAGCCGTAGTTTTTGCCGTTAGATAGCGTCGTATCCACGTTCGAACGCTCGCCAGGAAGTGCTGAGAAAGGAACTTCTAACCAAACTACATCTTCGTTAGGCACCAATACGCCACTTACCCAGTAAGGTGTCCACGTGTAGTAAAGGATTGATTCACCCTTTTGGTAACGAGAAATTGTATCTGCAATGATTGCAGCGTAGTTACCTTGGTTGTGAGTTACCGTATCGTCCAGTTTGAACGCTGAAAGTTGGTGTTCAATCACCATCTCACAACCCCAACCTGGGTTACAGCCTGTTAGGTCTGCTTTGCCATCACCGTCCGCATCAAACAGCTTCGCGATTTTTGGATCAGTTAATTGACCAATGTTGGTGATGTTGTACTTTTCAGCCGTTTTCTTATCAATTAGGTAACCTTGAGCAGCGCCGCTTACATATTGGCCTTCACGGTAGAATTTCTCATCACCACCTGCCATTGTGTATTTATCAGCATGAAGCGGGAACCAACCTACCGTTAGGAACGTTGCGTCACCCTTTGCAATCGAGGTGTAGCCTACGTTGTAGTCCACTTCTTGAGTTGATTTCACGTCATAACCCAGTTCTTCTAGAGCACGGTTAACGATCAATGTTTGGAATGTCTCTTCCGCTACAGACGATTGAACAGGCTGAACTGATACGCCATCACCCGGTAGGCTTGCTGCCCACACGTTAGTCGATACCGCTAATGTAGAAACGATGCTTACTGCGAGTTTACTCTTCCATGAATTATTCATTGGTGTTTTTCCTTAATTGAAGTTCTGATTTGTTACCGCGATTAAGTACATTCAGTACAAGGGAAACAGGTCCCATGCGATACCAGCGTAATTTTGTATTACCAGCATTGACACCCAGTACTTGGGTGATTCTGTCTAATAAGATGGCTAAGATAACGATGCCTAAACCACCAACAGCGGCCAGTCCCATATCTAAACGGCCAATACCTCTCAGTACCATTTGACCTAAACCGCCTACCGCAATCATTGATGCGATAACCACCATAGATAGCGACAACATCAGTGTTTGGTTCACGCCCGCCATGATAGTTGGCAATGCAAGTGGCAGTTGAATTCGGTAAAGCATCTGCTTTTTGCTTGCACCGAATGAGTGACCCGCTTCGATCAATTCTTCCGGTACTTGCTGAATACCCAAGATGGTCAAACGCACAACAGGAGGAAGTGCGAATATGATGGTCACTACTACACCCGGAACGTTACCGATACCAAACAACATTACGATCGGTACTAAATAAACGAAGGCTGGTGTGGTTTGCATAGCATCCAAAATTGGGCGCACGAATTTGGCTGCCGTGTTACTTCGGGCGAGCCATATACCCATGGGTAAGCCAATCAATAGACAAAAGAATACGGATGTCATGACCAGTGACAGTGTGGTCATTGCTTCAGACCAAGCACCAATCAGGCCAATGAAAGTCAAAGATACGGCCGTTGCAACGCCAAGCTTCAAGTTTGAAAACTGCCATGCGACTAAAAACAGAATGATCAACATGAATGGGGCTGGCGTAGACACCAACGCCGTTTCAAATGAACTTAGAATAAAATCGATAGGCACACGGATCGCTTGAAATAATGGGCGTCCGTGCTCAACTAACCAATTCAGTCCAGACTCTACCCAAGTGTCGACAGGCAAAACTGCCTCTGCAAAAGGGTTCAGTGGATCAAAAGGTGTCGCTTCAACTGTTTCGCTGCTTAACCAATCTGCTGATGGTGAGGTATCAGCTGCTTGACCCCAAGGATCACTTGCAGGTTGAGCTGCAGGAGCCGATTGAGACCATGGGGCATTATTTGTTTGTTCAGACGACATGATCTACCCCTTATCCAATGTTTGTAACAGTCGTGACTTAGTCACCACGCCAAAGTAATTACCTTGCTCATCCACAACAGGCACTGAGTAAGGCACACCACCAACTAGGCCAAGCACATCATTGATTGGTAAATCAGGGTTCAGCGTTAGTCCATCATCGAGCTGTGCGCTGATGAGTGATTTGTTCTCTTTGTGGGCTTTACGAAGCGAGTCGATAGAGACAATGCCGGAGTAACGGCTGCTCTTCTCAACTACGATGCCGTACTCGCGGTCGTTATCCATCAAAATTTGTAGAGCGGACGCTGGGCCATCGTGTTCTGATTTTTTAAATACCGCAGCTGGCTTCTTACGCGCAATGTCTTTCACAGTAAGTACGCTTGCTACGTTCACACCACGGAAGAAAGCTTCGACATAATCATTCGCTGGGTTACTAAGAATATCGTCTGGAGTACCGACTTGAACCACTTCGCCATTTTGCATAATCGCAATTCGGTCACCGATACGCATCGCTTCATCCAAATCATGCGAGATAAAAACAATGGTTCGTTTATCGTCATTTTGAAGGCGAATAAGCTCATCTTGCATTTCAGTACGAATCAAAGGATCGAGCGCCGAGAACGCTTCGTCCATCAACAAGATATCTGGGTCACATGCTAGTGCACGAGCCAAACCAACACGCTGCTTCATACCACCAGATAGTTCATCTGGGTAAGATTCTGAATATGCGCCAAGGCCAACACGTTCAAGTGCTTCAAGTGCTGATTGCTTTCGTTGCTCAACTTCAACACCCGCAAGCTCTAGACCAAATGCGGCATTCTCGATGACCGTCATATGCGGCATCAAAGCGAAATTTTGGAAAACCATCGAGATGTTGTTGCGGCGAACTTCGCGGAGTTCATCTTCTGAGATGTGGGCAATGTCTTTGCCTCGAAGAAGCACATTGCCTTTGGTTGGTTCGATCAAGCGGTTAAGAAGGCGTACTAGGGTTGATTTGCCAGATCCTGACAGTCCCATTATGACGAAAATCTCGCCTTCTTGGATACTAAGAGAAACATCGTTAACGCCGATCGTTAGCCCTGTTTCTTCGAAAACTTTATCTTTATTTGCGCCTTCATTAATCATTGTAAAAGCACGGTCGGTGTCTTCACCAAACACCTTGTACAGTCCCTTAACTTCCAGTATGGGATCCATGTAATCTAATCCTTTCTCAGTTATTTAAACTTAAATTGGTTATTTAAACCCGAAAAACAATTAGCACTCTAAGTAATTGACACGTGTAAATCAAGGTTCTTCGCTCGGTAAAACAAGGCAACAGACTGAAACCAGACCAGCAACAACAAGACCAAAAAATAAGCAAAAACAAAGCAAGACACTGATAATAAAAGGGATAAGTTAGATAAGCGTACGGCCAATATTATGTATTACGTAGTCGTAGATTATTGAATATTAATTTTACATTAGAGTAATTAATAGGCTGAATGAACCAACAAAAGCCACAATTAGTTCGTGCACAAATAATTCGAATGCGAACTATTTATTAAGCTTTCATGATGTTTCCGAGGCGAAAGTTCGCTCGGTAACAAGGATAAGATCGACTCTCAATCTCTACCTAAAAACCAAAGGTCAACCGTCTAAAGTCAGCGAGTTGAAATCAACCTTTTAGACCAAGAATTTTAATACATCACACCAACTGTGATACTTGCTGCAAACTGTCAATTGGTGATTATCTAAGCTGGGTTTCAACTTGTAGAGTGCTCATTGCTGAGCCATTCTTTATAGAAGAAATAAGCATTTCCCCGTGACGAAATAGAGAAAAAGACAAGGAATTCGAATGATAAAAATGTTGGTGTGTGACTTTGACGGTACGCTTGATGGAGGCTCATCTCACGGTGTTAACCAGCTATTTGATTACCTCACAGAACAACCTGATATTCGCTTTATCATCGCGACAGGAAGAACATTACCTTCGATTCGAATGGGTTTAGAATCGGATAACTACCCGAAGCCACACAGTATTATTAGCGATGTGGGCACCAAAATTCATCATGTTCATTCCCAAAAACCAGACCATGTTTGGCATAACCAACTGGAAGCTTCTTGGAACAAATCAAGGGTAGAGACGGCTCTCGCCCCCCTTGATTTTATGGGTGATCGCATAGAAAACCATCAAGGCGATTACAAGATCACCTTTGAAGGAAAGCTTTCAGAGCCTCAACACGAACTGATTGAATCTAGCTTGGAGATGCACGGATTAGATGTTCACCTGACTTACTCTCATGATTGGTACTTAGATATCACACCAAAAGGCGTTAACAAGGCGACTGCGATTCACCACCTACTCGAACAACACGATTTGAGCGTTGCAGAAGTGTGCGTCGCAGGTGACTCAGCTAACGACACCTCAATGCTCACCATTGAAGGCGTAAACTCGATACTGGTTGCTAACCATTACCCAGAGGTTGCTCACCTATCGGATAGAGACAACGTATACACGAGTAGAGCAACACATGCTGAGGGTGTCTTAGAAGGCCTTAAATACTGGCAAGGGCGTGCAGCAGCGGGTAATTAGAAATAAGTAGAGGTGACCGACTGCTCCCTGCTTCCTATCCTTATTTCCAACCGGGAAGCCAATGATCCTTGTCGGTGAGATCCCGCCAGTTGATGTCTTCCTCTCGTTTGGTCATCACCGCTTCTATCAAACAACGAATAACCTCCCCTTCTTCAAACTCTACCTCTGTGACCATAAAGTGTTTTTCTTTCTTTACAGGGCTAACGGCCGTCCATTTACTGCGAAGTAGTTTCTTTGGATTGATTCGATTCATGAGTTTATTTCTCGCTTAGATGTCATTGATTATTATGGATTGTCTAGCCGACACTGAGTAATAGTCTTCGTCGCAAGAAAAGGATCAAAAAAAGCCAGCGATTAGGCTGGCTTCATTCAGTTAGCTATTACTTGTTAAAGATTAGCCGTTTTTAGGTGGATCAAATGCCGTGAGTTCTAATACTGGACCTGTGTATTTTTCAATCTTCACAAGCGCAGAGTTTGCAGCACAGCCATTCGCCAAACGAGAAGTCGGGATATCCAACGTAAGCACGTTACAGCCACCGTTTTTACATAGACCTGTGTCTTTATCTAAATCAGGCCAACCGCCTTCATGGATACATACAGAGCCTTGTTTGATGCCATCCGTCACTAATGCACCCACCAATACTTGTCCACGACCATTATGTGCACGAACCAAGTCACCCGTTTTAATGCCTCGAGCTTTCGCATCTTCAGGGTGAATTGAAATCGGCTCACGGTCTGCAATCGCATACTCTTCGCGGATCTTCGCGTAGTTGAACTGGCTATGCAGACGGTGCGCGGCGTGCGCTGTCATCAGTTGCAGTTCGCCATCTTTAGCGTTGCCTGTGTACTCTGTTGGTTCTAACCAAGTTGGGTGTGCAGGGCAATCATCTAGTTGGTAACCTTCAATGGTTCTTGAGAATATCTCGAACTTGCCACTTGGTGTACCTAGTGGGTTCATGATTGGGTTCTCACGAAAATCAGCGTAACGAACAAACTGTGCGTTCTTCTCGTTCCACTTCATCTCGATCAACTGATTATCTTCCCAGAACTTGCTGAAGTTAGGCATTACGATACGCTGACCACGACCACCTTGCTGTGCGGTTTTGTAAAAACCATACAGCCATTCCATCTCGGTCTTGCCTTCGGTGTACACATCACGACCACCCGGAGCAAGTAACTCAGACATGTCCGCAAATACATCGAAATCGTTACGAGCTTCACCTTGTGGCTCAACCACTTTCTTCATTGGCACTAAGTGTTGGTTACTGTAGTCACCCGTCATCGTCATATCATTACGTTCAAACGATGTAGTAATTGGCAGAACAATATCCGCGTGCTTAGCTGCTGCTGTCCAGTAAGGTTCTGAGATAACAATCAGCTCAGGCTTTTGCCAAGCTTTGATCAAGCGGTTGGTATCTTGGTGGTGAGTAAAGTTCGCACCGCCTGCCCACCAGATCATTTTGATCTCTGGGAACGTTAGGTTGTGACCATTGTGATGGTAGCTTGAACCCGGGTTTTCTAGCGCTTCAACAATACGCGCTACAGGGAATGCGTTCACAGATCCTGAAACAGCCCAATCGTTACCCGCCGAAGAACCACCGCCAAGTGACGCTGAAATCGCAGGAAGTACGCCTGCATCACGAGCAGGGTTACCACCGTTTGAGTAGTGGTAAGAAAGACCGAAACCACCACCAGGCAAGCCAACTTGACCTAGCATTGTCGCTAGCGTAACCAACATCCAGTGACGTTGTTCACCGTATTGTTGACGCTGCATACCCCAGCCAGACATCAGCATAGTACGGTTCTTACTGAAGATATCCGCAAGTAGCTCAAGCTGCTTCACTGGCACACCACAGATCTCAGACGCCCACTCAGCAGATTTTTCTACGCCGTCTTCCTTACCCATCAAGTAAGCTTCGAATACGTCGTAACCTGTTGTGTATTTACCCAAGAATTCTTTATCGTGCTTGCCCTGTTTCACTAACGTGTGTGCGATACCCATCATCATGGCTACGTCAGTCATTGGGTGAGGAGCAATCCACTCTGCGTTGTCACCAAAAAACTCGATAGTCTCAGAGCGCATTGGGTCAATCGCAATCACTGTCTTGCCCGACTTCTTCAACTGGTGGAAGAACTCAAGACCTGCACAGTCGGTTGAGCTCCAAGCGATCTTCAAGGTGTTAATTGGGTTTAGGCCCCAAAGTACCACCACATCACTGTGCTCAAGGATAACTGGGTAAGTCGTCTGCTGTTCATACACCTCAATCGAACCCACAACGTGCGGCATGATAACTTGCGCAGCACCTGTTGAGTAATCACCTAAGTGACCAGAGTAACCACCAGCCATGCTCATATAACGTTGTAGAAGCGTTTGCGCTTTGTGCAGAACACCACTTGAACGCCAGCCATAAGAGCCTGCGAATACAGATTCCGCACCGTGCTCTTGACGAATACGTGAGTGTTGTTGGTGAATCAATTTGTACACTTCATCCCAAGAGATACGAACAAATTCATCACTACCACGTACACCTTCAGGTGCAGATGGGTTAGCCAAGTAGCCTTTACGAACCATAGGGTACTTAACACGCGCTTTGGTGTGTACTTGATCAGGGCCTGTGGTCTGCAGGCTATTTGGAACCGTTTGTGCCAGTGCATTCGTCGTCGACACTAACTTGCCATCTTTCACTTCACACAGCATTGGTCCCATACGACCTGATGTTAGAACACCAGAACCACGTTTGTCCGAAGCAATTGCGCTCATCGGCGTCAAAGATGTGAATGCCAACGCACCAGCTGTAATACCTGTGCCTTTCATAAATCCACGACGTGTCATATTAGTCATAATTTTATCCTTCTAATTCTCTTTAGTGACCAACAACGTCTTTCGCGTGGTTTTGGAAGTACTTAGTCAGCAGCTCAAGGTTTTGCTCAGAAATGTCTGTACGGTCGCCCATACTTTTCGCAACAGGTCCCCAAGCATTCACAGTGAAGTGGTTTGAAGGAATTTTCGCGTGACACGTTGCACAGTAAACGTTGTCCAACTCTTCTGCGTAAGACCAGATTGGGTCTAGTTTATCGACAACTGGAGAAGTGATATCACCCGTTAGCGCAACTGAACGCCACTCGTTACCGTAAGCATCGGCTTTATAGTCACCAGTAGTCAGTGCTTCTTGACCTTTGTCTGTCAATGTCGCAACGATTGCACGTTGGCCTTCACCGAAGTAAAGCACTTGCTCTGCACCTTTCATTTGGAATGCATTCAAAGTCACAGTACGGTTGTCGCCTTCAGCCTTGACCACTTGCAGTTCTGCTGTTGGGTTTACACTGCCGAAGTCACCCATTGCGATATCGGTTACTGGGTAAACCACTTTCGCATCTGCTGGCGTGTTTTTCGTAAATGCGATCAGGGTATCGAACGCTTTGCTATCTAGCTGAGCTTCAGGAGCAAAATGTGCAACGCCTTTGTGACAATCGATACACGTTTGGTTATTTTCACGACCATAAGCATGCATTTTTGCTGCATCACGAGATTGCTCGAACTCTTCCATTGCATCGAATTCGTGACAAGAGCGACAAGTCGCTGAGTCATTCTCGCGGAATTGAGCCCAAACTGTCTCAGCCATCTCTTCACGGTGTGCTTCATATTTCTCAGGCGTGTCTATCTTACCTGAAATAAATTCGTGGTAGATGTCTTTGGACGCTCTTACTTTGGTGATCACGTAGTCAATCGGATCAGTTGGAATGTGGCAATCGGCACATTCAGCTCGAATGCCTTTTGCGTTACTGAAGTGTACAGAACCTTGGTATTCTTTGTGGGGTGCTTCCATTGTGTGGCAAGAAACACAAAACTCAGTGCTCGATGTATAGTGCATAACGGCTGCAGTTCCCCCTAAGGTTAACCAACCAATACCTATACCAACCGCCGCTATTAGTGCGATATAACGTTTTTTTATTGTCATAATTCTTAATCATCTTCAACAATTGGTTACAATTAAGATCAGAATAGTACTTTAGGGGTAGATCAGTTTGATTTGGATCATAAATCGCATTCTGAGGAACAAAAATTGAACCTTTATGAGAACCCAAGGGCACTTCACGAAATTATTCCCCACCAGATACAAGCACCCACCAAATAAGAATCGACGGTTAAATATCTATTATTGATTAATCTAACATCAACGAGACAAAACGGCTTTCTAAGTCAAAGAAGTAAATTGTAAATCTATTACAATATTGGCTATCTATTTTTCATAAACTCCTCACTCAATGAACCAAACAGAATTCCAACAAAAAATGGCGAGTTTCACCTCGATTGAACAAGCGCTTGATTACTTCGAAATTGGGTTTGATAGCAAGTTCATCAACCAAAATAGAGTCGAGCTTATGAAACGCTTTAATGGTTATCTGATCCTGTCAAAACCCGATGATTGGTTCTCTGGACGAAGAGCGCTGAAAAACGCTTATTGTAAGGTTCAACGCAGCAAGTTAGATCGCCACACACGTTCAGCCTGTCGTGGGTGTACAACTTGTCAGCGTCGATAGATAGGAAGTACTGCTCAAAGTAGAGAACTAAAAAGTAGATAGTTGAAATAACATCTCATTACGATTTAGTTAGTGGTTTGCTCGAAAAAAAGTGTGCTAGTCTTACGGCAACTCAACTACGAGATAAAAACTACAATGAAAATTTTCAGCAATTTCGAAAGCGGCAACATTCACGTCGTTTCTGCAGATTCACCACAAAACATTCAACTGACTATCCCAGCAGACTACCAAACTGAAATCTCTCAGTGGTTTCACTTCCGCTTAGAAAGTGAGGCTCAACAAGCTCACCACTTTGAAATCGGTCAATTGGCAACATCTGCCTACCCTGAAGGCTGGAAAGATTACGATGTGGTTGCATCCTACGACCGTGAAGAGTGGTTCCGTATCCCATCTCAGTTCGATGGCGATACATTAAGCTTCGATATCATCCCTGAACACGATTCAATGTACTTCGCGTATTTCGCACCGTACTCATACGATCGTCACCAAGATCTTCTGCACAGTGCTCAAACGCACCCAGCTTGTAAGCTTGAAACTCTAGGTCACACGCTAGACAACAACGACATCACTTTGCTAACTATCGGCGAGCCAAGTGAAGAGAAGAAAAATATCTGGGTTATCGGTCGCCAACATCCAGGCGAGACGATGGCTGAATGGCTAATCGAAGGTCTGCTACAACGCCTGCTTGATGAAACAGATACGGTCGGTCGCTCTCTTCTAGACAGCGTTGTGTTCCGCGTTGTACCAAACATGAACCCAGATGGCAGCATCCGCGGTCACCTGCGTACTAACGCGATTGGTGTTAACCTGAACCGCGAATGGCAATCACCTTCTATGGAACGCAGCCCAGAGGTATTCCTTGTTCGCGAGCGTATGCTAGAAACGGGCGTTGACCTGTGCCTAGATATTCATGGCGATGAAGCGATTCCATATAACTTTGTAGCAGGCAGCGAAGGCACGCCTTCATACAACGAGCGCATCGCGAAGCTAGAGAGCCACTTCAAGCAAGCACTGCTGACTATCACGCCAGAGTTCCAAGATGAATTTGGTTACGATAAAGACGAACCAGGCAAAGCAAACATGACAGTTGGCACAAACTGGATTGGTGAGCAATTCAAGTGTTTGGCTTACACCGTCGAGATGCCATTTAAAGATCACATCAGTCACGCTGACGAACTTTACGGCTGGTCTCCAGAACGAAGTGTCGCGTTTGGTCACGATATGCTAGCCGCAGTTTGGGCTACAGTAGACGAGCTATAAGGCGAACTAAGCTCATTAGCTTTACCTGTATCGCCTTTGGTTTATAAGAATCTGGGCTATAGATAGAACAAAGCCCAGCACTTGTGAAAGTGCTGGGCTTTTTAATATCGGCTTGGATGAGTGAATCTAACTTTAAAAGCTTTCTATGCCACTCTGAGGCTAGCAAAAAACACTGGGTATCTTTGCCTAATGTGGCGTTGTTCAGACACCATATCTTTGAAGCTCGGACCTTGTGATAACTGAACGATCACTTCGTCACCTTCTTGTCGCAATACAGCACCGCTAATATCGATACTGTTGTTGTCATGCAACCTCAAGGTGCCGGCCATTGAAAAGCCACGATAAACCGGAATGATGTTACGCATCATCAGGCGTACACCCTTTTCAGAAACTTCGCTGACATGAAAAAGCTCATCCTTAATTCGCATCACCGGACGAGCCTTTTGAGGGTACTTTAAGCGGTAATATTTGCGTTTCTGGGTGAATGAATCTTCACGCATTAGTGACTCCCTGTCTCTGTTATTTCGGTCAAGCAATAGGCTGTAGCTTCAATTGGTCTCAAATAAACACATTCACCAAATTGATAGCTAATAATTATATCGACTTCCCGAGCTAATGCTTTAGAGATTTATACAGAGAAACACTGATTGCTTAGCATTCAGTAAAAAATGAGAACTGAATCGGAAATGAAAACTAAGATGGAAACGAGAACTAAGCCGGAAATGAACTGAACCAATAGCTAAAAACCCAATTCTTCGCATCGCACCCTAAAGCTGAAACAATGCCAACTGAATACTGAAGCCCACGAATAGAATCCCACACACAATGTTCACCATTTGCGAGGTGCGCTTTTGAACTAACAAGCGCTTAAAGGTATCCGCCATTAAGATCACAACTAAGAACCACATCGACACCACTGACGCTTGAATTGCACCAAGTATCAAACTGTCTGTCACAATCGCATCTGTTGAAACAAATTGAGGGAATATAGAAAGATAAAACAGGACAATTTTAGGATTCAGTAGATTAGTGAGAAGCCCTTTGAAAAACTGATGATATAGCTTACTTCCCGATGCGCTCACCACAGCAAGCACGCCCTCTTGAGCTCGCAATGCCGCTCGAAAGTGATTACAACCAAGCCAGACAAGATACAAAACCCCAGCCCACTTTAGCCCTTCAAAGGCCATGGGAGTGTTCGACAGTAATAGGCTTATGCCGTTGGCCGAGATAAAGGCGTGAAAAAAAACCACATGACACGCCCAACACGTTCACAAATGCGAACAGCTTTCTTTGAGTTAAGGCTGTGCTTAATACCAACAGCGCATTTGGGCCCGGGATAATAGCAATAAAAAACACGATAACAATAAACAGCCAGATACTGTCCCAACTCATTTCGATCTCATTTCATGAACATTTTTAGGGCGGACATTGTACGTCCATTCAGTGCCATTACAATATGATAAACGCTTAATTATCGCGTATGGCTAACATACATAATTCGCGCGTATAATGAATGTTTTTATCGTCTAACATACAAAACTGATTCTCTAACATTTGTAGCCCTGTTAGACTCCACCTCCCTTTTGATATTTGGTTCATTTATGTCATTTGCTAGCCTAACCCTTAACGCAAAAACCGTCTCCGCGCTCCCATCTCAATTCAATAAGCCAACAGAGATACAGCAAGCGGTAATTCCTACCATTATTGCGGGGAAAGACGTACTTGCATTGGCTCAAACGGGCAGCGGTAAAACATTGGCGTTTGGCTTACCGTTACTGAATAACATCAACCAAGATGTGAATGAACTGCAAGCACTGATCATTGTTCCAACCCGTGAACTTGCATCTCAAGTGACCAAATCTTTAGAGCCGATCGCAACAGCGCTTGATATCAAATTGGTAACGCTAACGGGCGGCGTAAATACTGATGATCAACAGCAACAATTATCGACTAAACCACAATTAGCCATCGCCACACCGGGCCGCTTACTTGCTTTAATCAAAAGTGATGAACTGGATGTCGCTCAGTGTTCATCATTGGTTCTTGATGAAGCCGACCGCCTGATCGACATGGGCTTTTGGCCAGATGTTCAAGCGATTACTTCAGCACTACCGAGCAAACGTCAGTCACTGTTGTTCTCTGCGACACTTCCGCCCGAATTAGTAGGGCAAGCTGAAGAGCTTCTTTTAAATCCAGTTAAAGTCACGACACATCAAGAAAACAGCGTGGTCGCGACTATTGAAGAAACCCTGTATTTAGTGAACAAAGGCAGTAAAGCTCAAGCGCTCATCGCACTACTCAATCAACACACATGGCCGCAAGTATTGGTATTTATTGGCGCAAAAGACAATGCCGATGCATTAACCAAACGATTGAATAAAGCCAAAATCAGTGTGAGTGCGTTACATGGAAATAAGAGCCAAGAAGAACGAGAGCAAGCATTAGAAAGTTTCAAAAATGGCGAGACTCGTGTGCTTATCGCGACAGACGTGATGGCTAGAGGCATTCATATTGATCAGTTACCTGTCGTAATTAACTTCGAATTACCTTCTCACTCAGCAACTTACGTACACCGCGTTGGTCGTACAGCAAGAGCAGGAAGTACTGGCTGCGCGGTCTCTCTGGTTAGCCACAGCGAAACTGACTACCTCAATGCGATTCGCACCTTGACCAATAAGCCGTTAGTGCTGCAACCATTAGAGGGTTTCCCGGTTACCGACAAACCTGCATCTGAAACGACCGCTCGCAAGCGTCCACCTAAAGATAAAATGGCCAATCGAAGAACAGCTAAAAAGAAAAGCATTAAGCAATTTAAAAGCAAACCAAATAGCTCTAAGTAACCAGAAATAACTCTAAGTAACCAGAAATAGAATGGTCAGCTCAGTTTGTACTGGGCTTTTTTATATGCAACAAAATACAAATTCACACCCAAAAACTTCCCTAAAGTTGCCAACTTAAATGACACTTTTGTGAATTATGATGCCAACGTATTGATTCTTGGTTGCTCAAAAAAAATACTCTTAAATCACGTTGACGCCCCTATATCTAGCAACTAGATTTTTCTATTAGTGTCTACAACAGGAGGTCATTGAAATGAAACGTGCTAGCTCTACATATCGATTACAACTGATTAAGGAAGTGGCAACTCGCCGAGATCGTCAACGTTCCAATGACCCGATGGCAAACTACATACAAACCCTAATAGATAATAAAGATGATTGTGATACTTCGGTTGAACGCAACCAGAGGTTCAGTGGCAGTCATTTTGATGAGCACATAGGTGGTTGGGTAAGTGACCACTGGGGTAACAAGTAGGACAAAGAGAGTAATCCAACCAGCATAATCGCTGTAGAATTCGTCTCCGAATTAACCTATCATCTGCAACAATTCCCTATCCTAGAGTAAGCAGAAAGTGTCTGAGTTAAAAAGAGAAAAAGAAGTGATGGTTGCCTTCCAAGTGATACCTCGCGTTAAAGAAGGCAACAACTTCGAAGTGGTTGATAAAGCCATTGAAGTTGTGAAAGCTGCCGATGTGCCTTTCCAAGTCGGTGCGATGGAAACTACGATGAAAGGTGAACTCAACCAATTACTCGATATCGTTAAAAAAGCAGAACAAGCTTGCTACGATGCAGGGGCGGTAGAAGTGATCACAAACATTAAGATTCACAGTAAAACCACCGAGGCCGATGATACATTTTGCACGTACCATCGTGGTGTAACGAAAGCGAATCACATGTTTGTTTAATCACATTTTTGTTTCTGAAAACTGAGCTTTAAGAAAGGCTCTGAAGAACCAGTGGTGTTATTGGAAAGGCATGTCTGAGAGGTGAGAAAGGATTTCCATTCGTTCTTCTTCTGACATCGAATGCCAATCACGCGGAGTCTCTTCAGGGTCATCTTTTGCCCCGATCGGTTTTCGGTCAAGTGCTTTGACTGGCTCTTTTTTGATTTTTACGTTCTTTTTATTCATACCGACACCACTCCTTCAGGTACAAAGGTACCTACTTTAATATTACACCCCAACCATTATGTAAAGTAATAGTTACTTCGGAGTTAAATAAAATCTAAATACTTCCTCTTTAGCCAAAAAGATCTCTTTGGGGACTGGCATTTCCCTCTTCATCGACCTGCTTACCAATCAAGTTTTTTTGATTCATTATTTTTCTTCTATAGCGCTGACGACACAGCTTTATCACGTGCAATTGTTCTGACGGTGTCATCGACATCCAATTAAAGCGCTCTTCTCTCTTGCGCATACAACCGTTGCAATAGCCTTTGTCATCGCTTGAACAAACCCCAACGCAAGGGCTTGGAACTTGGAAAAACTCTAACTGCTCCACCATGCCTCCTTACACATTCAAAATTACGCTTACTCTCTCAAAAATAAGCGATTAATTTGTCGCCTGGCTCGTGAAATCCATACTAAACTATGACCTTATACTGACACATATAGTGTTTTGTAAACTATACTTTGAACCCATCAAGTTACACTTATCCGGTAACTTCGTTCTTTCCTTTGGAGCCTTATAATATGAAGTTTAGTTCAAAAAAATTACTAGCAGTAGCCGCTTTACCTATGATGCTAGCAGCATGCACAACAACAGGTGACAACGCGATGCAAGTAACACCAACCGATCTACAGCACCATAATTGGGAACTTGCGCAAATTGATGGCAAGGACATTGTGAAAAGCGAAGACCAAGCAGCTCCTCGTCTAGAGATCGGCGAAAAGATGACTGCAAACGGCATGGCTGGTTGTAACAACTTCTTCGGTCAAGGCGAGCTGAAAGACGGTCAATTCCGTATCAAGCAAATGGGCATGACAATGAAAATGTGTCACGGCTCTGCGATGGAAATCGAACAATCGGTTTCTGCTACTCTAAGCGAGTGGAGCGACGTAACGCTAACAAACGATACGCTAGTACTGAAAAACGATGTACACACGCTAACGTACACAATTCGTGACTGGGTAAACTAATCCGTCATCGAAACCAAATACTGATTAAAGGAGCCTGATGGCTCCTTTTTTATTGTCAGCTTGCCCTCACTACTTCTTCAAAATTGACGCTCATCGCCGACTTTTCGTACCAACCTCCAATAAACCTCAAAAATCTCTCATTTAGATGCAATAAATTCAACGGTTCAGCGGTCTGTTGCTAGGATGGCAAAAGCCTAGAGTCTGTCGAGTTTTCGAGATGATTACGTATCGAACAAAACTCGACCGCGAACTCCCTGCTTGTTCTCAAGTAATTGATTGAATTTACTGTTGAATTAGAATTTATTTCAGAAACAGATAGAATAACTATTAGGGCATGTTGATCTTTCGTTAACCACGAAGGGTCAATACGCACTAGGGAGTTCGAAAATACAATGCTCTTGCCCGTTCACTACCAAATGGAAAAGTTTATGAACAAGATAGTAAGTACGTTAGGAATCATGGCAACCGTTGCATACAGCGCAACCATTTATGCTGATGAAGCAACATCCACCGACAGCTGGAACCAAATAGAACAGCAGGCAGAGGGAGAAACTGTCTACTTTCACGCTTGGGGCGGAAGCCAAGAGATCAATCGTTACCTACAGTGGGCAGGCAAGAAATTACAAAGTGACTACGGTGTCACGTTAAAGCATGTGAAAGTGACCGATATTGCGGAAACCACCACTCGACTGCTTGCTGAAAAAGCAGCAGGAAAGAACAGTGAAGGCAGCGTCGATATCGTCTGGATTAATGGCGAGAACTTCCGCTCGATGAAAGACAACGCGCTATTGTTTGGGCCATTTACAGAGTCACTTCCAAATTGGCAGTATGTCGATAAGTCTCTGCCGATTGATGTTGATTTCTCAGAGCCGACAGAAGGCTTGGAAGCACCGTGGGGCGTGGGACAACTTGTGTTCATTCACGATCAAGAGACACTACACAACCCGCCACAATCGTTTTCAGAGATGTTGAGCTACGCTCAAGCTTTCCCAAATCGCTTAAGCTACCCTCGCCCACCAGAATTTCATGGCACGAGCTTCATTAAGTCTCTATTGATTGAACTAACAAACAATAACCCTGCACTGGCTCAGCCGGTTTCAGAAGACAACTTCCAAGAAGTGACGGCACCACTGTGGGCTTACTTAGATAAATTCCATAAAGTGGCTTGGCGCGGTGGCAAACAATTCCCAGCAGGCACATCGGAAAGCATCCAACTTCTGGATGACGGACAGATCGATCTCGCGATTACGTTTAATCCAAACTCTGTTTATTCAGCACAAGCCAGTGGTCGCTTAGCCGAAACCACTAAGGCTTATGCTCTAGAAAGCGGCGCTCTATCTAACATTCACTTCCTGGCGATTCCTTGGAACGCCAATGCAACCGCGGGTGCTCAAGTGACCATTAACTTCTTACTGAGCCCTGAAGCACAGTCTCGCAAGGGGGACCTCAATGTTTGGGGCGATCCTTCGGTTCTGAGCAGCAAGTACCTCACTGGCAGCGCTAAAAACACCCAGCAATTTAAATCGGTTGATGAACCACACCCTAGCTGGCAAAACGCGCTCGAGAAAGAGTGGCTTAAGCGATACGGTAACTAGTCTTCATGCTACGCGCTCTATATTTTGTTGTTATAGCTGTATGCATTATCCCGACCATTCCTGGGGTAGCGGGAGTCGTGGCTTCGTCACTGAGTTTCATCCCGCCCCTTGGTTTAGAGGAGCCGACACTCAACGGTTTTAGCCAAGTCTTTCAATGGGAAGGGGCTTGGCACTCTATTGGCTTAAGCCTAGGTTCAGCAATTGCAAGCAGCTATATAGCCTGCTTCCTGACCTTTTGTATTCTTCAAGCCTCTTGGGGAAACAAGTTTTGGAGAAAGATTGAGTTTACGCTATCGCCAATGCTTGCCATTCCACATGTAGCTTTCGCTATCGGCTTTGCTTTTCTGTTTAGTCCAACGGGGCTTGGCGCAAGAGCGGTACATCACTTGCTCGGCGAATCGGCTACCAGCTCTGAATTGGCGTTATTGGTGAAAGACCCATACGCGTTCGGCTTAATTATTATGCTCGCACTCAAAGAAGTCCCCTTCTTATTGCTGATGAGCATTTCGATACTTCAGCAAATTGATGTAGAGCGTATCACCAAGGTCAGTGCATCGCTCGGTTACAGCCGCGCTCAGATCTGGTGGAAATGTATTTTCCCACAATGGTTTACTAAGCTTCGTTTCCCAATGCTGGCGGTACTCGCTTACAGTGTCTCGGTTGTCGATATTGCTTTGATCATAGGCCCAACCAACCCGCCGACCTTTGCCGTTTTGGTATGGCAATGGTTCAACGATCCGGATCTTAACCTACTTCCGCGAGCTGCTGCTGGTGCCATCGTTTTGTTTGGTTTAGCTTCGTTGATCATCGCCTTGGCGCGTTTAGTTGAATGGGCGGTTCTTAAGTACTTTCGAACTTGGCAGTATTCCGGAAGAACAGGGGCAAACCTTCCGGGGAAAACGGTATTCACTGTCCTTGCTAGCCTTTCACTGCTGATCATTCCTTTAATGGTAATTTGGAGCGTTGCTCAGCGTTGGCGCTTCCCTGATTTACTGCCGAGCCGCTACAGCACGCGCTTCTGGGAGTTCGAGTGGGAAGGCATCATGAGCACCGTTGGTCAAAGCTTATGGATTGGTCTGATTGCTGCTTCAATCGCTTTGTTGCTTGCGCTGGTTGCTCACGAATACAGAATCAAATACAAGTGGCAAGTTCCGGGCTTCATTATCGCTATTCCAATGCTAATACCACAGCTTTCAGTGTTGTTTGGTATGCAAGTCACGACCCTCTACATCGGCAGTAGTGCCTATGAGTTCTGGGTGATTTGGGCGCATGTTTTCTTTGCTTTCCCGTTTGTGTACCTGTCTTTGGATGGCCCGTGGAAAAGCTTCAATGATGGGTTGATTAAAGCCTCGCTGAGCCTAGGTAAATCGCCATTTCAGAGTTGGTATTCGATCAAACTACCAATCTTGCTTCCTGCGATTGCCTTTGCTTGGGCGGTCGGGATCAGCGTGAGTTTGGCCCAATACCTTCCAACATTAATGCTCGGCGCGGGCCGTATTAGCACGATCACCACAGAAGCCGTTGCACTTACCAGTGGTTTCGACCGCAGGGTGACAGCAATCTATGCCATTTGGCAGGCCCTATTGCCTCTGTTCTTTTTCTCTTTAGCGATATTAGTCAGCCGACTTCAACTGAGATATCGCCGTCTTACTTTTAAAGGTTTCCTAAGTAATGAGTCTGTACCTCAACGACCTCGCCATCCGTAAAACCGATGGAGATTCGCTGTTCTCAGCGCTAAACGTCACATTAGAATCTGGCCAAATACTGGCTTTGATGGGGCCGAGTGGCTGCGGAAAGTCGACCTTACTGGATGCGATTGCTGGTCACTTAAGTGAAGAGTTTTCGTACTCTGGCACCGTTGTGTTGAACAATATTCAGCTCGACGAGCTTCCATCACATCAGCGTGAAGTCGGTATTTTGTTTCAAGATGACTTGTTGTTTCCGCACCTCAAAGTATGGGAAAACTTGGCCTTTTCGTTACCGAACTCTGTTAAAGGTTCCGCTCGCCAAAAACAAGCAATGGCTGCACTAAAAGACATAGAGCTAACTCACTTAGCTGAATCTTTCCCGGATCAAATATCCGGCGGTCAACGCGCAAGAATAAGCTTGACTCGTATGTTGTTAGCCAAGCCTAAACTCGCCCTGCTTGACGAACCGTTCAGTAAGTTAGACCAAGAGCTCAGAGCACAATTTCGCGATTGGGTCTTCGAACAGCTGACCAAAGCGAATATCCCTACATTAATGGTCACGCACGACGAAGCCGATGTACCTCAAGGGGCAGAAGTACTGTCTTGGCCATGGAGAAGTAACCATGCTGGATAAGTACTCCATTAAGGTCATTAAGTGGCCATTAAATCAGTCTGCTAAGTTACTAAAACAATTGGGTATCACGGCCAATCAAACCACGTTATTCGGATTTCTGATTGGGTGTTTAGCGTTTCCAGCGTTGGCATTTCAACAATATGAGTGGGCGTTAGGCTTCATTGTGTTTAATAGAGTATGTGATGGGCTTGATGGAGCCTTGGCTCGAATCCAAGGCATTAGTGATGCGGGCGGTTTCCTCGATATCAGCCTAGATTTCCTATTCTACTCGCTGATCCCTTTTGGATTTGTCATTGCCAACCCAGAACACAACGCCATTGCCGGTGCGTTTTTGATCTTCTCTTTTATCGGCACAGGCAGCAGCTTTTTAGCGTTTGCGGTTATGGCTGGTAAGCGAGGTATTGAAAACCCAGTCTATAAACATAAGTCTCTCTATTACATGTCGGGGTTAACCGAAGGTACAGAAACCATCGCGTGTTTCATTGCTTTCTGTATTTGGCCTCAACACTTTGCAGTTATCGCTTACGCTTTTGGTGCAGCTTGTTGGCTAACCACGTTCATGCGTATTTATTTTGGGTTCCAGACACTCAAAATAAATTAGGACACCAAGAAAGGATACAATCGATAATTGTATCCTTTATTTTGTTGAATCTAATTTACCATCACTTCGACACGTCGGTTATTCGCTCGCCCCTGACTTGTGGAGTTAGTGTCTACAGGTGCTAATTCGCCACTCGATAAAATGCTAATTCCTTCAACCCCTTTTGATTGAAGATAAAACGCCACTGAATTCGCACGCTGTTCTCCAAGTGCTAAATTGTAATCAGAACTTCCTACGCTGTCAGTATGACCTTCGAGCAAAAACTTACTACTAGACAACGATGCTAACTTTACAATTTTATCCAGAATATAGAGAGAAGAGTCTGTTAACTGAGACCGGTCGAAAGAAAAGTAAACTTTTGCTAAAGGGTCGTCTTGCCTTCCATTTTCTAACTGACCGTTAAGGATTAGAAACTCGCTACAACCTTCGCTGACGCCGACCTCACCAATCAAAAACTGACGCAAATCTTTATTAAGTTCGTGTTTATTCGTCGTTTCAAGCATGTTGAAAGGTCCGGCATTAGGGATAATAGAGATAGGAGCTCCCACTCTAACAGAGCGCTCAATGTCCATCCCTTCTTTTGCACAATACTCGTTAAACATGACTTCTTTCTCTTTGGCTATACTCGCCGCGCTATACACGAATAAAAAAAGAGCGATAGATAAATACTTTAGTGGATTCATGAACTTTCCTACTACTTGATATGTCCAATTTCTTCTGAAATCAGGTTTAGAATAATTTCCAACAGTTCGTCTGGGTTGGAGGCATCGTAAACATTACTTTCACCAACACAGTCAGCTAAAGCTCTATTGTCATTAACATCATAAGTGAAGCCAATCAAAGCGAGCTGTGCCGTCACTGGACGCCCAGAAACAGTTCTGTCAGAGCTCAGCCCGTCGATAATTTCAGTACACATCCCCTCCTCCACCAAAGCGCTAGCCATATCCGAATTGTTGTCGTCTCCATCAGAAAGAATAACGATCAACCGCCGAGGGTTTGGTGTATTTGTCGCCTTTAAGATTTGTGCTGCTCGCATAATACCTTGATAAGAAGCTGTACCTCCCTCAGGTGAAAAATTAGAAAGCTCTTTATCCAAATAGTCCATATTTATAGTGAGGGGGACCGTATAATAATCGTAATTTGAAATAGAGTCGCAGGTCGAGATTGGTGTTTTTACATTCCAGATATTATCAACTGTTTTTTTTGAATTACCCTTCCACTGTTCTATCTTGTCAATTTTTCGTCCCCACCACGCACAATTGGATTTATTGGAATCAACTGTGTATTGGGCAAATGGTACAAGTGCAACTTTATTCAGCTCATCGATACTTGTAGATTCCAGATTAAATCTTTCTAGCTCAACCAGAACGTCGGAGATAATAGCTTGTACTTCTTTATACTTTTTATCGCCAATCGGTCGACCATATTTATCAGTCCATTTATTATCCATTGAACCCGAAAAATCTGTCACGAATGCAATATCAATGGAGTCACCTTGATATTTTCTCGCTGTACCAGCATGACTTACAGAATACTTTTCATCTAAGCCGACAAAGTTTTCGTTACCGGGAAACCAAGATTCATGCGTGGTAGTTATAGAAATATCATACTGACTATACCTCGCACCGCCTTCGCATTGAGTTTGATCCGTCAACTGACACTCCGTCCTAACGATATTCATAGGCACATTTGTTTCTTTATCTCGTATATAGGCATCTACATATAAACGAGCTAGTGCAGTATTATGCTGTGAACTTGTGCTATTTTGCGCAGAAAGTGCGAGTGCAGCTACTTCAGCAGCATCTCCCAGACGAGCACGATTTTGTATAGCTCTGGCACCATCGATTCCTAATGCAAACAAACCGTAAAAGCCGGGGATGAGTAAAGCAAATAGTATCGCAGCATGTCCTTTCTGTTTGTTTAACGACTGACGCATACTACCTACCCATCATGACAGAAGAAGATTGAACCGTTGTGAAGTCGGTCTCGAATAACTCACCAGCCCAATTATCTGTTTTATAACAGAGAGTTACTCGATACAACGTAGCTCTTCTTCCCCATGACGTCATCATAGATAATGCTTGAAGACCCTGAATGGTTTCTGTCAAGGTACAGCCTCCACCGCGCTTGACCGTCGTAGTATTTGAGTTGCCATTTAAGTCAAAACTTAGCATTTCGAATGTACCTGACAAATTAGCTTGGCTGTAATTTCCGGTAGTACGTTCCAAAGAGTTTCTCGCTACCTTATATAGTGCTTTGGCATCATCCGTTGTTAAAGTGTTATCATTCTTACCATACAATTGAGTTCTTTCTTTTAGCACATTCACAAGAGAATAAGACAAACGGTCCAACTTCCCTTGTATTGATAGCTTTATAATGACGTCTCCCGTCAATATTAAGAGTGTTGCAAAAACAACACCTAGTAATGCAAATTCAACAGAGAACGTTCCTGTCTGTCTATATCTTAAATTGATCACGCTCGTACTCCTGAATCACGATAACTTCACGTGAGAATAAAGTCTCTGTGTCAATTAAAAACGACAACATAGGTTTAAAGTCATAATCAATTCGATATACAGCCATGACACTATTCACAGGCTCCCCACATTCCAACTCATATAAACTGTCATCTTCAATTTCACACTCTCCTTTATATGATGACAAAGCCTGAATATCATCCAAATATTGAATGGAAAGCCTGAATTTATTAGGGTCAATCATCTCTCCCCAAAGAGATCCCTGTGCTTGAATCGAATTTTTAAATGACTGCATAAAATCAGTAGTAGAGCCTGATTCACCTCTAGTGCTAGAATCTTGAATAACAACTTTTGCATCTCTTACTGACTCGGAGATTGCATAGTCACTTACCGAGGACACATAAGACATGTAGCCCATCTCAGCCCAAGTAATACACATCAACCAAAACGCCATAAATGACAAAGCAAACTCGATAGATGCAATGCCCAAGTGCTTTTTTCTATTGTTCGTTTTTCGCATAAAACCACCTATATTATGGGCGAGTTTACAGACTGGCTACTTTTGATATCATTTATGATCTGAAATGACTCTTTTTCTGAATAACGACTAGCTAGGATTTTTTTCGCTGAATCTATTTGATTAATTTTCACTAAAGAGAAGACAAGATTAGTCTCGATTTTCTCATTACTTGCCCCTTTAATATAGATAGGCAGAAGCAGAGAAGCTGCATGTTCAAAATCCCCCTCAAGCATAGAAACCATCGCTAAGTTATTCTTGATTTTCACATCATCAACAAAGTGCTCTCTAGATCGTTCAAAATAGTACTTCGACTTTTTTATATAACCTAAATACGCATAGGTTATGCCTAATTGATTCTCAATTTCAGGGTTGTTTTTATCTAATTCATTTGCCCTCAGAAGGCACAATTCAGCCTTTCTAATATTACCGATCTCAAACAATGCGTTGCACTCAACAACGATTGCTTTTACATTCGAATCTTTTTCTCTGACACGAGTTATCACAAATAAGCTAGATTCATAATCACCATTATTCGCGTATGCTTCTGCTAGCTTTATCCTAGTTGAATCACTTTCTTTAATTTTCAATTGACCTTTATAATAAGCTATTAATTTTGGATAGTTATTCGTTTCGATTAATATTGATTCTTTGGATTCGGACAATTTACTATCCAAACTACTGTTAGCACACCCAAAAACAAAATAAGATAAAATTATCACTATTACTATTTTATACATTGGCCATAACTCTCATTATCCCCGGAGCCGTAATCAGAATAACGATCGGCATCATAATAAATAGGATTAGTGGAATAGACATTTTTGCTGCTAGTTTACCGATTTTCTCTTCGACTCCTAACATGTTAACTTCTCTTATATCTGAAGCGAGAGTCGTAAGCACATCAAAGATTGAAGACCCATACTTTAGGCTTTGTTTTAGAGTCATAATAAAGCTTCTTACCTCAGGAGTGGGTATCCGATTATAAAACTCATCTAGCGCTATATCCAAAGTTACTATTTTAGTACGTTCATTGATTTTATTTAGTTGATAGGATAAATCCTTGTCAAACCCTTCCATCTCATGCGACAAATAACTCATAGCTGACTCCAAAGTCATTCCTGTTTGGATACAAATAGCCATCAAATCCAGAAGATATGGTAATTGATTCGATATTTTTCGTCTTAATGCTTTTTGCCTTACCGCTAAGTAACTGTCAGGTGCAATGACACACAAAACAAACCAAATGGCCAGCATTGCAATAATTTGGTTAAGTATAAATTCAAACCTAGATAGCAATATGTAAATAATAACGCATCCTAAAAAGGCCACAACATACTTGGTTAGCATGTAATACTGCGAGATATTAGAATTATAAATCCCCGCGTCATCTAACTTTTTATCAATATCATCTTTTGACGATGTTAAAGTCGATGACAGGTTATCAAACAGATTATCTAAACCTTCTCCTTTCCTCACCTCGGCTTTAGGTTCATCGAAAAGTGAAAATTTATTAAGCATTCTTCGCCGACCTATCTCGGTGTATACCTTAAAAAATAGATAGGATAAACACGCGAATAGCAGAACAAGAAAGACAAAAATTAACGTTTGCGTTTGCATTACTTTTCTACACTTTTCATTAGGGACCAAACAATGAGCAAACCAATAAACTCACTAGCCAGAACATAATAAAGAATCGGCTTGCCCGCAGGGTCATTCATTACAAAGTCAAAATTTTGCGGGCTGATAAATTGCATGAAAAACATAAAGCCTATAGGTATAGCCGAAACAATTTTCGCAGACATTCGAGCTTCTGAAGTCATCGCCATCTTTTTCTTTTCAATAGATCTAGAATCAAACATTAAGCGATTTAACCTATTAATAACTTGTTTTAACTGTCCACCCCTCTGCATATTTGCTCTAAGAGTAATAACAAAAAAGTAAAAAGCAGGATAAGGGAAGCGTTGAATCGACTTTCTAAATACAGAGTCTACCGATTCTCCTACCTGTAAGCGCTCCCCCATTTTCTTAAATTCTTTTCCCACTTCACCTTCTAGGGTTTTACCTACGTAAATAATCGCATGAGTAATACTCTCTCCGGAACTTACTGCACTTGCCAGCATACTCAAAGCGTCGGGGAATGCTTCTTCAAAACGTCTTTGTTCGCGATTCTGCAACCATTGATAACCTACGAATAGACCAATAATAACCAATGAAAATGTTACTATTTGACCATCCACTTTAATCACTTTCTGATTAAGTACACTGCTAAAAACAATAAGAAAACCTAAGTACCCTAATAGTTTCATCATGGCGTATTGACCAAGCTGACGAACTACATTATCAAATTTACTTTTGCATTTTTGAACCAAAGTTTGACTTGATAGAGCATTCAAATTTACAGCTTGCTGAGATTCGTCAATAGATTCTATATAGAGCGTTTTATTAGCTTCCATTAAATAGTGGTGACGTTCTTTTTTTGTGGATGGCCAAAACGCTATAAGCATTACAGCTCCGCCAAATATCAAAGCTAACCAATAAATCACGCTGGCTCTCCAACCCTAAATGCACTATTAAGCTGCTCTTCTAAACCAAAAAATTTTGCCTTCTCGACCAGAACGGAACGTTGCATCATACCGGCGGTAACATACCGACCAGAGACCTTGCCTGATTCACTTTGAATCATCGGCTGAAATTTAAATATTTCCTCTAGCACTACATTCGAACCTTCAATACCAACCACTTCCGTAATGCTCATCACTTTCCGGCTACCGTCGTGGAGGCGGCTAATCTGTATGACAAGATCGACTGCGCTTACAATAGTTCTGCGTATTGCTTCCAATGGAAGGCTACTTGTAGCCATCATGATCATAGCCTCTACTCGAGCAATCGCGTCTCTAGGTGTATTCGCGTGTAAAGTAGACATGGAACCATCGTGGCCGGTATTCATAGCTTGAAGCATTTCAAATGCTTCTCCACCACGACACTCACCCATGATTATTCGGTCCGGCCTCATACGAAGTGAGTTAATAACGAGATCTCGTTGTGTAATTGCACCGGTACCTTCAATACCTGCTGTTCGAGTTTCCAATCGAACGACATGGGGTTGAAGAAGCCTCAGTTCAGCTGCATCTTCTATGGTAACAATCCGCTCCTTCTCAGAAATATATTGAGATAACGCGTTTAGCATCGTCGTCTTCCCCGAGCCTGTACCGCCTGAAATTAATATATTCAACCTACAACGAGAAGCAATCATAAGCACTTTCGCCATCTCAGTACTCATCGCCCCAAAATCCACTAACTGCCCTAGGTCTATACTCTGTTTTTTGAACTTACGGATAGAGACGGATGTACCATCAATCGCGATGGGAGGTGTAACAATATTAACACGGCTACCATCTGGTAAGCGTGCATCGCAAGTCGGTGATGAATCATCGACACGGCGACCAATTCGACTAGCAATGCGCTTTGCTATTTGTAGAAGCTGAGCCTCGTCAATAAAACTTACAGGTGCTTTTTCAACAATGCCGTTTCTTTCGATAAACACATTGTTGTAGCCATTAATCATGATGTCACTAATAGAGTCATCATCCATCAGCTTTTGCAGTGGCCCTAGACCGTGCAATTCATCAACCAGACTTCGAACATATTCATTCTTGACAACAGTCGCAACAGAGAAGCTGTGAGTCTCAATTAGCATTTCAACCGCGCTAGTCAACTGCTTGCTCAGAGCCTCCCTCGACAATGAATGGACAGCTTCAGCGTCTAGAGCTTCAAATATTTGGTTACGGATAGCTATGTAGTTAGATTTAGCTTGATCCATTATTTAAACCTCTTAAAGAGCTTTTTCAGCAGCGAGGTATCAGTATTACTAGCGTTCTCGCCTAGAAGCATTGACGTTAATCGATTTAAGCTTTGACTAATAGGAAGACCCAGTTGATAGATATGTTTACCTTCTAAAACCATCTTGCCAACTTGAATCTCGTTGGGACAAACCACATCAACATTTCGACCTAAGAACTGTTTGATTTCATCTAAGGAAATTGTTGCCGATTTTTCCACCATCGTATAATTAACAACAACGATACATCGAGCTCTTGAGTTTAGGTATTCCAATGAAGCTAATACACGTTTTGTTTCGCGGACACTTGATATAGTCGGTTCTAACACCAATGTAATAATGTCATTATTTTCAGCGATATACTTTAGGTCAGTTTTAGTATTAGAAGAACGCGATAAATCCTCTAAAATAAAGTTATATTGCCCAGCCAATTGTTGGGACATAGCGCGAGCATATTCTTTGAGCTCAAGCTCATTTAAGTCTTCTGACTCAACAGCTAAAACAGCTAGCATGCTATTAACTTTTTTAAGCATGCTACTAGCATAACTCACGTCTAAATCAGTAGTGAGCGCGCCTGGAGCGACAGACTTTTTCTGAAACTGCTTTTCACCAAGGAAAATATCAAGGTTTCCCCCTCGGAAGTCATGATCCACAATAAGGCAGGTACTTTTCTTTTTCGCACTGAGTTCATAAGCTATTTCAGCCGTTAACATTGTGGCTCCTACACCACCCTTTGTTCCCCAAACCGCAACTTTTTTTGCAGTCCTGTCCTTGCCTAAACCGCTATTTTTCTTTCTATTATTATCAACATTTCGAACAAAATCGATTAATTCAGTCTTAGAGATAGGCCAAAATACGTAATAAAATCCCATCTCTTTTAGGTTACGTATAGTCGAAATAGCATCTTCACTACCAACGACAATAACTGACGCACTATTCGGTAATAAATGACTGATTCGCTTCATATCTTCAGTGACGCTTTCAGTCACATTCAACTCTACGATAGCAATTTCGACATTAACTTCACGTACGTGTTGTTTGATGTTTTCATCTGAATTATTAAGCATTGACGGAGGAACAATTCCTTCAAAACGAAAAGCTTCTTCAACAAGAACAATACATTCTTGTGTTTGGTGGAACAATACAGACGTTATCTGTTCTTGCACCACGACTTTTTCTTCTACTTTTGTTTTTAAAATATCTACAAGATCAAACATGTCATCACCGTCTATCGCACACTATTTAGCATTTTTTCAGGGTTAACCATGGACTGCCATCTAGCATTATCAGAATAGCATCCGGTTTCCTCGTACCCAAAGCGACCTATCGATTCATAGGTACAAACCTTCGTTACAGTTTTGTATTGGGTGTAGCGTAATGTTAAATCAAATAGGCGTTCGTTAGGCGTATCAGTTCGTTCTAAGGAAATCAGCTTACTGTTGACTCCTTTATTTCTCATATACTCAGCCGCAAGGTCTGCTAGTTGCTTTCCTTGCTGTGTGCGCCAGACTAATTGGCTACCTTTCTCAATCAGTACATCGAGATTTTCATCAATAAGTTCAAATACTTCTACTTTTGTTTGACCTGTTTTCTTTATGATAAACGAGTATGTATGCTCAACGGGTATGACTTCAATCGACTGACCGCGCCTTTCTTGGACCTTTTCTGCACACCCACTCGAAACGATAACAAGTACACCGACAAATAGAGCCTTTAAATGCATTTTAATAATCATTTTTGGAATCCTCCTGAAGCCAACACTTCTTGAGTCCAAATCGAGCTCGCTTGCTCATATTGATTTTCGATAACGAAAAAACGCTCCAAAGTTGTTGTCTTTCTCATCGTAGGCAGTTGTATTTGGTTAGGTTCGATTGGCTTCACTAAATTCACAGTTGCGACGATTACCAATTCTGTTTTACTTCGCTCAGTTCCCGTATTTCTAAACAATGCTCCCAACACAGGGATTTCGCTTACGAATGGGACCTTGCTCAATGACTCTTTGTCTTCAGTACTCAGTAGGCCACCTAAAACGAAGCTTTTCCCATCACCAAGTTGTACTGTTGTTCTAGCTCGACGTGTTTTTAGTGCTGGCAGGTCGTACGTTTCATTACTGTATTGAGTGTCCAATGAACTGACTTCCGGCATTAGGGCCAACGTGATTTTATCGTCATCGTGAACTTTGGCTGCCAACTCTAAACGAATACCAAATTCTTTGTATTCAACATTGGTTGTGCCATCGACAACAGTAACAACGGGAAGCTCACCACCAACTAAAAAGCTCGCCGTTTCACCAGAAATAACCGAAAGGTTTGGTTCAGCTAGGATTTGACCTACCGTATCGTTACCAATCGCAGTGATCACAGAGACAATATCAGAAGCACTAAAGCTCGTCAGCTTGTCGACAAAAACACCAGCCCCGGCACCTTCACTTCCATAGCTCACACCAAATTCTTCAAGAAATGAATGTGATACCTCTGCAATTGACAGCTTCACATTTACTTGTTTTACCGTCGAAACTTCGATGTTGTTTACAACCCCTTCGAAATAGTTGCGTTTCATAAATAGTATTTCTTGAGTTTCGTCGTCACCGAGGTCCCACTCTAGCTTGTACTCTTCTTTTGATTTTTCCAAAAGAGTACCAACTAACTCATTAATTTTGTCGCGCTCGTTTTCGGTTGCAACAACTCCGGATAAAACAACTTGTTCCCCAATATTTGCTGCGATGACTTGCGCATTTGGGTGCAATATTTGTATTTGTTGTTGAATATGGTCGAGACTCGGATTAACCCAGATCTTCCGAGAAGCCAATGTTTTACCCTCTTCACCATAAATAGCTAACGATGCTCGCCCAAGTTTTTTTCCGAAGACAACCACTTTACGTTCATCTATTACTTGATAATCTGCAATTTCAGGGTCAGAAATAAAAACTGATTGGATATCAGCTAGAACTGTAATAGTTTGTATCCCACCTTTAGATAAATTTGTGATGGGTTGAGCAAATCCTGAGCATGATAGAGTGCTGGCAAACATACAAAGTAGCCATTTAAAATATGTTAAACGCATAGTAACCTAAGCTTTAATTTACAACGATTTGATTTGCTCTAAACTCAACGATCGATTTAAAGCCCGGTAAAACATCCCCTGCATCTGCCTGCAAGTCTGATTTTTGGTATTCACCAATCGATTTATGAACTTCCAATGACGAAATATGTTTGGCAATTGTCAATTTGGCGACTTGGTTGCGAGTCAGTTCAACAATCAATCGGATGTCAGTCGATTCAGGTAAGGTTCTGCTTGCTTCAATAAGCTGCTTATTGACTTGAAGGACTTTAACTCCCATAACTATAGGAGTCACAGACACCGAGTTCTTACGGTTACTTGATGTTTCCACTAATAAAGTATCTGGCGTCGAAATAGAGAGAATATCGACCAAAGTGCCTTGCGTTATGATTCCACCAACTACTGATTCGGCTTCCGTTTTAATTGCATATGGAACGCTATTTGGTGCAATAACCAACTCTACGTAACCATCTTGCTCAGGATTAATTATTAGTTCAGGGAATACCACTGAATTTTCGATAATATTTTGTCGATAAACAGAGCCTGGAACAAAGTCTAAATCAATGTCGCTTACGACACCTTTTGTGTTTGCTTCGTTTTCAGGAATACGTTGTAGCTTTAGTTGGCTACGCTCAACATGTTGACCTTTTGTTACATTTTCTAAAAGTGTCCATACCTGGACCGTCACTTCTTCTTTTTCTTTGATCGTTGTCGACTCATGATCTTGTTTCGATAAGCTACCAGCCAAACCATATAAGCCAAATAATATAGCGATGACTGCCATACCAAGAATGATGTTTTTTTTCACTTTGTTGACCTTATAACGAGGCTAGCACACCTAAATAACTGCCAATACAAATAGGAACGCCATAAGGAACTCCTCTTTGCTTTGCTTCTTCTATATTGGTTAATCGCCCATATACGTAATACACCACTGATAATAAGCCACCGATACATACTATTAAGAACAATATCGGCCATAAATAATCAGGTCTGATGGCGAATGAGTAAACTGCTAATAACTTTGTATCACCAGCACCAAGGATAGACAATTGGTTGAGAACCACACCAATAACAACAATGCTTAAAGCGTAAAGTAATGAGATGGATTCCCCATACAACAAAAAAAAAGGGAAGACCACTATCAATACAAGAATACATTCCAGGTTGGAAATCGTTCTATTTTTAACGTCTTTATACATTATAATTAGAGAAATGGTGGCTAAGATAACTAGCCACCCGTATTCTAAGATCATAATTTAAGAAATTGCTGTACCACCTAAAGCAGTAATAACACCGTTAAAAATTGACTTTAGTTGAGCGCCAACAGGGGTCATAGCAGCACCAATAACAACCGCGGTAGCAGCCGCAATTAGACCATATTCAATAGCTGTCACACCTTGTTCGTTATTTTTGTAGTTTTCTAGCGCGATTTTGGTGTTAACGAATAGTTTTGTAAGCATAGTTAATTTTCCATGTAGTTTGATTGTTTGCATACGGAATTTCACCCCGTAAACAAGGTTAACAAGATATTACTCATTTATATGATTACAGACAAATTATTAACCGTTTTTAAGTGATGAAAAATAAGTATTTAAAATGAACCAACATCAAATAAAAATCATTAATTAATAACACTTAAGTCAATAAAGGTTAATTTACAATCAGGGCAAGTTTAAAATTCGCGCAATAAGTTACCAAGCACACATAAATCAGTTGTATATGATTAAAGTTTAACCGAGATTTAATCATTCCGAATATGAGACATCACTCACAAAAAACAACACGTTGAGCTCTAAAATAAAATTCAGTAGGGTGATAACTCTAAACTTTTGCTTCGAAGAAAAATAAGCCCCACCCTAAATTTAGGGTGGGGCTTATTTTTCACTATCGAATCAAGATATATCAATTAAGTTTTTGAAATCTCAGAACCTTTAGGCTTGAATCAAGGTCGACATCGACAAACTCAGGCGGGTTGTCCAGACGCTCAATGAACTCAACGCTTGGTGCTTCTTCTGCCATCGTCTCAATCAGGAAGTTTGGTGATACTGCTGGTGAGTTCACACACGCAATCACTTCACCGCCTTCAGTTAGAAGTTCAGGCAAACGACGTAAGATTTTTTTGTAATCTTTGGTTAGAGCAAAGCTGCCTTTTTGGAACGAAGGTGGATCGATGATAACGAGCTCGTAAGGACCGCCCTTCTTGATTTTTCCCCACGACTTAAAAATATCGTAGCCAAGGAAGTTAACCGAGCGCATATCGTGATCATTCAGACGGTGGTTATCGCGGCCTTTATTCAACGAGCCACGAGACATGTCCACGTTCATACATTGACGAGCACCACCAGCGATAGCCGCGACAGAGAAACCACAAGTGTATGCGAACAGGTTAAGAACGTTCTTATCCTGAGCATTATCTTGTACCCACTGACGACCATTACGCATGTCTAGGAACAAACCGAAGTTCTGATTACGGCCAATGTCTAATTGGTACTTAAGACCATGCTCAACCACAACCGGAGAATCATTCAACTCGCCCCATAGAACCTCTGAAGGCGCGCCATCAGCATAACGGTGTTGCAGAACAATGCTTGTGCCCTGCTTTGATTGCCAGATATCTTTGTTGGTGAGTTGAACCAATCCAGCTTTTAGAGATGACAAGAATTCGTCGTCTACTTCTTTAAACACGTTAACCAATAGCTGTCCATCAACCCAGTCACATGTCAATTGCTCTAGACCAGGCCAAAACTTACCACGCCCGTGGAAAATACGGCGTAGTTCGTTTGGTACTTCATTAAGTTGCTGTTCAATATGACTAAAAAACAGAGGTAAAGCTGATGCTTCCATTATTTCACTCACTTAGTGTTTAGCTTTGGCCAAGTTAATGACCAAGGTTCAAGCCAACTGTCCAAACCGTTCGACACGGTTTCCTGATGCCACTTCTCACCCAAGGAGTTTAGGCTTCTTGGATCGCAGACATATTCGTAGGCTTGTGATTGATAGATAAATCGAATCGCGAAAGCATGCAGATAACCTCTGTCAGCCTCACTCGATGGATTATAAATAGGGTCACCAACAATGGCTGAGCCAATCGACTTCATCGCGACACGGATCTGGTGAGTTCGCCCCGTATAGGGTTTACATAAAAGCAAACGCTCACCGGGTTCAGCCGTTGCTGATAAAAATTGAGTAATCGCAGGGCTCTCTTTGGATGTCAGAAGTTTCCAACTTGAGCGTCGTGAACGCTCCATGTCTCCTGAGATCAAACCTTGCTTTTTCTTTGGCTTCTTAGAACCGATCGCAAGGTAGTATTTCTCTACTTCACGCTTTGCAAATAGCTGTGAAAGCTCGCTCGCCGCCGACGCATTTTTTGCCAGCAGCAGAATGCCCGAAGTCATTTTATCTAGTCGATGAACGAGATACAGCTTAGGCTCATTAATTGCCTTAGCAACTTCTTGAAGCAACATGGTATCGCCATCGTCTTTGTGGACGCTGACTCCAGGGTGCTTATTGATAAGTAAAAAATCAGAGTGGTTCAGAAGAATATCGAACATTAAAGGCTAGCTCCATTGTAGAACGTGGAGTATACCGCGTCTGAACCCAGATTCCAGCTACGAAAAAGCCCAACTCACTCAATAAATATTGAATCGTTGGGCTTCTTTTCAGCAACTAGCGATCAGTGCGTGGTCTTTACTCGATTACCAATAGGTAAATAGAACCAAGCTACCGCTTTACGCCAGTTTAAACTTACCAACTAATGCTTCTAGCTCAGCAACCTTAGCGTTCAAGCCTGATGTATTTTCGGAGCTACGAGTTGCTAGCTGCAGAGATTGCTCAGAGATATCGCTAATCGCGGTAATGTCCGCTGCAATTTCTTTGGTCACAGCCGTCTGTTCTTCTGCCGCAGTCGCAATAGAGTTAACCATGCTTTGTACATTGCCCGCACCGCTCACAATCGCCTCTAGCGCAGAAACAGCACCTGAGCTTTGCTCGACACCAATCTCAACTAAACGACAGTTATCTTGAGTGTAAGTCACCGCTTCTTGAGTGCCCGATTGAATTGATTGAATGATGCCCGAGACTTCTTGTGTCGCTTTAGTTGTTCTTTCTGCTAGCGCTCGCACTTCATCGGCTACCACAGCAAAACCACGACCAAATTCGCCTGCACGTGCCGCTTCAATTGCAGCGTTAAGAGCTAACAGGTTAGTTTGCTCAGCAATGTCTTCGATTACCTTGATAACGCTACCAATCTGCTCACCGTGAGAACCTAGAGTATTCATTTGCAACGACATATCGCTCATTTGAGTCGACACTTGTTGAATACTCGCCACCATCTCAACAATCACGTTGCGGCCATCTTCTGCAGAGGTTTCTGAGCGACGTGCTTCTTCATAAGTAGACGTGCCCTGCTGCGCCACTTCTGAAATGGTCAAGCTTAACTCTTCAGCAGCCGTTGCAATTAAGTTGGCCTTATCAGCTTGAGCAGAAGCGCCCGTTACGATGTCTTGACTAATAGAAGATAGTTCGCCCGTAACAGATTGAACTTCATGGGTCACAGAAGAGATAGAACCTAATAGGTCTACTAGTGATTTCTGCATCTGGTTAATCGACTTAGCCAGTTCAGCCAATTCATCACCAGAATCATCAATAATGTCGCCTGCCGTTAGGTCACCATTTGCTACACGTCGTGCTACTTGTTCTACACGAGTAAGACGATTGGTAATAGAGCTAGACAATAGATACGCAATCACACAACCAAAGACAATCGCAATAGCAGACAACACCATGATAGTGCGCTCGATGGTAGTAAACGTGTCGGTTAGTGTCAGTAGTGACTGTTCTGTATCTGCGCGCTCACTTGCTGACGCTTGATCCAGTAAGTTCTCAATAGGGATAAGATTGCTCTCATACAAAGATCGTAGCTGTTGAATATTGGCTAGTAGCGCAGCTTCATCATTGATCTTCGGCACAAGCTTTGATTCAAACTCTTGAGTGAAACGCCCCATCAGGTCTTCAATTCGCTGAATACGGCGGTGGTCTTCCGAACCTCTACTCTCCAAACGCTTAGCCTGCTCGATAGCTTGAGCAAATTCGTTCTTGCTGGTTCGATAATCATTGAGTGCGTTATCAACCAGTGTAATTGCACCAAGCGCATCTCGGTAGACATCTCCAGCTTCATCTATCAGAACAAGATAGGTAACAGTGCCCGGTACATCGTCCATTCTGATCTCATCAGCACTTCTATGAGCGCCAATAACTTCTATCCATACAATACTGACTAACGTGACAAGCACCGCCAATATAGAGCCAAAACCGGCATACAGTTTCTTTCTCACTGACAATTTCACACAACACCTACCTAAATCAAAATATAGCTCTAACAGCTATTCGTTCCATTTATATCGGCTATCAGACGGATACCTTTAATAATTATTTTTCTTAGATAATTAAGTTCCAGACATAAAAAAACGGGAGCTAATGAGCTCCCGTTTATTAAATTACTTTATCTTGCGATTAGAACTTCTTAGAAATCAGCGCAAAACCAGCAATGATACCAATACCTAGTAGCATGATTGCACCTTTACCGCTATCGAAGCCAGAAGAGATACCCATGAACGCAACGATTGCGATAGCTACTGGGATGATGTACTTAACTAGCGTGTACCATAGACCGAATAGTGGGAAAGATACTTCACCATCGTTAGTGATTTCTTTCTCTAGGTCAGCACGGTTTAGTCTCCAACCAGCGAAGATACATACCAACATACCGCCAACCGCTAGGAAAATCTTATCCGTTAGTAGGTCGAAAATGTCGAACGCGCCAGTATCAAACAGTGTTGGACCGAAGCCGCCAAGTGATAGAGAAGCGAAGATACATAGAATCGCCATTACAACACTTGCAGACAGTACCGCTGTTACACGCTTCATGCCTTTCTCATCGATTAGGTAAGAAACCACAACTTCAAGTAGAGATACTGAAGATGTTAGTGCCGCAACACTCAAACCAACGAAGAACATAAGAGCAAATAGAAGACCAACTACGCCGCCCATTTCAGCGAATAGCTGAGGAACAACAACGAATACTAAACCAGGGCCCGCTGCAGGTTCCATACCGAACGCGAACATTGCAGGGAACATTGCAACACCAGCTAGAATAGCAACACCAGTATCCATTGCGGTTACCATTGCTGTTGTCTGAACTAGGTTCTCTTTCTTCTTAAGGTAAGAACCGTATGTCATCATACAACCCATACCAAGACTTAGAGAGAAGAATGCTTGACCTAGAGCGGCTAGGATTACATTGCTGTCTACTTTAGAGAAGTCAGGACTGAATAGGAACTCAAGACCAGCCATCGCGCCCGGAAGCATAATGCCTTTGATTGATACTACAATAAGGATAATGAAAAGAAGCGGCATCAGGATCTTACCTGCTTTCTCAATACCACCAGAGATACCTTTCATAACGATAACAACGTTAAGTAGTAGGTATAAGCCCATCCACATTAGTGGTTGAACTGGGTTTGAGATAAAGCCACCAAAGCTATCACCAATTGCTTCTGGTGCGTCTAGAAGACCACCTGCAATTTTACCGATGTATGCGATTGACCAACCGCCTACTACAGGGTAGAAACCCATGATAAGTAGACCACTGAATACGCCGATAACGCCAGCGAACGTCCAACGACGGTCAGTTGTTTTAAATGCACCTACTGCTGATTTTTGCGTATGACGGCCAATCGCAAATTCAGTCAGCATGACACTGAAACCAATAAAAATTACAAAAAACAGGTAAATGGCAACGAATGCACCACCGCCACTTTCGCCTGCTGTGTATGGGAATTTCCAAATGTTACCTAAGCCAACAGCAGAACCTGCTGCAGCCATTACGAATCCTAACTTCGAACCCCAGGTATCGCGGGGTGTTGTGGTTGTATTACTAGTAGCCACGTGTACTCCAGACTTTTGTGTTATGTGATGTTGTGTTTTGCTTTGGGTGGCGTCTTTAAAAGGAAGGTGTATAAATAAATTTACACACCTAAAAGATTTGATTGACGCTCGTTGTCTAGCAAGTAAACCAGTTTAAGAATAAAATTGGAAGAGCATACCGTACAAATTTCGTTAAAGATGTAAATTTTTATGGTTAAATGCCGACTTTTCATACAAAACAATCGTTTTCTTCTTAAGTTGACCAAAACTTAACAACTTTAACCTATTTACATCTTTTGCTCTATTTTGTAAATAGTTGAATCCTTAAATTCCCATATACGTTAAATAGCATTACTATCTAAGTGTCTCTTTTTTCGAGTATTCAATGTGGATAAGCTTTATCATTTTTTAACTTTGGCCTCTGTTGTTTTGTACTGGGTTCTCGTAGCCGGTGTGACGTTTCGTGTTGTACTAAAACGACGCTCTGTCAGCGTTTCTCTTGCTTGGCTAATGGTTATCTACATTATCCCGATTGTTGGTGTAGCTTGTTACTTCCTTTTTGGTGAGCTAAACCTAGGCAGAAAAAGGGCTGAACGCGCTCATCGTATGTTTACCCCTTTCGGCGACTGGTTCCGTCAATTGAATGATTGCCAACTTCACCAACCAGGGAAAGTCGGCTCCCCTATCCATAAGATTGACGAGCTTTGTAACAATCGAATGGGCATCCCTGCACTCAGTGGAAACACTCTATCGCTGCAATCTTCACCAAACGAGATCCTACACGCAATTATCGAAGATATAGAAAATGCACAAACCAGTATCAAGATGGTTTTCTATATTTGGCATCCAGGTGGCCTGACCGATTCGGTTGCCTCCGCGCTGATTCGCGCTGCAAAACGTGGCGTAGATGTTAAAGTTTTGCTCGATTCAGCCGGTAGCCCTCGCTTTTTCAAAAGCCACTGGCAGTCAATGATGAAGGACGCAGGCGTTCAAGTCGTACAAGCACTAGAAGTGAGCCCATGGCGTATTTTTTTACGTCGCCTAGATTTAAGACAACACCGCAAAATCATTGTGATTGACGAGACTATCGCCTATACGGGTTCAATGAACATGGTCGATCCTGCTCACTTCAAACAAAGTTCCGGCGTTGGTCAGTGGATTGATGTAATGGTCAGAGTGACTGGGCCAACCGTTAATGTGTTATCCGCTATTCATGGCTGGGATTGGGAAGTTGAGACTGGTGAACGCATTCTCCCTGATATACCTGAATGCCCAGTTGAAGAAATCATGACACATCATCCGGTTCAAGTCGTGCCGTCTGGCCCTGGCATGCCGGAATATTTGATCTTACAAGTACTGACCATCGCCATCAATCAAGCGAATCATTCTGTACGTATTACTACACCTTATTTTGTGCCAAGTGCTGACTTACTCGAAACACTTAAGATGACAGCTCAACGCGGCGTAACTGTAGAACTGATCATTCCACACAATAACGATTCACTAATGGTTAAATGGGCTTCTCGTGCGTTTTATACCGAGTTGCTTGAAGCTGGCGTGAAGATCTATGAATTTTACGGTGGCCTTCTTCATACCAAATCGGTAGTGATCGATGAAGAGTTTTGCTTGATCGGAACCGTCAATATCGACATGCGCAGTTTGTGGCTCAACTTTGAAGTGACTCTGGCTGTGGATGATGTGCATTTCACGCAAAAACTGTCTGAGCTGCAGAAATCTTATATCGCTTCATCCCACTCTGTAGAGTTAGAACAGTGGGAGCAAAGAAACCTTAGTAATCGCTTCTTTGAGAGGCTGTTCTACTTGTTCAACCCACTCCTATAATTCCAGCAATGAGTCGATTATGGCTCGTTGTTTCCCCATCGATCATTTTTAACCTTTCACTGTTAACTGAGTGAAAGGTTAAAAATCGTAAGAAAAGCGTAAAAATCCCCGCTCCGCTCTTGCTTTGAACACTCTTGGCATGTTTTAAATAGGACATAACCGATTGATAAGGAATTCACAGCATGTCCGAGAACAAAACCACTAAACTTATCACTGCCGGTCGTGATAAGAAGTGGACCAATGGTGTTGTTAACCCACCAGTACAACGCGCTTCAACTGTCGTATTTAACTCAGTAGAAGAGAAGCGTAAAGCTACGATTAACCGCGCTAACAAGACCCTTTTTTACGGACGTCGTGGAACCAACACTCATTTTGCCTTCCAAGATGCGATGGTTGAAGTAGAAGGCGGCGCGGGTTGTGCACTGTACCCGTGTGGTACAGCAGCAATTTCGAATGCCATTCTCTCTTTTGTAGAAACAGGTGATCATATTTTAATGGTTGACACCTGCTACGAACCTACTCGTGATTTCTGTGACACCATCATGAAAAAGATGGGGGTAGAGACAACTTACTACGAGCCAACGATTGGTGAAGGTATCCAAGACCTTATCAAGCCAAACACTAAGGTGCTGTTTACTGAGTCTCCAGGCTCTGTCACCATGGAAGTGCAGGATATTCCAACACTAGCGCGTATCGCTCATGAACATGACATCATCGTTATGCTAGACAATACTTGGGCGGCTGGCGTGAACTTCTCACCGTTTGATTTTGGTGTTGATATCTCGATTCAAGCAGCGACCAAATACATCGTGGGTCACTCTGATGTGATGCTAGGTACGGCAGTCGCCAATGAGAAATGCTGGGATCAACTAAGAGAGCAAAGTTACTTGATGGGGCAATGTGTCTCACCTGATGATGCTTATTTAGGGCTTCGCGGCATTCGTACTCTTGATGTGCGTCTACGCCAACACGCAGAAAGCAGCTTGAAGGTCGCAAAATGGTTAGAGACTCGTCCTGAAGTTAACCACGTTCGTCACCCTGCTCTTGAGTCTTGCCCAGGCCATGAATTCTTCAAACGAGATTTTACTGGCGGTAATGGCTTGTTCTCTTTTGTACTAAACAACTCTAATATCAAAGCGACGACAGCGTTACTTGATGGAATGACACATTTTAGTATGGGTTACTCTTGGGGTGGATTTGAAAGTTTGATTCTAGCTAACGAACCAAGCAGTTTTGACAGCTTGAGAACTGTTGCCAATCCTAATTTCGAAGGTACCTTGATACGTGTTCATATTGGGTTAGAAGATGTTGATGACCTGATTGCTGATCTAGAGGCGGGATTAGAACGTTATAGCGCTCTGATTTAATCTGAGACGATAGGTCTAATATGCAAAAAAGGCAGGATATTCCTGCCTTTTTCTGTTTAAAGCATAACTCAAAATACTCATATTCAGATACTTCAGCTCATAATACAAACCGCTCATAGTCCAGAAGCTTTCAAAGCCAATATTGAACCTTAAAGCACATCCACTTAAAGATCTCAGAGCGATGAAAAAATGGCTATGAATTTTTCAATTTCTAAGTGATTGTTCCGCTGAAATAAATAACACTTTATTTGTGTGGGCAACCGACTAAATGATCATTGACCATACCTGTTGCTTGCATAAATGCGTAACAGATTGTTTCTCCTACAAACTTAAAGCCTCTCTTCTTCAAAAACTTACTCATCGCTTTAGATTGCTCGGTAGAAGCGGGAACTTGAGACATCTCAGTCCATTGATTCACGATCACTTCATTATCAACAAATTGCCATAAGGCATTAGAAAGAGAGCCGAACTCTTTCTGTAATTCAAGCGTTGCTCGTGCATTGTTGTATACCGAAGCAATCTTACCCCTGTGTTTAACCACATCGAAGTTTTCAATGATGTGCGGCACGTTGTCTTCATTCAGCTCAGCTAGCTTGTTTAGATCGTAATTATCGAACGCGGCACGATAGCCTTCACGCTTTTTCAGGATCGTAATCCAACTCAGACCTGCTTGAGCACCTTCTAAAGTAATGAACTCAAACAGAACTTGGTCATCATAAACAGGCACGCCCCACTCTGCATCGTGGTACTCCCTTTCAAGCTCATGTTTAAGCGCCCATGCACACGTTCTATCCACTGTATTCGCTTCCATTTCGATGGTCTCTTTTAGTAATCATACATAAAAATAATGCCCCAATTAGGGGCATTATTTCAAAGGTCAGTTGACGTTAAGCCACTTCAATTTTATGGAACAAACGATACAGCACAGGCACTACGATTAGCGTGAGTACAGTCGCAAAGCCTAAACCAAACATGATGGTTACTGCCATTGGTTTGAAGAAGATATCCGGTAGTAGAGGGATCATACCTAGAATGGTGGTAATCGCCGCCATACATACCGGGCGAACACGACTCAGAGCCGCATCAACAACCGCTACATACGGATCTTTACCAGATTTCATCTCAATCTCAATTTGATCAAGTAGTACGATACCGTTCTTCAGAAGCATCCCAGATAGACTCAAGAAGCCCAACAGCGCCATAAAGCCGAATGGTGTATTCAAGGCTAGCAAGCCTGTCGTCACCCCTATCAACGCCAATGGAACCGTTAACCAAACGATCAGAGGCTCTTTCACCGAGTTAAACAAGAACACAGTGATTAAGAACATGAACAAGTAACCCAGAGGCATGGTTGTGAACAGTGACGCCTGTGCATCTGCTGACGACTCATATTCACCCCCCCATTCCAATGAGTAACCCGGAGGCATCTCAATCGCTTCAATCTGTGGTTGTAAGCGTTTCTGTAGAGTTGAGGCCGTCTCTTCACCCAATAGATCAGGATCCGCCATTACCGTTAGCATACGCTTACGGTTCTTACGGATGATCAGTGGATCTTCCCATTCTAGCTCGTAACCTAACGTTACTTGTTGAAGTGGGATGTACTCACTTAATGCTGGGCTCCAGATCTTCATGCCTTCGATGTTACGAATATCGACACGCTCGTCTTCAGGCAAACGAGCCACAATCGGCATTAACGTTGTACCATCACGATACACACCAATCGACTTACCAGAGAAAGACATTGCTAGGAAATCATCAACGTCAGATTTAGTAATACCATAACGACGCGCTTGGCTTTCATTGAACTGAGGCTCTAATACCTTAGTTCTTTCACGCCAATCGTGACGAACGTTAAATGCGCCTTCATCAGCACGCATGATGTCCATCACTTGTGCAGCGATTGAACGTAAAACCGTTGGATCAGAACCCACAATTCGCGCTTCAATTTTCGCACCGCCACCAGGACCTAATTCGATCTGTTTAAGCTTGTAGTCAATCTCTGGGAACTGACCATTTACATGTTCACGGAAGCGTTTCATTAGCCCTTCAAGTACTTCATAACTTTTCACACGAACCGTTATCTCGCCGTAAGCGCTATAACTTTTCTCTGGCGCATAAGTCAGCATGAAACGTTGCAGGCCTTTACCCGCGGTTGTCGTGATATGTTCAACTTCGTCCTGCTCAGCTAGCCAACTCTCAAGCACTTTAAGCTTGGTATTGGTCGCTCGAATATCGGTACCTTCTGGCATCCACACATCCACTTGGAACATAGGTGTGGTTGAAGACGGGAAGAAGGCTTGCTTAACGAAACCAAAACCGTACACACTCGCGCCTAAACCAATAATCAGAACAAACATGGTTAACCAAGCACGCTTCATACAGAACTCAAGGAAGTTTTTGTAGATAACAAAAACCATCCCGTTGTATGGGTCCTTACCTTCGTTATCTGGATCGACCTTCTGACCTTTAAAGAACATGTCGGCAAAGAACGGCGTGAGCGAGATGGCAGTAAACCAACTCAGCATCAAGGAGATCAGTAGCACCGTGAACAAGGTGCCACAGTATTCGCCTGTTGAGTCTTCAGATAAACCAATTGGAGCAAACGCAGTCACCGCAATAACCGTCGCACCAAGCAGCGGCCATTTGGTTTGGGTTACGATATCGGTGGCGGCCTGCATCCGGGTTCGCCCCTTCTGCGTGCCGATCAATATCCCTTCCACCACCACAATGGCATTATCCACCAGCATCCCCAAGGCGATAACCAACGCGCCCAGTGAAATACGTTGTAGGTCGATCTTGAAGTACTGCATGAAAATGAATGTACCGAATACGGTCAATAGCAGTATCAAACCAATCAATAGGCCCGATCTTAGTCCCATGAAGAACAGTAACACCACGATTACGATCGCAACCGCCTGCCCTAAACTCACCACAAATCCGCTTACCGACTTGTTCACCTCTTTAGGTTGGTTATAAACCTCGGAGATGTCGATACCGACGGGTTGTTGATATTTAAGCTCGGCGAGTCTTCGATCAAAGTCTTCACCCACTGCGACCACGTTCACGCCTTGCGCAAAAGAGACACCCAGGTTAAGCGCGAGTTCGCCGTTATAACCAATGATGTTACTCGGTACCTCAACGTAACCACGGGTTACATTCGCCACATCTTTTAGATAGATAAGCCCTTGAGCGCCACCTTCTGTCAGAATTAAATCGCCAAGCTGCTCAACATTCTGGAACTCACCCGTTGGATGGATTCGAATATATTCATCACCAATCCTTACCGCTCCTGCACTTGATACAATATTTTGAGTCGATAAAAGGTTAAATACCGTGCTTGGAGACAGACCCAGAGAGCTTATCCGTTTCATCGATATCTCAATGAACACTTGCTCTTGTTGTTGGCCGGAAACGGAGACTTTACTGACCCCATCAACCAACTCTAGCTCTCGCCTTAGGTAATCAATGTAATCCAGCAGCTCTTTGTAGCTATAGCCATCCCCCGTCACCGCCAGCAAAATACCGTAAACGTCACCGAAATCATCGATGACTTGAGGATCATTGACGCCGGGTGGCAGTTCAACCTTGAGATCATTCACTTTTCGGCGAAGTTCATCCCATATTTGCGGAAGATCATCTGGGCCGTAGTTGTTCTTCATCGTCACCGTTACCTGTGATAGGCCGCGGCTAGAGATAGAGTTCACTTCGTCCACATAGGTAAGTTGTTGAATCGCTTTTTCTAGTGGGTAAGTAACTTCTTCTTCAACTTGTTGAGGTGTGGCCCCTGGGTAAGAGGTCACAACCATCGCATCTTTGATGGTAAAGGCAGGATCTTCTAAACGACCCAAGCCGAAAAAGGCAGAGACACCACCAATAAGAAAGATCAGAGATAGCATCCAGCTAATGACTTTGTTACGTATAAAGTAAGAAGCAACACCTGTGATCTGATCATCACCCTGTTGATCGTCATTTTGGGGCTTGTTATTTACTTCACTCATTGTTCGTCTCCTGAGACAATACTTCCACTGTCATCCCATCTCGCAATCGCGATACGCCTGCAACAACGACATGCTGCCCCATTTCCAATCCTTTCACTACCTGCAATGTTTCCTGGTTTGCTTTTCCTAACACGACTTGTTGTTTCGAGACTGTCTTGTCGTCGTTAAGAACCCACACATAAGAGTTTTTACGATCCAGTTCATCACCGTCTGCATTGAATACCGCTTCGATCGGAATAAGTACACCAGCTTTTAGCTCCAAACCGATATCCCGCCCGTTTGAAGTCACATCAACGGCCATACCATCAAGAATCAAATCGTCTTCTGGCATCGGCAAAGCTAATGTAACCGTGAAGGTACCCGTACTTGGATCGGGTTCAGTGGTAAACTCCTTAATAGCCGCCGTGTATTCATTGCCACTGGGTACTCTTACCACAGCCTCAACATTCGATAACAGCTGTTCGCTAGGCTGATTCACGTAAATCTGGTCAGGCAGTTGGATAACAACCTCAACATCCTCGACACTGTGAATGTTCACGACCTGCTGGCCTACCTGAATATTTTCATATTGATCGACACTGACACGAGAAATGATCCCATCAACAGGCGCACGAAGCATAGTGAACGATAAGCGCAGTTTCGCCAGTTCCAACTCGGCATAAGCAATCTGGCGTTGAGCGGCAATTTCATCGAATTGCGACTTAGCCAATAAGCCTTTCTTCACTAGCGGACTCGAACGTCGGTATTGACTATTGATTACCGTGTAACGAGCTTGAGCATTGTCCACATCCAATTGATAATCGGTTGGGTCAAGCTCGGCAATGATGTCCCCTTTGGCAACTCGTTCACCTTCCTTCACATCTAGCTTGAAGATTTCACCCGCAACTCGGAAACTGAGGTGAGCCTTCTCAGCAGCGTTTGCTACCGCAGGGAAATAGAGTTTGTCGCTAAAATCGATGACTGAAATCTCGATAGCTTTAACCAAGGGCGTGTTATTCACTTCTACAGCTTGCTTATCTTCACAAGCCGTCAGTAAGGCTAAACACGACAGGCCAGCAGCCACTTTAAGTGTTTTCATGTTATAGCCCCCTTTCCTTGATCCACTCTCGAACTTTAATGCCCGACTCAAGACCATTGACGCCAGAAGTCACAATGCGATCGCCATCGTTCAATCCAGAGACGATATGGCGTTTTTCATCGATGACAATGGCAACATTTTCAACAATGCCGTCGCTATTCACACGCCATACAGAGACATCATCCCCATCGGTCATCATTGCTGACGTTGGTATTTTGGTGGCCGCCGCTAACGATGAAACGAGATTTACCGAGCCAGACATACCGGGCAAAATACCCACATCGGTTGGTCTTTCCATTACCATGGTGACTTTGTACGAACCTGTTTTCGGGTCAGCTTCGGTATCCACTTCTTGGAAGGTTAAAACGTAAGAGTTTTCAGGAAACGCATCAAAAACCATGGTTGCATCAATCTCGACCCCTGATGAAAAGCGCGTAATAAGTTGGTCGGGTAATAAGAAGACGACTTTAAGAATTTGATTGGTTTGAATATTCATCACGCCTTGTTTAGCCGCAATGTATTCATGGTTTTCAGCAGGAATGATGGAAATGGTTCCGTCATACGGCGCAACCAAAGTGGTGTAGCGAAGATTCGCGTTAGCTTGATTAAGCACCGCGCGAGCTGAATTGTGGTTCGCTTTCGCTTGGTCGAAATCTTGCTCTGATACCACACGATCTTTACGAAGTTTGATCGCACGTTGATATTGAACATCGGCTAGCTGAAAATTCGCTTTTGCTTGCTTCTCGAGTAGTTGATATTCATCGGGATTTAACTTAGCAAGCTCGTCGCCTTTAGACACGTGCTGCCCAGCGGTCACATCGATGCTCTGCAATAACCCAGGAACACGGAATGCGAGTACCGCTCTGTCACCAGCTTCTGTGGTAGCAGGGAAATTACGCTCAAAGGCATTATTACCGACGGAGACAGTGAAGAGTTTGGCGGGTCTGGACTCAGGTTCAGGCACGGGAGGAAGCTCCTTACCACACCCAGACAACCCAGCTAAGGCAGTCAATAGGACAAGGGAGGCTCTATACATTGGTGATCATCCATATCTATAAATATTTTTATAACATAGATTAATCACATGTAACTTACCAGTCAGCGTAAGATTTATTTAGAGAAAATTATTAAAAAAAATAACGGCTTGGAATAAATTTTCCTAAACCGTTATCTAATCCTTTTTAGGTTTTACCACTACATGTTCTTAAATTCACGATTCACTTTAAACGTATCTGAGGTGACATAAGCTTCCATGTTGCGGACACTGGTCTCTAACTTCTGGAAATCACCCTCTAAAGTGTTCAATAGCGACTCTGCAGTTTGCCCTTTTTCCCAAGGCTTTTGCTTCAGCGTATGCTCTTGTTTCGCCTTCATTTGGTCGACATACTGAGGTGGTTGTTTTTCAAGCATAAATGTCAAAGCTAAATACGCTAATAACACCAGAAAACTACCACCAAGCAGTGCTGCTGAGATAACTAAGATGCGAACCAACCACACTTCAAGGCCAAAATAGTTCGCTAACCCTGCACACACACCAGACAATTTGCCGTTAATCGTGTCGCGATACAGTTCTCTACTCATAGTTTCGTCTCCAGTTAGGCGACTCCGCATCCAGTATTTTTTCTAGCGTTTTCACTCGGTCTTGCATGGATTCGGCTTGCGCAGAAAGCTTATGCAGACGTTGAAGATCCGTTTCAGAAAGACCATTGCTGGATTTCTTCTTGCTGCGGTAATGTAAGAATAACCATAGCGGTGCCACGAAGATTAAAAAGACAATCAGTGGACCTGCAATTAGAAATGTTGACATAGACAACTCCTAGATTATTTATCGCGGTTTTCAACTTGTTGCTTCAGTTTCGCTAGCTCTTTTTCGATTTCATCTTGAGCTTGTAGCTCGGCAAACTCTTGGTCTAAAGATTTTGCGTTGCCAGTCTTAGCGTAAACGTCCGCTTCAGCTTCTAATTCATCCACTTTACGCGAGAATTGCTCAAACTTCGCCATTGCTTCGTTGGTTTTGCTTGAGTGCAGGTGTTTTTGAACATCACGACGGTTGCTTGCCGCATTGTTACGAATCATTAATGCTTGTTGCTTTGCACGAGTTTCTGCGATCTTTGTTTCAAGTTTACCAATTTCACTCGTCAATTTTTCGATGGTTTCATGAACCAAGGTTTGTTCGGTGTGAAGGCTCTTGATGATGTCTTCCAGTTTTTGCTTTTCGATTAGCGCCGCTCTCGCCAAATCTTCGCGTTGTTTGGTCAGGGCAAGTGTCGCTTTATTTTGCCAATCTAGAATCTGTGTTTCGATAGCTTCTACTTTACGCGCTAGCTCTTTCTTGTCAGCAATTGCTTTTGCTGAGTTGGTACGAACTTCAACTAAGGTGTCTTCCATTTCTTGGATAATAAGACGAATCATCTTTTCTGGATCTTCAGCCTTATCTAATAGTGCACTGATGTTTGAATTTACAATGTCTGCAAAGCGAGAAAAAATACCCATGAGGAACTCCTTAATTACAATGATGGCAAATGCGTTTCAAATCGTTGTGCGACTTTATCAATCCACTTGCTCAAAAATTTACGTTTGTTGTTAAACCTACCATAAATAATCCAAGTAGCGTGCCAACTTTTAAGCCATTTATTATCAGTTACTTACAATAAAATGGTGATTAACTCGAACCATGCTATGATGAATTTAGCCAAGTATTGGTATTTTTCACCACTATGGCTCTTACATGACCTCTCCAGCGATTAATTCATACAAGGACCCGCTATGCAGCAGAACCTCATTGGTGAATCACCTAGCTTTCTCTCTGTGTTAGATAAAGTTTCCCAACTCGCACCAATCGAAAGACCGATTCTGATCATTGGCGAACGTGGCACAGGTAAAGAGTTGATCGCACAAAGACTGCATTACCTTTCAAGACGTTGGGATAAACCTTTGATCTCATTGAACTGCTCAACCTTAAGTGAAGGTTTGATTGATTCAGAACTGTTTGGTCATGAATCGGGATCCTTTACGGGTTCGAAAGGGCGTCATCAAGGTCGTTTTGAAAGAGCAGAAGGCGGAACGCTGTTTCTGGATGAGCTGGCGACCACTCCCCTTGCGGTTCAAGAGAAACTACTGCGCGTTATTGAATACGGGCAATATGAACGTGTCGGTGGGCAAAAGGCGCTAAGTGCCAATGTCAGACTAGTGTGTGCAACCAATGCCGACTTACCAGACATGGCATTAAAGGGCGAATTCCGAGCAGACCTATTAGATAGACTGGCGTTTGACGTCATTACTATCCCTCCTTTGCGTGAGCGAAAAGAAGACATCATGCTACTGGCAGAATATTACGCCATTAAGATGTGTCGTGAATTGGAATTGGAGTTGTTTGTTGGCTTTGCCCCCTCTGCCGTTGAATCGCTTTTGGATTATTCTTGGCCAGGGAATGTACGAGAACTCAAAAACGTCATTGAGCGAGCTATCTATCAGCACGGAAAAGATCCATATCCTATTGAATATTTGGTGTTTAACCCATTTAAACCCGCATGGAAAACAGAGCAAGATTCCTCTCCGGAAACTGGCAATGAGCCGTCTAACAGCCATACTTCATCAGAGAGCTTGTTTTCTTTGCCGCTTGATTACAAAGCATGGCAAGAACAACAAGACATCAAGCTACTCAACCAAGCCCTCAAACAGAGCAAATATAACCAGAAACAAGCCGCAGAATTACTTGGGTTAACCTACAACCAATTACGTGGAATGGTGAGGAAGTACGCGATTGTCGGACAAGCTAACGATAAATAGCTGTCCACGCTTGATTATTATTTGGAGCCGAATAAATAAAATGTTAAATTGTCCGGATCTTGAGGCTCCTCTAACGCCTCGTTTCGAAAAGTATTTCTTTTTATGAAAGCACTAATAAGACTATCACTGAGCATCTGCACGTTGAGCTTTCTCGCTGGATGTGGTGAGAGTGTGAATCACGAGCAAATCCGTGAAAAAGGCTTCATTTATTGCGGCCAAGGTAATCCTAGTACCTTCAATCCACAGCTAGTTGATAGTGGCATTACCGCAGAATCGCTGAGTCCTCAAATCTTCGATACACTGCTCACTCTTGATCCGATGACGTACCGACCAAAACAGAACTTAGCGACAAGTTGGTCTGTTGATAAATCAGGTACAGAATACACGTTCAAACTGCGCCCAAATGTTGCGTTCCAAACCACAGACTGGTTCACCCCAACTCGTAGCATGAATGCACAAGATGTGGTGTTTAGCTTTGAACGTGTCATTGATAGTTCAAACCCATTTCATTATGTGGGTGGCGGTCTATACCCATGGTTTGCCGGAATCGACTTCAAAAACCTGATTGTCGATATCACCGCAGTTGATGACCTAACGGTGAAATTCCAATTAAGTCGCCCAGACAATTCGTTTCTCAACAATATCGCCACCAGCTATGCAGTCATTCACTCTAAGGAGTATGCCAATCAGCTCATTGCAGCGGATGAGAAAAATCGAATCGATTCCAATCCAGTCGGCACTGGCCCTTTCTACTTAGATGAATACCAAATCAACGACCTAGTGCGCTTGAAAAAGAACAAGCACTACTGGAAAGGTGAAGTACAAATGGACCAAGTTGTGTTCGATACTTCGCAACGTGGAACAGGCACACTTGCCAAGCTTCTGCGTAGTGAGTGTGACGTGCTCAACTCACCAATTTCTAGCCAAATCCCTATTATTCAGGCTCATGAAGAGTTGAAGATTTCTGCTACTCCGGCGGTTAATGTCTCTTTCATCGCGCTGAATACTGAGCACCCTGCACTGCGTGACTCTCGAGTTCGTAAAGCGCTCAACTTAGCCATCAATCGTCAGAACATTCTTGATTCTGTGTATTACGGTACAGGAACCAAAGCCTACACCTTGCTTCCTCCGACTTCTTGGGCTCACCAAAAAGACAGCGTTCAAGTTCGCTACGACCGAAACTATGCGGTTGCGCTTCTCAAAGAAGCTGGCGTTGAACCTGGGTTAGAGCTTTCAATGTGGGTACCACTAGAGCCACGCGCATACAATCCAAGTCCAAGAAAAACGGCAGAACTTATCCAAGCAAACTTAGCCGATATTGGTATTGAATTGAAACTCTATACCGACGACCGATTTGACCGCACACAGTTGTCCTCTATTTCCTCAACAGACTTGTTGCTTACAGGCTGGATAGGCAATACCGGTGACCCGGACAACTTCTTACGTCCGCTGCTCTCATGCAGCTCTGAGCGTGCAGGGTTAAACGTCTCGATGTGGTGTAATTCAGACTTTGATTTCCTTCTCGACTTAGCATTAGAGATCAATCAACAAAGGCACCGTGTGAACTTGTACCGACAAGCCCAAAACATTCTCAATGAAGAAGTTCCTGTGATTCCTTTAGCTCATGGCGTGCAATTTCGCGTACACGATCGTTCGCTAACAGGCTTTAAAGCAAGTCCTTTCAATGCCCAACCTTTTGATCAAGTCAGAAGAGAGGTGCAGTAATGTTTTGGTATACATTAAGACGTGTAAACTTATTCGTTATTACGCTAGGAATTCTGACCTTGGTAGGTTTTTCCCTGCTTCGATTAGACCAAACCTCACCTTGGGCAATTCAAGATTTTTGGCCCGGTTGGATTAGCTATATCACTGAATTATCGACGCTAAACTTTGGCCTAACCAAACACGGTGTGCCTATCATCGATGAGTTGGTCCTGGTGTTCCCTGCAACGCTAGAGCTGTGCTTCTTTGCCTTTGTGTTGGCACTCATCATCGGTATCCCTTTCGGCACCATTGCTGGTATGAGACAAGGTAAATTTGTTGATACCACCATATCGTTCACCTCAATGGCCGGTTACTCTGCGCCTATATTTTGGGTCGCGTTGCTGATGATCATGGTGTTTTCACTGCACTTTGAAATGTTCCCAGTTGGTGGCCGATACGACCTACTTTACGAGATTGAACACGTGACTGGATTCGCGATGATTGACGCCTTTTTTGCCGAGGGTCGCTACCGTGCGCACGCACTACAAAGTGTTATCGAGCACATGGCGTTACCTTGTCTTGTTTTAGCACTGGCGCCAACGACTCAGGTCATCCGATTGATGAGAGCGTCAGTGGCTGAAGTAATGACGCAAAACTACATCCGCGCTGCGCGAATTAAAGGTCTTTCCACTAGAGAGATCATCACGCAGCACGTGCTAAGAAACGCGATACCTCCGATTATTCCTAAGGTCGGTGTTCAGCTATCGAGTATGTTAACGCTTGCTATTGTTACCGAGTCTATCTTTAACTGGCCGGGCATTGGCCGCTGGTTATTGGATGCCTTATCGAATCAAGATTACGTTTCAATTCAAGCTGGTGTAATTGTGGTGGCTACCTTAGTTTTGACCGCTAATATTCTGTCCGATCTACTGGGCGCGATGATCAATCCACTGGTAAGGAAGGAATGGTATGCTAACAAATAACGTCTACCAAGAAGAACAGATTCCAACCCAGTTCGAACGTTTCTGGCGCAGCTTCCGCAGCAATAATCTAGCTATGTTTGGCTTGTGGTGTTTGGTGCTTATCATTCTGGTCACCGTCACTTCACCGTGGCTAGCCCCGCATGATGCACAAGAACAAACCGGTCACCTATTAACGCCGCCCTCTTGGGATCCTGCGGGAACGGTAGAATACTTTTTGGGTACGGATGACTTAGGCAGAGATATTCTCTCTCGCCTAATAATTGGCTCTCAGTTAACCTTCGGCGCCGCGGTGGTGATTACCTTTATCGCAGCCGTCATTGGTTGTCTGATTGGCGTACTTGCTGGTATGACGCGCGGTTTACTATCAAGCACGCTAAACCACCTGCTTGATACTGTTATGTCGATTCCATCTCTTCTGCTGGCGATTATCTTCGTGGCATTCCTTGGCTTTGGGGAGTTTAATATCTTGCTCGCCTTGTGCTTGGCACTGATCCCGCGCTTTATACGCTCGGTGTACATTGCCGTGCATGCTGAAGTAGAAAAAGACTATATTCTGGCTTCTCGCCTTGATGGTGCGAACGATTTTTACCTGCTATGGAACTCAATCCTTCCGAACATCCTTACCGTGATCGCTCTTGAAGTTACGCTGGCACTGTCAGTCGCAATTCTTGATATCACGGCTTTAGGTTTCCTAGGGCTTGGCGCTCAAGCACCGAGTACCGAATGGGGCTCCATCTTGGGTGATTCGGTCGAGTTGATTTACCTTGCGCCATGGACAGTTACCCTACCCGGCTTAGCTATTATGTTTACAGTTATCGTGATTAACCTCGTCGGTGAAGGTGTTCGCCAAGCGCTAAATGCAGGAATCGAATAATGCCGTTACTTGATATTCGACATCTAACCATCGAGATTGAGACCCCTCAAGGGATGGTTAAAGCCGTAGATCGAATGAGTATTACCCTCAATGAAGGGGAAATTCGTGGCTTAGTAGGTGAATCAGGCTCAGGTAAGAGTTTGGTTGCAAAAGCGATCGTCGGAGTATGTAAAGAAAACTGGAAGGTTTCTGCAGACCGAATGCGCTTAGGTAATATCGACCTACTGCAACTGACGCCGAAAGAAAGACGCCGAGTGATCGCCCGCGATATCGCAATGATCTTCCAAGAGCCATCAACGTGTCTTGACCCTTCTGAAAAAGTAGGTAACCAGCTCGTTGAAGCGATCCCTTCCCATTCGTTTGAAGGTCGTTGGTGGCAACGATTTAAGTGGCGTAAGAAGCAAGCGATCGCATTACTACACAAAGTCGGCATCAAAGACCACTCTCGCCTAATGGACAGTTACTCTTATGAGCTGACAGATGGTGAGTGTCAAAAAGTCATGATCGCAATGGCGATCGCTGCCAAGCCAAAAGTCTTGATTGCTGACGAGCCAACCAACGATTTAGACCCAATTACACAGTCTCAAATATTGCGTCTTTTGAGTCGTATGAACCAGATCAATAACACCACCATCGTGTTGATCGGCCATGACTTAACCACCATTACCCAATGGGCGACTCGCATTACCGTGATGTACTGTGGTCAATCGGTAGAATCCGCTGATACACCGAAGCTGTTGGATGCACCAAAGCACCCGTACACCGTTGCTTTGTTAAAAGCGATGCCAGACTTTAACGACTGGATTCCCCACAAGGAGAAGCTCCAGTCTTTGCCGGGGTCAATTCCACCGCTGCAACATCTTCCTATTGGTTGTCGATTAGGGCCTCGCTGCCCATACGCACAAAGGCAGTGTGTCGAGATCCCACATACGAAACGTATCAAGAACCATAAGTTCAACTGTCACTTCCCTCTGAATATGGAGAAGAAAAAGAAATCATGAGTGCATTATTAGAAGTCAGTGATTTGTCTAAAGACTTTACGACTCGCTCTGGTCTTTTCCGTAAAAAGATTCATCAGGCGGTGAAGCCAGTTAGCTTTTCTCTTGAAGCAGGCCAGACAATTGGTTTTATCGGCCAGAATGGTTCTGGCAAATCAACATTAGCCAGAATGCTCGCAGGCATGGTGGAGCCAACCGCAGGCGAGATCCGCGTGAATGGCGAAAAGCTAGAGCACAAAGACTACTCGACTCGTTGTAAGCTGATTCGAATGATCTTCCAAGATCCGAATACGTCACTTAACCCGCGCATTCAGATCGGTCGAATTCTTGAAGGTCCATTAAAGCGAAACACCAACATGCCTCCAGAAGCTCGTATGCGTCGTGTGAAAGACACACTACTGCGCGTAGGCCTTCTACCGGAACATGCGTATTTCTACCCTCAGATGCTTGCTGCAGGCCAGAAACAAAGGGTTTGTTTGGCTCGTGCCTTAATACTTCAGCCATCCATCATTGTTGCTGATGAAGCTTTAAATGGTTTGGACATGGCAATGCGCTCGCAAATCATCAATCTGTTCTTAGAGTTACAAGAAGAGATGGGCGTATCGTTCGTTTATGTATCTCAACACCTCGGTATTGTTAAGCACATTACCGACAAGATTATTGTCATGCATGAAGGCAATGTGGTTGAGAGTGGGGAAACAGATCAAGTGCTAACCAATCCAACTCACCAAATCACCCAAAGATTGGTTGAGAGCCATTTCTCCAAAGCGCCGAACCACTAACCTGGAATCACGCTACATTTAGCAGAGGGGAAAAGTATGTATCGAACAGCTTCAATGCTTCCCCTCTTGTTGGTGCTGTTGTCCTTTAACGCGACAAGCACACCGCTCACATGGCTAGATAGAAGCTTCGTCGAAACTGCCTTTTATAACGTCGCGCTTCAACACGAATACTCCCAAGGCAACAAACCGCTCGCCAAGTGGAAACAACCGATCAAGATTTGGATCGATCATCGAGTGGGCGATGAGGAACTGCATCAAGAGATCACAGAGCTTCATATCAAACACTTATCTGAAGTCACCCAACATCCAATAACAATCGTCAGTAAAGAGTCCGAAGCGAACGTTAAATGGATATACACAAGGCAGAGCCAGTGGGTATCTGAGGCGAAATCGGTGCTCAAGCTCAAATCAACTCAACATTTAAATAGCGCCATCTGCACGGCGGGCTATAGAACCAATTCTAAAGGCGAGATTGTATACGCTGGGATTGTAATCCCGGTTGATCAGGCAAGATCGCGAGGTAAGCTGGTCGCCTGTATCGTGGAAGAGATCACACAAGTTCTAGGCCTGCCGAATGATTCAGATAAAGCCTACCCTTCTATTTTCAACGACCACACGCCAGAAGACTTATTATCGCCGTTAGACGTAGTGCTACTGCAATTGCTGTATGAACCAGAATTGAAAGCTGGAATGACAAAATCTGAAGTAAAACCTATCATTCGAAAGATACTCAAGAGATACAGCAAAACAGGTGTGCTTCAGCAAGCTTCTAAAGCCGCACAGCAAGCGCCTTTGTATCAGTTGATTGGGTATTGACGAATATACGTTGGAAGTAACTTAGATGGGATAATTGAATGATAGCGCTGCCTAAGAAAGGCAACGCTGACTTACGATGTTACTGTATTACGAAAGAACTAGCGCTTAGCTGCCTGCTTTTTCAATTCGAAGTCGAACTCATCCGGGAACAAGATAACGCCTTCTTCTTGCTCGTTCGGGAATACTACAACAGCAAGTTCGTCGTCTTCTAGACCGTTCGTCCAGCGACTGTGCCATTTGTTCAACGAAATAGACTCAGCTTTACACTCAGACCAATCACCCGTTGCCCATGATTCTGCGAACTCTTGGTTTGGCCATACTGGAACACAATCTTCATCTTCTGTGTTCAGCATTACACAACCGTGTTCATCGGTTAAGATCCATACTTCACGGTTTGCTACGATTTCTTTCACACAGTATTTCAGGCGTTGCTCGCCCGTATACTTGTTGATTTCAGCGATTTTTTTATCGTCTAGCTGTGTAGTCATCTTAATTTCCTACTTTAGTCAGTAACTTTGCTCTTAAAGCTATTTTATGCCGAGTGTTGTTAACTTCAAACATTATAGATGAAGAAGAAAGTCTACTTCAAAGAAAAACGCCTGCTAAATAAGCAGGCGTTTAATATTAAGCGACTTGATTAAACAAGCTCACCTTGTAGCCAAGGCCAGCCTTGCTTCTTACGGCTTAGTGTATTTTCCATCATTAATACGCCGCCTTTCTCGTGCTTAACCAATTTCTCAGCCCACTCACCTTTGTATAGAAGACGAGTTTGAGCAGTAGTGATATCTGTTAGCATTACCGCAGCGAACGCTAGACCGTCTTTCTCACAACGCTCTTCAAGATCAGCTTCTAGCGCTTCGATCATGCCGTCTACTTGCTCAAGAGTCGCAAGTTCAACTTGACCAACAACAACATCACGACCGTTGAATGGGTAGCCTTTAAGGTCTTTTTCTACTAGCTGTGCAGCAGATAGGCCTTCGATGTTTGTTTTTGCGATTAGAAGCGCTTTGATGAATGCATCAACGTCAGTTACGCCAGCAATTTCAGCAAGCTCAGCAACCGCGTCTTTGTCTTTTTGAGTACATGTTGGAGAAGCGAAACCAACTGTGTCTGAAAGAATTGCAGACATCATTAGTTTAGCGATTTGTTGAGAGATTGCGTGACCTTCAATCTTGAACATGTTGAAAAGTACAGTGTTTGTACAACCAACAGGCCAGATCCAAGCTTCCATTGGGTTTACTGTCATCACGTCGCCTAGACGGTGGTGATCAACAATACCTACGATCTCTGCATCAGCAACATCATCTGGTGCTTGTGCTAGATCTGAGTAGTCTACTAGCCAGATTTTCTCACCAGCAACAGAAGTACGAAGCTCTGGCTTTTCAGCACCAGCGACTTCTAGAATGTGTTGAGTTTCGCGGTTGATCTCGCCTTGGCGAATTGGTGTCGCTTCCTCGCCACGAGCCTTAAGAAGCTCAGTTGCAACTAACGCACTACAAATACTGTCACTATCAGGGTTTTTGTGACCAACAACTAAAATCATGTTTCTTCCTATTACACTAACAATTATGACTCTACCTTTAGAGCCTCTCTTTATTAGCCATACTTTACCTCATTTTTTTAGATTGGTCATGTTTCGTGGGTTTAGCCAATAGTAACAATAGATAAAAAAACAACAAATGCAATTGATAATTATTATCATTCGTATATATTTATCTTAAGCCACTAATTTTGAGTAACACCTATGGATCGACTAATCTCTTTTTTGCCAAGCAGTAGTGCTGCGAAAACAACTCAGTTTTCACTGTCATTTAAGCGCCTGCTTTTGCCTGTCTCACTTGCAGCTTTGGTTGCAGCCCCAGCTACACGAGAGCTGACGGTGACTACTTTGTCAGACGCGTTTTGGGCAGTGTCTTGTTATGTTGCTTTAACCTTGGCTATTTACCACTGGTTAAGTCTGTACATAAACAAAGATAACGTCTTCAATAAGCTCGTCCATCAATCTCGTTCAAACCAAGTGGTATTCGCGGCTCTCATGGGCGCGTTGCCCGGCTGTGGCGGTGCGATAGTGGTAACCACACAATTTATCTCGGGAAAACTCGGATTTGGTGCGGTAGTTGCGGTGCTCGTCTCAACCATGGGTGACGCGGCGTTCCTGCTCATAGCGAGCGAGCCTAAGACAGGTTTAGCCATGATGGCGATGGGCGTGATCGTGGGTACTGCGTCAGGCCGAATCATTAACTTGTTTCACGCAGACGACTTCTTACGCCCAAAAAAAGCACAGAAAAATGAAGCCGTTCACAGTTGCTCATCTCAATCCCAAGACAAAGAATCCGTCTCTAAAAAGGCGATCAACCTGCAAGGTTACCTATGGTCAGTGCTGATTATTCCCGGCGCTGCAGTAGCTCTACTTGGCTCTTTTCAAGTCGATGTAAACGAGTTACTCGCGTTGCCTGAAATGTCGATGGAATGGGCGGGAACAATTTTATTGATTAGCTCGATGTTTCTATGGGGCCTCACTCGGGAAATTGAAGATTACAAATCAGCAGTAAGTGAAGATGAGAAATGTTTAGGCTCACATCCACTGCAAAAAACCGCTCAAGACACCAACTTTGTGACAGCGTGGGTTGTGGTTGCCTTTCTTTTCTTCGAATTTGGTTCTGTGCTAGCAAATGTGGATTTTGCGACGCTATTCTCAAGTTGGGGGATCATGCTCCCCCTGGCGGGCGTATTGATGGGTTTGCTACCTGGCTGTGGTCCACAATTATTGGTCACTAGCTTGTACCTGTCGGGTGCTCTTCCACTTTCAGCTCAGGTCGGTAATGCGATTTCAAATGATGGTGATGCGCTGTTCCCTGCGATTGCCATGGCACCTAAAGCAGCGCTCGTCGCCACCTTGTATTCGAGTGTGCCCGCTTTGATCTGTGCATACGGTTATTGGTTTATGTTCGAGCTGTAGGCTTGAGTTTCTATTCAAGGCTCAAGTTTTTCTTCAAGATCTAGGCTTCACTCCATAGGTTTCTAATCGGCCGGTACTTTGTATCGGCCTTTTTGCTTTCGACGACCTAGTTCTTAAGAGAGCCCCTTCAAAACACCCTCTTCCTTTGCTCCATAGCTGTTACCACGTTACTTGTGCAATTTATCTCAATCCATACGTTATAGCTCCCCGGTAGAAAGCCCTCATAAACGCGACTACATGACTTAATTAGAAATCTCTGACAGATATCAGAAATACAAAAAGCCCCTGTAAGAGTGCTTACAGGGGCTTTAATTCAAGCTTTAATCTTGGTTCTTAAGACAAGACTTAAGAAACTTCGATTGGACCACCGAATGAAGTTACTGGAGGCAGTTTGCCTTGGAACTTCTCGAAATCAACCAAACATGTGTTTGCTGACGTTGCTTGAGCAAGTTCAGACGTACCGATATCTTGAGTCAGTGTGTTTGGATCGCCGTATGTATCTAGCGCGCCCACTTTCTCGTTGATCGGACCGTACCAAGCACCTTCTTCGATACGAACAACACCAGGAGCGTAGCTATCCATTAGAACAGCACCTGCTAGTAGTTGACCACGGTCGTTAAACACACGTACTACATCGCCATCTTTGATGCCTTTCTTCTTAGCATCTACTGGGTTGATGTAGATTGGCTCACGGCCTTGTACCGCGTAAGTCGCACGCCACTCTTCAGATTCACACATCTGAGAGTGAAGACGCTTGTCTGGGTGACAAGATTGTAGCCAGTACGGGTGCTTGTCAGAGCCTGGACCACCGTGTGAACGTTCAGATTTCTCGAACCACATTGGGTGTTCTTGACAGTGCTCGTAACCCATGTTGCCAACAGTACGGCTTGTGATTTCGATGAAACCAGAAGGCGTGCCTAGTGCGTTGATCTCTGGATCTTCACGGAATGAAGCGTGACGAGTCCATGGCTTACCTTTGCCGAAGTCTAGGAAACCTTTCTCCCAGAACTCAGCAAACTCAGGCATTTCGAAGCTACCTTCGTTTGATGCGCGACATTCGTCGTACAGAGATTTAACCCACTGCATTTCGTCCATACCACGCGTGTAATCGTCGTAACGACCCCAACGCTTAGTTAGGCTAGACATGATCTCGAAGTCAGTCTTAGACTGGAACAGAGGATCCACTAGCTTGTGCATTGCGATCAAACCACGGCCAGAGTACGCGCCGTAACCATCGATATCGTTACGTTCCCACTGAGTACAAGCTGGAAGAACAATATCAGAGTGACGACAAGTTGCAGTCCAAGCGAAATCAACAGCCACTACAGTTTGTAGGCTCTTGAATGCTTTACGCATCTTGTTGCGATCTTGGTGGTGGTGCCACGGGTTGTTACCACTGAATACCATCATCTTGATGTCAGGTAGTGTTACCGTTGAACCATTCGCTTTGATCTTCTTACCAGGCTCTAGCAAGCTATCAACCCAACGAGCAACTGGGATTACGCGGCTGTAGCCGTTGTAATCTGTGTTGGTGTACTTAGGTGATTGACCTTGGTCGATGTTCAGCGGGAAAGAACCCGGAGCAGCGAAGCCAGTTGAAGATACACCGATACCAGAGTAGTGGTGACCGTAAGAGATACCACCGCCCGGTAGACCAATTTGGCCAACCATTGCTGCGATAACTGCACACATCCAGTAAGGCTGTTCACCGTGCTCTTGACGTTGGATACTCCAACCAACAAGAATCTGTGTACGACCGTTAACCAGCATCTTAGCGAAGTCACGAATAGAGTCCGCGCTTGCGCCACAGATAGCAGAAGCCCATTCTGGCGTCTTCTCAACTCTGTCTTTCGTTTCACCTTGAACGTACTTGATGAAATCTTCAAAACCTAGACAGTAAGTTTCGATGAACTTCTTGTCGTATAGGCCTTCGTTGTAAAGAACGTGAGCAACACCAAGCATGAACGCCACATCAGTTTGTGGGTTGATGTACATTTGCTCGTTTTCTAGGTAACGACCTGTTTTGTTTTTAACAGGGTCAACAGAAACAACGTTGATCTCTTTCTTAGCAACTTTTTCTTTCAGCTGTTCTAGGTATGCGAACGACTCGTGAGTCTCACATGTCCAACCTACTTGAAGGTTTTTAACTGGATCGTTACCCCAAAGAACAATGTTGTCACTGTTTTCTAGGATAAGTTCCCAAGATGTACCTTGTGCGTAAACTTCAGTAGAACCTAACACGTAAGGCATGATCGTTTGACCAGCACCTGTTGAGTAGTCACCGATTTTCTTCACAGAGTAACCGTGAAGTGCCATTGCACGTTGCATGTGGTTAGTACAGCTGTGGAACTGACCCGTTTGTCTCCAACCAGTTTGACCTGTGTGAAGCGCCCATGGACCGTAATCTTTCTGTACGCGCTCTAGCTCGCGGTAAACAAGGTCTAGTGCCTCATCCCAAGTCACACGAATAAAACGGTTGTTACCACGCGTGTCTGCGCTGTATTTATGCTTCTTCAACCAATCTAGGCGAACCATTGGGTAACGCACACGTGATGGGCTGTAGATAATACCTTTAATACCTTTCAACATCTCAGTTGGGTGTTGATCGATTTCTAGAGGTTTAATTTCTTGTACTTTACCCGCATAAACACGAGCTCGGAATGCACCCCAGTGAGAACCAGAGACTTTCCACGCGCCGTCTGTTTCTGCAGCAGACGCTGATGCCGACGCCAATAAGCTTGGACCGATAACCGATGCCGCACTTGTAGTAGCGACACCTTTCAGAAAACTTCTTCTTGTAATTGCCATTGTGTTACTCCAATTGACGTCTTATTAGTGATGGCCTTCAGAAAAATCTGATGAGTGCTTCTGTAGATACTTAAGAACAAGTGCTTCTGTATCTGTATCGAAGTTAACGAACGCAATCATACCATCTAGCATGCCTACCCAACCGTTAGCGCTGAAGTGAGCTTCATCTGGCTGTGAGTGACACGTTGAACAGTTAGATTGGTACGCTTGACCCGCTGCGTTCCAGATTGGATCGAAGTTATCAACCATAGACTCTTTCTTCATCCAAAGTGCTAGGTTAACTTCTTCCCATGGAAGGCCAGTAAGCTCATCTTCTTTCTTCTCACCAACAGTGATAACGTCACTTTGAGATACTTCTTTCGTCAAGATTGCAGTCGAGATGTTCATACCGAAGTCTTCTTGGATTACACGTCCGAAGCCTTTCGCTTTACGCCAACCGTCGATTTGAATCTTGATCATGTCGCCTTTTTCGTCGATAACCGCAACTTTACTTGCAGGGCTTAGTAGACCCGCTTCAACTGTTGCTGTTTCATCTGTGTACATTGGCAGGTGACGAATAGAGATCACGTCAGAACCATTTGCGTAAGATGTGCTGCTTGCTACATTTTCTAGCTCGCCAACAATACCGCTCGCTGATGCCATATCTAATGGAAGGTTGTGAGCAATACCTTTGTGACAGTCAACACAGCTTTGATCACGCTCTGCCGCGTTCTTCATCTGGATACGCGCTGTTGGGCGCATGTTTTCGAAATCCATTGAATCGTAGTTGTGGCAGTTTTTACACTCTAGAGATTTGTTCGAAGAGAAGCGATCCCATTCGTGTTTAGCCAGTTCGATACGACGAGCTTCGAATTTCTCAGGCGTATCTAGGTCACCAAATACTTGAGCGAATACTTCTTTAGAAGCTTGCATCTTACGAGCGATTTTTGCTGTCCATTCATGTGGAACGTGACAGTCAGGACAAGTAGCACGTACACCAGAAGTGTTTTCCCAGTGAACCGTTTCTTGTAGTTCTACGTATACGTTGTCACGCATGGTGTGACAGCTTACACAGAATTCTTCTGTATTTGTGTGCTCTAGAGCTGTGTTAAAACCGCCCCAGAAAATAACACCGGCGATAAAGCCACCCATAGTTAGTACACCAAGACTGATGTGTACTGCTGGGCGAGTCATTGTGCGCCATAATTTAACTAAAAATGATTTCATGTTTAGCTCTCTTAAATATTGATTTTAAAAAATGTTGTTACTTAGAGGGCATTACATGCCGCCGTGAGCACCTGGAGGTCCGAATACAAACACTTGCAGTGCCCAAACTAGGAAGCCGTAACCGCCTACAAAAGCCACACTTAATATTGGGAAGAGAACCACCGCGATGAAGAGGAAAGACTTCCACTCCAGCGAATGTTTTTCGCTAGTTTCAATTTTATTAACATCACTCATACATTTTGCCTATTTTGTATTTAGTAATTTCGAGTAACCCATTCTATGGGGCTAAAGTTCTTAAGTATCTAACGACAAATTTTAGACCATACTCAAAGTAGGGTTCAATCAAATCTCCCGTTATAACCCTTGCTAATCAATACTTTTTTGAGCTCATCCAAAGTTGTTTTTAGTTAAACAAAGTTATTAAAAAGTATTAACAAATGTGAAGAATTAAGTATATTTCACAAATGTTAAATTCCAACACCTGCGCAACCGTATTGTAACCAATTTTAACGTTTTACCTACTAAGTAGTAGCCAAAAATGCCTCAAAAAACCAATATTTTGTGGTTTGATTGTTAAATTATTGATCGTTTTTCGAATCGATGACTTTGCAGTTGAAATGCATCATTTGGCACTTTCATATATGATAGAAGCCTTATTAAAAGGAAGCATTATGCAAGACGTTATTGATATATCTTGGTGGCAATTATTGTTTTTCAGTTCACTTCTCTTGCTGCCAATTGTAATCAACTACAAGCTAAAACTTGGCCTTGGCAAAGAGGCTTCTATCAGCATCATTCGCATGACTGTTCAGCTATTTCTGGTTGGCCTCTACCTAGAATACCTGTTCACTTTGAATAGCTTGTGGGTCAATTTACTGTGGTTATTTACGATGATTATCGTTGGGGCAAGCTCGATTGTTGAAAAGTCCAAGTTACCCCGAAACCTCTTGTTAGTCCCAGTCGCTGTGAGCCTAGCGGTAACCTGTGTACCCATTGTCTTGTTTATCTGCTTATTCATCATTAAACCAACACCGGTTTTTAACGCACAGTACTTAATCCCTATTGCAGGGATGCTGTTAGGTAATAGCTTAAGCAGTAACATCGTGGCATTGCAGAACTTGTTCGGTGCTTTTGAAACGCAGAAATCAGAGTACGAAGCGGCTATCGCTTTAGGTGCCTCTCCTTCCTATGCTGCAGCGCCTTTTGTGCGTAATGCTATACAGAAAGCGATGTCTCCTATTATGGCCTCAATGGCAACCACAGGCTTGGTAACGCTACCAGGAATGATGACAGGACAAATCTTAGGGGGTGCTTCACCAATGATCGCGATTAAGTATCAACTGATGATCATGTTGGCTATTTTCGTGATGATGAGCTGCTCCTTAGCGCTTGCACTTCACCTATCGTTAAAGACTTCTCTGACCAAAGAAGGGCGAGTTCTCGCTCAAATACAGCCTTCAAAATAACCTCCCGACTCATCTTAGATCTGGTTACTCACTGAATTTGATACAGGTTATCCACAGAAATTGTGGATAACCAAATCAATATAGATCCTTTTTTGTCCATTTCGGCTCGCGCAAAGATCATTGCCATTGATCCTTGGGTGATTTCAAAGACATATACACACGTGCAGAACTGCGTTGTTAAGCGTTCAAATGATAATTTAAGAATTCAACGAGTAAGTTTTCCACAAATAAAAAACGGCCTGCAATGCAGGCCGTCTTGTAAATGTCATAAGTCAGTTCAATGTTTCCACTCTGAGCTTTAACTAATCTTGTCACTGAGCTAGTCACACAAGCTTTGTTGATCCGCCATCTTTATTAATCGCGTAAATAAATCAACCAATACCACATGCCAACAAAGATACCGCCGCCGATGATGTTACCGATAGTAACGGGCAGCAAGTTGTTCATCAGAAAGTCCATCATGTTTAGGTCAACATAGTCTGTTGGATTAGCCCCTGTCATTGTCCAGAATTCAGTTGGAGCAAATGTTTTGATACCGATAGCTAAAGGAACTTGGAACATATTCGCAATACAGTGCTCAAAGCCCGATGATACAAACATCGCGACAGGTAAAATCAGTACTGCAATTTTGTCAGTCAGTGTTCGTCCACTAAACGTCATCCATACCGCGATACAAACCAATACGTTACACATGATGCCAAGCGCGATAGCTTGGATAAAACCATGGTGCATTTTGTGCTGAGAGATGGCCATGGCATTCAAACCCACTTGCCCATGGTCGAACATGTACTGTTTAGTCAGAAGCATGCATGCCACTAGCAATAAAGCACCAATAAGGTTACCGATATAAACGGTCGCCCAGTTCTTTACTAGGGTTCCCCAGCTAATCTTGCCACTTGCACGAGCAACAAGAGTGAGCACCGAACTGGTAAATAGTTCACCGCCAGTAACAACAACGAGGATTAGGCCCAAGCTAAATGCAAGGCCACCTAGGACGCGAGTAATACCCCAAGGTAAATCACCAGCGCCAGTGGTTACAATTGTGTAGAACACAAACGCAATACCGATATGTATGCCAGCTGAAATCGCTAGGAGAAAAGATTTGGTTGGATCTTTGGTTGCTTTACCTACGCCAATATCTGCAGCGCGCTCAGCCATTTGTGGCGGTAATAATGAGTCAAATTGGTTTAGATTCATGATGATTTACATTTTGAAACATGTTGTCGGGAGCGCGATAATCCTCTCTTTCATTTCTGAATTCAAGAGCTATTTGGGACTCAAAATACCTCCCACAACCTTGTGGAAAGGAAATAGCCCAAGTTATTCAAAATTCATACGACTTTAGTAGTAAAAAGAAAACTATGCTGAATGATTAGTTATCAGCATAGAAAATAACACATCTATAAATATCAACAAGTTACGTTAAAAATAAAAGAATAACGTACACTAAAATGGCTCACAGAGCGCTTTTATTTCTAGATTTTGACATAGATCAACAGAACGTAAAAAAGCGCCCTAAGGCGCTTTTAACTCAATCACAAATAAAGAAATTAGTGATGCTAAACCGAAGGTTCAATCACTTCTTCTGATGATTGTTCTAGGGTTGAATCCTCTAGAGTAGATTCAACAGCTGGGGACATCACATCAGAGTCACTTTCGTTGGCCACTTTGCCACCTAAGCTTTTCAAACTATCCACTAACTCTTCTAAGCTTTTAATGTGAGCATCACTCTTGGTAATCTGCTCACCGAGCAACTCACTGTGCTTGGTCGCTTCAACCAATTTCTGTGTTTGTTTCTGATTCTCACTTTCTAACTTAGCGAGTCGTTCAGTCAAAGTTTTAATCTCTGACTTTAATGACGCCGTCATGTCTGAGCCTTTCAGCGCTTTAACACTCGCTACAATTTTTTGAGACTGAAGGCGCAATACAACATCACGGTGATCTTCATCATTAACCACTTGTGAAATGCTCAGCAACTGATTCTCTGCATTCAAAACCGATTGTTCGAACTTGTCGCCTTTTACACTCGCGAGCACTTTTACTTCATGAGCGACACTGCGCACGTGGTTCAACTCAAACTCCGCAGCGTGTACCGCATCTTCAATGATCGACTTTTCACGGGGACTGGCTTTGACTTGGCTTTCTGCCAAAGCAATTTGAGATGCTGCTTTAGCAAACGTCAGTGGAGCAACGTCATCGAAATCTTCATCTTCCAAGAACTCTAATTCGTTCTTCAAAGGTTCGATGTATTTCTTATGTGCCACTTTAACTTCTAGTAAGCGAGCATTGTTAAGAAATTCCACCTGCGCTTCTTGAGCGTCTTCAAGCTCATCGACCAGAACATACTCAAACAACTCGCTGTATTCTGAATACAAACGTTTGTAGCTCGAGGTAAACATGGTATCTGCGCCAAGAAACTTCAGGTAATCCATTTGGACAATCGAATCCGCGAGTACTCGATCAGCCTTCTTCTTTAACACTAAGATCGAGTCATAGTTTGATTTGATCAAAGCGATTTTTTCATCGAAGGCTTCAGCGTAAGTTAGGCTCGAAAAAATGGAGTAACTCTTGGTTATCCGAGTTTCGTCTTTAAGTAAGTCCGCATAAATGCTTTCAGCATCATCCCATGCGTCTAATAGTTCATTGTAATTCTCTGGTGCATAGAGAGACAATTGAGCATGGTCTTCAAGCTTAACTTCCCATTCGGAGTAAACGCTTTGGACAGACTGAAATGAACGGACCTCTATTGTCGATTCATTATTGTTGTTTGTGGTTTGGTTCGCGTCTGTCTGCTCTGAGGGTGTACTTTGACAACCTGAGATAGCAAATAGCATACTGATCGTTAATGCTACTTTGTTCGCTCTCACTTATGCATATCCTTTTTATACAATATTCGCTCAATGCAAATTATTTCTAGTCACAATATATTACAACCACTTAGCAATAAACATCACTGATGATTTAAGTGGGTGCAAATCACCCAATATAACCAAAATAAACTCATCACTCGATGATTAATTAATCAATTTGGTATCACTTATCAATTCTCTTTATTTGCTATTGCCTGAGCCGAGAATGCGCACTAAGGTGAAGGTAGAGAACGTTATGAATATATAGGTCAATTATGAAGTACAACGCTGAACATATTGCTGATTTAAACCTCCTTCTTCAATTTGATGTAAGTAGTGCAGCTACTGGAATTAAAGTCCATCAAGAGGCAGCTCAAGAAACTCAAGACGCTGTTAAGCGCCTATTCGAAAAAAACCTTTGTACTCAGCCAGACGGCGGTTACCTAACAGATGAAGGTATCGAGATGGCAGAGCGCGCAGACAAGCTTCTTCGCGTACTAAACTAAAGCCCCATTGTTCTAGTAAAAACTCCACTTGCTTCGGCCGTGGAGTTTTTTCATTTTTGGGCAAAGCTTTGTTAGGCTTATTGTAAATTCGTCATTTGCAGTTGTGAGGAACACATGGCTTCTATATTTATTGTCGGTGCAGGATGGGTAGGTGTACCTTTATCTGAACATTTAGAAAAACATGGTAACCGAGTAGTGGTCACGAAAACGACCCAAGCGGGAGCAGATGCCATTGGTAGCGAACAAATTCCATGTGAAGTGTTTAGCTTTGATTCATCCGATCCACAACAGACTATCGGGCGACTCTATTCATTGTTACTCGAAAACAACACTGAAATTGTGATTGGCAGCTTCCCTCCTGGCTTTAGAAAAGGAGCAGGACAAGAGTATGCCGACTACTGGCAGCAACTCACCAATGCATGCCAAAAGGCCAACATTAAAAAGCTCATTATGGTTAGTTCAACTACGGTATACCCAACTAAGCCGGGTGTGCTGAACGAGCTGGATGCATCACTCCCCCTTTCGACCTCAGATAACGAGCACGCGTCTTTATTTTCCGATAACGCACGAATCATGCTGCAAGCTGAACAGTCAGTGATTGATTCCGGTATCGACTACACCATTCTTCGCTTTAGTGGCTTAATCGGCCCAAGCCGTCACCCATCACGCTTCGCAAGCAAGTTAAAACAAGTCAGCACTCAAGCTCCAGCCAACATGCTGCACCTTGATGATGCAATTGGTGCTGTCGATTTCGCTATCAGTCAACTGCACAATGAAATAGTTAACGTGACCACACCAAATACAGTCAGTAAGGCGGAGTTTTATGCCGCGGCACTGAAAAGCGCCAACAGCAGTGAGCCTCTGCCCGCTGTTGTTGATACCCCAGACAAGTTAATCTCTTCGAAGAAGATTCTCGACTTAGGTTATTCATTTAAATTCGAATCCACACTGGACGCACTTCATGACTGAACAATCTATTGCTAACAAAAATCCCAACATAAAACTGCATCGCTCAGTCGACACCCTTTGGAACTTTATGTCGATGGGTCACAAGGTTACGCCTTCCGACTGTATCTTTGTATTGTGTAGCAACGATACTCGCGTAGCTGAATATGCAGCCGAGCTTTATCACCAACAGATCGCGCCTTACATCGTTTTTTCTGGCGGTGTGGGGCGCTTTACCGAAAGAAGCTTTGAACGCTCAGAAGCAGAAACATTCGCTTCTATCGCACGGGATTGTGGCGTGCCTGACTCTGACATTATCATAGAGAAACACGCAACAAATACTGGGGAAAATGTACGATTCACTCATGAGTTGCTGACAGAAAAAGGGTTATCGCCGAAGAGGCTAACCTTAGTTCAGAAGCCCTTCATGGAGAAACGTACCTACGCAACCTTCAGTAAACAATGGCCTGACGAAACTTCCGAGATTACCGTGACGTCGCGATGGCAAACTTGGGATGATTACTTTAACGAAGAGTTGCCGTTAGATATGGTGTTAGGCGCATTAATTGCTGATTACGAGCGAATCAAATCCTACCCAGAGAAAGGCTTTCAGATTGAGATGCCGATCCCCGACGACGTTGACCACGCCTATCAAGCATTGAAGAAGCTCGGTTTCGAATAAGCAAAAGTTAGACTTTGAACAAAGTAAAAGCTCGGCAGGAAATAAAACAAAAGCTCGGCTTGGAAGAAAGCAAAACACAGGCCCAATAAACAAAAACGGTGACACTTGGTCACCGTTTTTCGTTCTTTCGCGTTAGCAAATAGAGCTGCTTATTTACCTAACGCTTCTTTGTAGTGCAGACGGCAAACAGAAACGTATTTGTCGTTACCGCCAATAGCCACTTGGTCGCCCTCAGCAATCGCCACACCGTGCTCGTCGGTACGAATTACCATGTTCGCTTTACGGCCACAGTGACAAATTGTTTTAAGCTCAACAAGTTTATCTGCCCAAGACAGTAAGTAACGGCTACCTTCAAACAGTTCACCCAGGAAATCGGTACGTAGGCCGTAACAAAGTACAGGGATGTGCAGCTTATCAACCACTTCTGTTAATTGGTACACCTGCTCCTTCGATAAAAATTGGCACTCATCGATCAAAACACAATGACGCTTTTCTTCCTCATTGAGCTTTTTGATCGCATCAAACATGTTGGTGTCATTTTTAAACAGCTGAGCTTCAGATTGCAGACCAATTCGTGAGCTCACTTTACCGATACCATAGCGATCGTCCAAAGCTGCCGTAAAGATCACTGGCGTCATGCCACGTTCTTGGTAGTTGAATGAAGATTGAAGAAGCGTTGTTGATTTACCCGCATTCATTGCCGAGTAATAAAAATACATCTGAGCCACAGAAATATTCCTGTTAATTAAAAGTTGAAGATAGAAAAGGTGAAAATAGAGAATTCGTGCTAGAAAAAAGGGCTGAAAATCAGCCCTTTTTATAAGATTTACTTACGACGCCAAGTCGTACCTTCTGGGCCATCTTCCAGAACAATACCCAACTCGTTTAGCTTATCACGTGCAAGGTCGGCATTTGCCCAATCCTTTGAAGCACGAGAGTCGTTACGCAGTTTGATCAACGCTTCGATTTCAGCCACTTCGTCGTCGTTACCTGCCGCATCACCTTGTAGGAAGGCTTCTGGCTCTTGGTGAAGAATACCGATGATGTCTGCTAGTTCACGCATCAATGCACCCAGTCCGCTTGCTTTTTCAATGCTTTCAGGCTTGATACGGTTGATTTCACGAGCCATTTCAAACAGTACTGAATAAGCTTCAGGTGTGTTGAAATCATCGTTCATCGCTGTAGAGAATCGAGTCACGTACTCTTCGCCACCGGCAGGAGCGGCTGTAAGGTCTAGGCCACGAAGTGACGTGTATAGACGCTCTAGTGATGCGCGAGCTTGGTTTAGGTTATCTTCGCTGTAGTTTAGCTGGCTACGGTAGTGACCAGACATTAGGAAGTAACGTACCGTTTCAGCATCGTAATGTGCTAGCACGTCACGGATAGTGAAGAAGTTACCCAGTGATTTAGACATCTTCTCTTTGTCTACCATCACCATACCACTGTGCATCCAAGTATTTACATACTGAGTGCCGTGCGCGCAGCAAGACTGTGCGATTTCGTTTTCGTGGTGAGGGAACTGCAGATCTGAACCACCACCGTGGATATCGAAGTGGTTACCAAGAATAGACGAGTTCATTGCTGAACATTCGATGTGCCAACCTGGACGACCCGGGCCCCATGGCGATTCCCATGTAGGTTCACCTGGCTTAGACATCTTCCAAAGAACGAAGTCTAGTGGGCTGCGTTTTGCAGATTCAACATCAACGCGAGCACCCGCTTGAAGCTGATCAAGGTCTTGCTTTGAAAGCTTACCGTATTCGTCGAATTTCTTTACTTCAAACATCACGTCACCGTTGCTTGCAACGTAAGCAAAGCCACGTTGAATTAGCTTTTCAACAAGCTCGATGATTTCAGTGATGTATTCTGTCGCACGAGGCTCAACATCTGGACGCTTCATGTTCAATGCATCAAAGTCAGCGTGCATCTCACCGATTAAACGCTCAGTCAGAGAGTCACAAGACTCACCGTTTTCGTTAGCGCGTTTGATGATTTTGTCATCGATATCTGTGATGTTACGAACGAAATTCAAATCGTAACCAAGGTAACGAAGGTAACGAGTTACTACGTCGAAAGAAACGAACGTACGACCATGACCAATATGACAGAGATCGTATATGGTTACCCCACAGACATACATGCCGACTTTGCCAGCTGTAATTGGTTTGAATTCCTCTTTCTGTCTTGTGAGCGTGTTATATATCTTCAGCATGATCTCTATCTATTTTATGGATTAATCAAAATAAGCTCGCAGTATAACAAGTCATACCTTAATAGGTAATCCCTAAAAGCAGGAATTACCTCAAACATCCGAGTTAAGTTAATGATTTGGTGATTTGAAAGTCTGCCAACATGCGCTAGAATTCGAACTTCATATTAAAAAGACAGTAAGGTAACAATCATGATCATCCTTCACACAAATTTTGGTGATATCAAAGTTCAACTTAACGAAGAAAAAGCACCAGAAACAAGCGCAAACTTTCTACAGTATTGCCGTGACGGTTTCTACGACAACACACTATTCCACCGTGTTATCGATGGTTTCATGATTCAAGGCGGCGGCATGACTTCTGGCCTTAAAGAAAAGGCAACTCGTGCAACGATCAAGAACGAAGCAAACAACGGTCTAGCGAACAAAGTTGGTACGCTAGCAATGGCTCGTACTATGGAACCGCATTCAGCGAGCTCTCAGTTCTTCATCAACGTTAACGACAACTCTTTCCTAAACTTCCGTAGCGAAAGCCTAGACGGTTGGGGCTACTGTGTATTCGCAGAAGTTGTTGAAGGCATGGACATCGTAAACAAGATTAAAGGTGTTAGCACTGGTTCTATGGGTATGCACCAAGATGTACCTCTAGAAGAAGTGATCATCACTGGTACTACAATCGAAGCTTAATTCATCGCTTTCGGTTAGTATTGATGAGCCGATAAAATCAGGATATAGGGAGCGAATCGCTCCCTTTTTTTAGACCTATGAAAACATATTTTATATCAGATCTGCACCTTTCTCCGTCACGAGAAGACATCACAGACTGCTTCTTAGCCTTTATGAAGAAAGAAGCCGTAGAAGCGGATGCACTTTACGTATTAGGTGACCTTTTCGAATTCTGGATTGGTGACGATGATAAGAGTGAATTCGCGACTTCTATCCGCCAAGCGTTTATCGACTTAGTGAAAACAGGCGTGCCTTGTTACTTTACTCAAGGGAACCGCGACTTCTTAGTCGGCAAAAAATTTGCTAAGCAAACGGGCGTACAACTTCTCGACGAAGTTTCTACGATCGATATCTACGGGCAAAAAGCGGTAGTATTGCATGGAGATACCCTATGTACTGAAGATGTAAAGTACCTCGCCTTTCGCGAAAAAGTGCATCAGCCATGGTTACAATGGGTCTTCAACCGAATTCCATTTTTCATCAAGAAGAAAATTGTTTCAAAGGTTCAATCAGATATCAAAGATGACAAGCAGACCAAGTCTCTCGACATCATGGATGTGACACAGCAAGAAGTCGAAGATGTGATGGAACGAAACAATGTCGATCTGATGATCCACGGCCATACTCACCGCCCAGACATCCATACATTTAATGCTAACAATTGCACTAAAACCCGTATCGTACTTGGCGATTGGTATACGCAAGGCTCAGTGCTGGTGTTCACGCCGCAAAGTTTTGAACTACAGAATCGAGCGTTTAGCAATAGCTTTTAACATCACGCTTAAACTTTCACTTTGATTATTATTGTCGGTCAGACTTTCTTAGAAAGTGTATGGTAATTTCTAGTGAATTAGCTATTATCTCTCTACCAGAAATAAACCGAACACAGTACTAAGTTGAAATATTCATACGTAGCGCGTCAACCAATACTCGACACAGGCAAGAAAACCATAGGTTACGAGTTGCTATTCAGGGATGGTCCTAAGAACACTTTCCCTGAAGTAGAGCCGGAGCTCGCTACTAGCCGTTTGCTTTCCGATCACTTCTTATCGACCCACTATAATACGTTGGGTGATAAGCTTGGGTTCGTGAACTTCCCATATGCAAGCCTAATCAACTTAGTCCCTACTCTGTTCCCCAAAGAAAGCCTCGTTGTTGAGGTTCTTGAAGACTGCGAACCAACAGACGAATTACTTGAAGCAATCAAAACCATCTTTGACGCGGGTTATACCATTGCGCTAGACGACTTTGTGCCAAGTAAAGCTTGGAAGCGCTTCTTACCCTACGTTTCAATTATCAAGTTCGATATCCGTTTGACGCCAATTGCCAAAGCAGCGATGTTTATGAACTCTCTCAAAGGGCTAGATATCAAGTTCCTTGCTGAGAAAGTAGAAACGTACGAAGAATACCAAGAAGCGAAAAAAGCAGGCTTCACCTACTTTCAAGGTTATTTCTTTAGCAAGCCAGAGATGATCCAAACGCGTGCGCTCAACCCGGCATTCCTGACGACCGTTCAGCTGTTAAAAGAGATTGCGCACGACCCTATCGACTTTGGTGAAGTAGAGCGTTTGATTACGCTCGATGTGACCATGTCGTATAAGCTACTTACCTACGTAAACTCCGCTGGCGGTTCACCAACAACGATTCGTTCATTCCGCCAAGCGCTTATTTACCTTGGTGAACAAAAGCTGCGTAAGTTCGTTTCACTTGTGGCGATCGCATCAGCGAAAGAAGACAAGCCGGACTCACTCTACGGTTTAGCGGTATTACGCGCGCGTCAATGTGAGCTCTTAGTCGAGAAGATGAATGTGAAGGTTGAGCCAGGACAAGCCTTTTTGACCGGTATGTTCTCGCTACTGGATTCACTGTTTGACCAACCGTTGAAGCAAGTACTGGACTCAGTGCCAATCGACGATGAGATTAAACAGGCCCTTATCCAACGTAAAGGCGTGTTAGGTGCGATTTTGGCCATGGTTATTGCTTATGAACAAGCCCGATGGGACGAAGCAACGCGCATTCGTAAACTTCTCAAGCTCAGTGAGGCTCAACTAGGCCAAGCTTACGATGAAGCAACGACTTGGGCACAAGAGCTATTGTCTCCAGCCTTGAAATAGTAAACTTCGCGCTAACACTTTGATAATTTCAATAACTTCAACAGAAACCAAACTTTGGTGAGCGATCGTTTCTTGGTAAACTCCCACGCATTCACTTATGGCCTCTTAATAGAGGCCATTTTTACAGGATCTGACTATGTCTTTATGCCCATGCGGTAGCAAAAATACTTACCAACAGTGCTGTGAATCAGCGCACCTTCACCACAGTGCTGTTGAAACGCCTGAACAGTTGATGCGCTCTCGTTATTCAGCGCACGTGTTGGGTTTAGTTGACTATGTTGTTGCGACTTACCACCCTAGCTGCAACGCAGAAGCGCAAAGAGAAGGTATTGCCGAATCTATCAACAGTGATTGGGCAGGACTAGAAGTCATCGATACTGCGGTAGGCTCGCACCAAGACGAAGGCTTTGTTGAGTTTAAAGCTTACTTCAATGAAGAAGGCGCACAATACTGCATGCAAGAACGCTCTCGCTTTATACGTGAAGACGGTCTTTGGTACTACATTGATGGTACCTTCCCAGAGCAGGAACAAACTACACAACCAGAAATTGACCCACGCTTAAATCAAACCGTTGAGAGCTTTAAAATCGGCCGTAATGATCCGTGTATTTGTGGCAGTGGTAAGAAATACAAGAAGTGCTGCGGGTAACTCGTTCGACTAAGAAGTCAGATTAAGAGAAGAGATTCCTGATGTCGCTTAGGCTCCTCGGAATGACGCAAAGTCAGAGGTTAGAAAAGTGACGTAGGGCTTAGAAATCTTGAAATCTTAAAATCTTAAAATCTTGAAAATTAAAAAACTAAAAAGCCCCGTAAACATGTTTGTTTGCGGGGCTTTTGTCTGTCTTTTACGCGGTTCTATTAATCTAAAGAGAGCTTACTTATGACGCTCTTTCAGCTTGTTTACCACATCATCCATCGATAAGCCTTGGTCTTGAAGAAGAACCATTAGGTGGTAAATCAAATCTGCGGATTCACACACTAACTCCGCCTTATCGCCCGACGTCGCCGCAAGCGCGACTTCAACGCCTTCTTCGCCCACTTTTTGCGAAATACGCTTGGTGCCACGGGCATATAGACTGGCAGTATAAGAAGATTCAGGATCGGCGTCCTTGCGGGCAGCCAATAGCTGCTCAAGCTGATGAAGCCACACCATCTGAGACTCTTCTTGCTTGTCTCCATCCCAACACGTTGTTGTACCTGTGTGGCACGTTGGACCAATGGGATTAACTTTAACCAGTAAGGTGTCGCTGTCACAGTCCAAGGCGATGTTTTGCAGTTGCAATACATTGCCCGACGTTTCACCTTTCGTCCAAAGACGCTCTTTTGTGCGAGAGAAAAACGTCACATTGCCAGTTTCACCCGTTTTCTCAAGTGCGGCTGGGTTCATGTATCCCATCATTAGCACTTGGCTTGACTGGTAATCTTGAACAATCGCTGGCACTAAGCCATCTACTTTTTCCCAGTTAATACGCTCTGACAATGCGCCTACTTCTGTTTTTGATAAGCTTACGGGTTCAAAACTCATAGTCGCACCTCTACATCTTGTTGTTTTAAATACTGTTTAAGTTCACCAATATTGATGACTTGTTTGTGGAATACCGAAGCCGCAAGTGCTCCATCCACGTTGGTCTTTTTATAAGCTTCAGCAAAGTGCTCCATTGCACCAGCGCCACCAGAGGCAATCAATGGCACATTACACACTTCACGCACCATGTTTAACTGATCGATATCATAGCCGTTACGAACGCCATCTTGGTTCATCATGTTTAACACAATCTCACCTGCGCCACGCTTCTGTACTTCCTGCACCCAATCTTTGGTTTCCCATTTGGTTGCTTTAGTACGCGCTTCATCGCCTGTAAATTGGTAAACCTGATATTTACCGGTTTCTTTGTCGAAGTATGAATCGATACCGACAACGATACACTGAACGCCAAACTTATCAGCAAGGTCAGTAATCAGCTGTGGATTAGCCAATGCCGGTGAGTTGATTGACACTTTATCCGCACCAAACTCAAGAATGCGCGCTGCATCTTCTGCTGATTTAATACCACCAGCGACACAGAAAGGGATATCGATCACTTCAGCTACGCGTTTCACCCAGCTTTTATCGACCACACGGCCATCACTTGATGCGGTGATGTCATAAAATACCAATTCATCGGCGCCCTCTTCTGCATAGCGTTGTGCTAGCGGAACGATGTCACCAATAATTTCGTGGTTACGGAACTGAACGCCCTTAACCACTTGTCCGTCACGGACATCCAAACAAGGGATTATTCGCTTTGCCAACATGCAAATGCCTCCTCTGCGGTAAACTTGCCATCAAGTAGCGCACGACCCACAATCACACCCGCAACACCGCTGCCTTTAAGCGCTTCGATATCAGCTAGGCTGCCAATGCCGCCCGATGATTGGAATTGCACTTGTGGGTACTGCTTACAAAGATCAACATAGAGCTCTACGTTTGATCCTTCTAGCGTGCCGTCACGTGAAATATCGGTACACAGCACGTGTTTAAGGCCAACCGTGAGGTAGTCTTCAATCAGCGCTTCAATAGTCACACCTGAATCTTCTTGCCAACCTGAAATCGCCACTTTACGTGTGCCGCTTTCATCAATGTTGATGTCTAGAGCCAGCACGATTTTTTCCGCGCCATACTTCTCCATCCAACCTTTCACCAACTCAGGTTGCTTAACGGCTGTAGAACCAACCACAACGCGCTGTGCGCCAGCTTCTAGCAGATCAACGACATCTTGTTCGTTACGCACGCCACCACCAATCTGGATGTTCGCAGGCGTGCTAGCAAGGAGCTTAGCAATCAAGTCTAACTGACGAGCCGTTGTGTCTTTTGCGCCCGTTAAGTCAACAAGGTGCAGCCAGCCAGCGCCCGCTTGGTGGTACAGATTAAACTGCTCTGCTGGGTCTACTTTGTATTCTGTTACTTGCCCGTAGTCTCCTTGGAATAAGCGAACTACTTGGCCTTCAATTAAATCTAACGCGGGAATAATCATTTACATTCCTTATATGGCAACGTTAGCCGCTGCCTAATCCTTATTACAATTCCAAGAAGTTCTGAATCAGCTTAGAGCCAGCTTTCGAAGATCGCTCTGGGTGGAACTGAACACCATAATAATTGCCACTTTGAACCGCCGCAGTGAACGGATTACCGTAATCACATTGTGCGATTGTGTAGTCGCCCACTGGCATTGCGAAGCTATGAACAAAGTAGAAGTATTCGCCTTCTTCAATGTCTTTAAATAGAGGATGATTAGGTGTTGCCGTTACGGTGTTCCAACCCATGTGTGGTAATGGCAAGTCGCCCGTTTCAAGTAAACGAACTTCACCATCACACAAACCTAGGCATTCAACTAACTCATCAGCCTTTTGACCTTTCTCTTGAGACAGTTTGCCTAACAGCTGCATACCTAGACAGATACCCAGCAGAGGCTTCTCAACTTGCTTGACAAGGGTAACAAGGTCACGCTCTTGCAGGTTCTTCATTGCCTCACTTGCTGTACCTACACCGGGTAGGAATAGCTTGTCGGCAGCAAGAACCACTTCTGGTTCTTTTGAAATTTCAACTGCGTAGCCCAAACGTTCAATCGCAAACTTCACCGATGAAACGTTGGCACAACCAGTATCAATAATAACGACTTTTTGCTCTTTCATACCGAACCCTTACAGAACGCCTTTGCTGCTTGGTAACTCGTTACCTTCAACTTTGATTGCTTGGCGAAGAGTACGGCCAAACGCTTTGAACAGGCTCTCAATGATGTGGTGATCATTATTGCCATCAGAAGAAAGGTGTAGCGTACAAGCCAATGTATCAGTTAGAGAACGGAAGAAGTGAACCACCATCTCGGTTGAAAGATCACCCACTTGCTCACGGCTGAATTTAGCATCGAACTTCAGGTATGGGCGACCAGAAAGGTCTAACGCACACTGAGCCAAACACTCATCCATTGGTAGGCTGAAACCAAAACGGCCAATACCACGTTTGTCGCCTAGTGCATCTTTCAATGCTTGGCCTAAAGCAAGAGCGGTATCTTCTACCGTGTGGTGATCATCGATGTGCAGATCGCCTTTCACAGTCAGGTTCATTTGGAAACCACCGTGTGTCGCGATTTGATCAAGCATGTGGTCGAAGAAACCCATGCCGGTATCGATCTTGTTGCCACCGGTTTCATCAAGGTTTACTGCAACCTTGATATCTGTTTCTTTAGTAGTACGAACTACTTCAGCAATACGCGCATTAACCGTCAGATCTTTAACGATTTGTGGCCAGTTAAGCGTGCCTTCAGTTTCCGCATCCGGGCCATATTGAATACCGCGGATAGCCATGTTCTCTGCCAGTTGAAGATCCGTCATTCGGTCGCCAATCACAACAGAGTGTTGGAAATCGACTTTACCGCCTTGTAGGTACTCTTTAACCATACCCAGTTTAGGCTTACGGCAAGAGCAGTTGTCTTCGTCAAAGTGAGGGCAAATAAGCACGTCGTCAAACTTAACGCCTTGAGATTCGAAGAACTCCATCATCATATTGTGTGGTGCATCGAAATCTTCTTGTGGGTAGCTATCGGTACCTAGACCATCTTGGTTAGTCACCATCACTAGACGGTAACCAGCGTCTTGCAGTGCAAGTAGGCTAGGAATTACTCGCGGTTCGAATTTTAGCTTGTCTAAACGATCTACTTGAAAGTCAACTGGCGGCTCCACAATTAAGGTGCCGTCACGGTCTATAAAAAGTATTTTCTGTTGTTTACTCACTTGAACTTCCTTTTAATTTTAAATCTGGTGGCCTAGCTAAAATCAAACGCTAACCCAAAATATTGGTTTCACTTGCCAATCTGCGATTAATCAACTCAAACTGGCAAATGTTATTACTGGTAAGCCTTTCGTTACTGATAAAAGTTACGAATGAATCCAAGTGTCTTTTCGCACTCTTCGCGGTTACCAATACTAATACGAACACAGTCTTCAATAGGTGAATTACGCAAAATAATGCCCGTATCCCAAGCCGCTTTAAATAACTCATCGCCGTTCGGGAATTTCACCAGTAAGTAGTTACCCCAGCCATCAAAAACCGTCACTTGAGGCATACCTAATAGACCCGCCTGCAAATACGCTCGGTTAGCACTTAAATCCAGAACTTGGAACTTAGCTCGCGCGAGTCCTTGCTCTGAAAGTGCTTGAACGGCAATGTCAGCAACAGGGATTGGCACTGGATAAGGAGCAATCACTTTCAACAGTACATCGATAAGCTCTTTGTTCGCTAGCGTAAAGCCACAACGTAAGCCCGCCAAAGCAAAGGCCTTCGACAAGGTGCGCAGAATCGCTAGGTTTGGATATTGCTCAAGCAAATCAACGGTTGACGCTTCTGGACAAAAATCGATATACGCTTCATCCATCACCACAATCGCTTTGTCTTGTGTCATTTCAAGCAACTTGATGATGTCTTTGCGATCAACCAAATTACCGGTTGGGTTATTTGGGCTACAAACAAACACCACTTTTACGTTGTCGAGCTGAGCTTCGATAGCTGGAAGATCCAATTGCCATTCAGAAGTCAGAGGCACAACCTTACGCTCAACACCAATCGTCTCTGCACTGATTGCGTACATACCGTAAGTGGGTGGGCAGTAAAGAATAGCGTCTTCGTTCGGCTCACAGAAAGCACGAATCAGTAATTCAATACCTTCGTCAGCACCACGCGTTGTCAGAGTTTGCTCTGATTTCACGCCTGCGTATTGAGCGTAAGCATCAATCAGCTCTTTTGGCTGACATTCGCTGTAACGGTTAAGACGAGACAAGTTCAGGTTGTACTCGTTATCAAACGGAGATTCGTTGGCGTTTAGCCATACATCACCAGTACCGCCTATGCGTCTTGCAGACAAGTAAGGTGTTAGAGCCTGAACTTGTTTTCTTGCTAACTTTTCCATGCCCTACCCTTATTTCGCTTTATTTAACTTTTCAACTCGGATAGTCACAGCGCGTTTGTGTGCATCCAAACCTTCGGCTTCCGCCATTGTTACTACTGTTGGCGCTAGGCCTTTCAACCCATCGGCTGTTAGCTCCTGCACCGTCATTCGCTTAGAGAAATCAGCCAAACCTAGGCTTGAATACGTCTTGGTATAACCGTAAGTCGGAAGAACGTGGTTTGTGCCGGATGCGTAGTCACCTGCAGATTCTGGAGACCAGTCACCAAGGAAAATTGAGCCTGCATTATCTAGCAATGGCAGCAATTCACGTGGGTTCTTGGTTTGAACGATCAAGTGCTCAGGACCGTAGAAATTCGAAATCGCAATCGCTTGAGTGATCGATTCAGCAATGATGATTAAGCTTGAAGCCAATGCTTGCTGAGCGATGTTCGCACGAGACAGTTCTTTCAGTTGCTTTTGAACCGCTTCTGTTACTTGGTCTGCAACCACTGGAGATGGAGTTACCAATACTACTTGGGAGTCAGGCCCGTGTTCCGCTTGGCTCAACAAATCCGCTGCAATGAAGTCTGCATCAGCCGTTTCATCAGCAATCACTAACACTTCAGATGGGCCAGCTGGCATATCAATAGCTGCTCCGCGGAAGTCATTACTCACTTGGCGCTTTGCTTCCGTAACGTAGGCATTACCTGGGCCGAAGATCTTATCGACTTTAGCCACACTCTCGGTACCGTAAGCCATTGCTGCAACCGCTTGACCACCACCAACGTTGTAAACTTCGTCGATCTTACAAAGCTTAGCGACATACAAGATTTCATCAGCGATTGGCGGAGGTGAACAAAGCACAACCTTACGACAACCTGCGATTTGAGCAGGAACACCTAACATAAGAACCGTTGACGGTAGTGGCGCACTGCCACCGGGAATATAAAGGCCAACAGTATTAATCGCGCGCGTCACTTGCTCACACACAACACCAGGCTGTGTCTCAACCTTAATTGGCTGCGGCTTTTGAGCTTCGTGAAACTTAGCAATGTTGCTATAAGCTTGCTCTAACGCTTGCTTCATCTCTGGTGTTAGACGAGCACACGCCTCTTCAATCTCACCCGAACTGACTCGGATAGATTCTGGAGTTACACCATCAAACTTTGCAGTCAGCTTTTTAAGCGCGGCATCGCCTTCATTTCGTACTTTTGCAATAACATCAGAAACAGTCGCTGTGATGTTTGCACCTTCAGTAATAGCTGGACGCTCTAATACCGAGTCTTGCTGTGATTCACTTAAAGATTGCCAAACAACGGTTCTCATCGTCACTACCCCATCATTTTTTCGATTGGTAATACTAGAATCGAGCTTGCACCCAACTCTTTCAGCTGTTCCATTGTTTCCCAGAACAAGTTCTCTGTACTTACTAGGTGCACGGCAACTTTGTCTTTGTCTGTAGATAGAGGAAGAACCGTTGGATCTTCAGCACCAGGCAGTAGTGCTTTGATTTGCTCTAGTTGAGAGGTTGGCGCGTGAAGCATGATGTACTTCGACTCTTTCGCTTGTTGAACACCCTGCATACGAGTCAGTAGTTTTTCAATCAGTGCGGTCTTGTCTGCGTCGAAGTCGCCAACACGTTGAATCAGTGTTGCTTTCGATTGGAAGATAGCTTCTGCTTCTTTTAGGCCGTTCGCTTCAAGCGTTGCACCTGTAGAAACTAAATCAGCGATAGCGTCTGCAAGGCCAGCGCGAGGCGCGACTTCAACCGAACCTGTTAGCATACAAGTGCTGAACTCAACACCCTGCTCGTCCATGTAGGCTTTAAGTAGTTGTGGGTAGGTTGTCGCAATACGTTTGCCCGCTAAGTCTTGTGGGCCGTTGTATTCTTCGTCTTTATTAATAGCGATTGAAAGGCGGCAACCACCGAAGTCTAAACGACGTAGTGTGCGGAACTCTGAAGGCTCTTTAAGAGCAACACGATCTAGACGAACTTCTTCTAGTTCATTTTCACCGATGAAACCAAGGTCAACTACACCATCCATGATAAGACCTGGGATGTCGTCATCACGAACGAGTAACAAGTCGATTGGCATATTTAGTGAGTGAACCACTAGGCGCTCACCCATGATATTAAATTTAACACCACATTTTTTAAGTAGGTCTTGGCACTCTTTACTTAAGCGACCTTTCTTTTGAATTGCGATTCTTAGGCGTTGTGTCTGCATTGCTGTATCCCTGTGCAAATATTTGAATTTATTGATTATTTAAAAGCGCTAAAACTAAAAAACCCTCGGGGACTTTGTCATCCCGAGGGTTTAAATCTAAATTCTTTTGACTTAACCTCCGGGAGTAATCTTGCTCCCGGGTATACGTAAATCTCCCCGAAAGACTAGATAGGGTGATGATGGTGATGAATGTTCATTACTAATTTACGCATACTTATCAGCTCTTAGGTTGTTTGCTGTCTTGTCTCCACACTAACTAAGCTGACATCCTTTTTCAACCATTTATTCGAACTTTTTTCACGAAACTTAAAATTAAATTAACAGGCACAAAAAAGGGAGGCAAACGCCTCCCTGATAGTTTACTGATTAACTTTCAATTTTAGCTTTTGCACGTCGCCATTTTGCAGCGAGAGAAGTAAGCCAATGCAAAACATACAGCAACAAACGTTAGAGACGCTGCGCCAAATGCGATGCCAATTGAAGATGTCATACCTAGAGTGATGAAACCAATGCACGATACGAACGCTACAGACAACGCGTATGGAAGCTGAGTCGAGACGTGGTCGATGTGGTTACAACGAGCACCAGTAGAAGACAGAATCGTCGTATCTGAGATTGGAGAACAGTGGTCACCAAATACTGCACCCGCTAGAACCGCACTTAGCATTGGAAGAATCAGTGCGATATCCGATGCTGCAGCCATATCACCCGCGATTGGTAGCATGATACCGAACGTACCCCAAGATGTACCTGTAGAGAACGCCATAACGCCCGCTAGAAGGAACAACATAACCGGTAACCAGTGGTAATCAATGCTGCCTGTTACTAGAGACGATAGGTAAGAACCCGTTTTCATGTCGCCGATAACAGAACCGATAGTCCATGCAAACACAAGAATCAGAATCGCGCCAAACATAGAGCTAGCACCGATCCACATTGTTCTTGCGATATCAGTCATCGATAGCTTTTGCTTGAATACTGTCGCTAGTGCTACTAGTAAGCCAATAACACCACCGTAAACAAGAGACTTACCTACATCCGTGTTTTCGAATGCGCCTAGAAGGTTGAATGCTTGGCCATCAGCAGCCAGCGCTTGGCCGCCTGTGTAAAGCATTGCAGCCACTGTCGCTACAATTAGCGATACGATTGGCATAACAAGATCAGAAACTGAACCGTTTTCGCTCTCTTCGATATCTAACTCTTCGTTTAGATCGTGAGCTTGCTTTTGATCGTTGTCACCTTCAAAGCCACGGCCTTGAGATGCTTCGATCTCATGCTCACGCATCTTACCAACGTCTAGACCGAACCATGCTACTGCGAACACCATTAGTAGTGCGAATACAGCGTAGAAGTTCATTGGGATAAGACGAACGTAAGCACCCAGTGCAGAATACTCTGTCACACCGTGTGTCACTAAGATGCCACCAATGATCGTGATGATGTAAGCACCCCAGCTAGAAGCAGGCATGATCACACACATAGGAGCAGCAGTTGAATCTAGGATATAAGCAAGCTTAGCGCGAGATACATAGAAGCGGTCTGTTACAGGACGAGAGATAGCACCAACCGCTAGGCTGTTAAAGTAGTCATCAACAAAGATGAATACACCTAAGAAAGCAGCAAGTAGTTTTGAACCACGTTTGCTCTTAACGCGAGACTGTGCCCACTCCGCGAATGCGCGAGTACCGCCAGACAGTGTTAATAATGCCGTTGTCATTCCAAGAATAATTAGGAATGCAATGATGCTCATGTTCCAAGTGTTGATGCCACCATCTTCGATGAAAACACCAGATGCTTTAGTAAACACGTAGCTAGCTGCGTTACCTACTGAGTAATCAGCAAGTAGAATCGCACCCATGATGATACCGACACCCAAAGAAACCAATACACGGCGGGTAACAATAGCAAGGCTCAAAGCCACAAGGGGCGGAAGCAAAGATAAAGGTGATGTTGCAAAATCTATTAAATTCATGATCTTCAAAAACCAGTTTTTTATTTGGCTAGAGATCTACTGCAGACAAACTTGATACGGCTGACCAAGCTCATGTTGAACTAAGCGAAAGGGAAGTGAACACTTCACCCAACCCTACAGTAGCGCTCCATAGTTTAAAATTAAGACTATGGCAGTGTTGTACCTATTGAGCACAACCCCAGCAAATTGCTTAGATATACAATTTACTTCGGCAATTACACCTTTCATTCCCGTTCATTGGCATCACCCCAACGGAAGTTACTTTTTATAATTGCACCTCTACGTGCGATAACATTATTAACCGTGTAAACCAGAGTTTAACAACAAATTAACCAACACCTCGCATCAGGTAGCCGCAATTGTACTCATCAAGAGCAACAATGCAACATATCATTCCGAGAAAAATAGCTTTTTGTTAATGAACTAATCAATAGAAGAATAGTCTACATAAGTTGACTACTCCACCTGTCACATATCATTTTTTAAGATATTCTTAATAATTATTATAAATTCAATAGAAATACTGCTCTGAATTTTCAACTATTCATCTCACTTTTATATTTAAATATGTAATAGAAGAAATACTATTTGTTTTATTCCTAGGCTCTGTTTATTATTAGGAAGATTATTTAGTTTACCTTGATGGAAAATATCATGTCTGAATTAACAAAAACTCTATTAAATATCCGCAGCCTTCGTGCGTTCTCACGTGAATTAACTCTTGAGCAACTTGAAGAAGCGCTAGACAAGCTGACTATTGTTGTACAAGAGCGTCAAGAGTCTGAAGCTGAAGAGCGTGCTGCTAAAGCAGAGCAAGAAGCTAAGCTTTCTGCTATTGCTGAACAAATTGCAAAAGACGGAATTGATGTTGCCGATCTTATTGCTGCACTTTCTGGTGAAGCAAAATCTAAAACAACAAAAGCTAAACGCGCTCCTCGCCCAGCGAAATACAAATACGTAGACGCAAACGGCGACGAGAAGACTTGGACAGGTCAAGGCCGTACGCCTTCAGCTATCCAAGAACAGCTAGATGCTGGTAAATCTCTAGAAGAGTTTGCTATCTAAACATTTAGTTTACTTAGTGAGTAATCAATTACACGCTAAGCGATAGAATTAATATTTAAGTCGACCAAAGTATTATTTACGACTTCAATATATTCAGAAACAAAAAAGGCTCCTTTCGGAGCCTTTTTTATATTTGTACTATCAGTAGGCGTTGTTGCCTAAATCAATTGAACCTTTTTCGAGTCCTGCGATCTGATCCTTT
>NZ_JBGONQ010000017.1:0-94396 GCF_041439145.1 Vibrio sp. 1F255 | reverse complement strand
AGAAATACGCGAAACGGGGTTGTTCTATCTTTAAATTTAATTACGCAACAAAGCCCTGCTGTTATTCATAAAACAGAGATCAGAAATCGGACGAGATTCGACTTGGTCAAAGGCATAACCTGAAACCCGAGAGAATTGTTGATTCACTTGTATGACCCTCAATTGACTATCGAGGACAATAAAACCTGCGACACCATCAATGATCGCTTCCGACAAGTTATTCTTGCTTTGAGCCATTTCATGTCGATAAAGGCGTGCGGTAATAAGAGTGCTAAGTAAAAACAACGCACACACCGAAAAAAACATGGCTGGCGTAGAAGCAATACTCAGCAACCACAAGCTAAATGCCATATTGAGGACAAGTGCAGACACCACGTATAGCGGCATTTTTCGGTCATAACTTAACTTGTTCATAGTTTGCTCTGGTGATGGGCGAATGACTATGATGGCTAAGTTTTAATTAAGATATTTACCATTTTACGACACATACAAATTCAAATTACATATCGAACAATAAGTGCATAGGGTTACACTAACTATTAAGCGGAAGAGATTGAAAAGATTCGAGACCGCCACTTTGAATGCCAACCAGTGCCGGGTTACCTAGGCCTACTAACCGAATATCTCCGTCAAAATAACGAATAAACAAACGGTTAGTGGCCAAGCTCGTGTTTACTGACTTGGTAGATTACTGAACGGCTAGCTCCCCTCTGCGTACCCAGAATGCTCGAACATGGTCATAAATCAGATTAAACACAAACGCGTAAATGGTAATAAAAATGGTCACGCCGATATCCATTAAAAATGCCTGCCAAATCCCCACATCAAGTAAGTAAGCCATAACTGGGATCGTCGCCACCAGCAAGCCTGCCTCAAATAGCACGACATGAAAAACACGTAACTTGAGCGAACGCTTTGATTTTTCACCCGTGAAGTAGCGATCAAAAATGCGGTTGAAACAGTAGTTCCAAATCATCGCGATGGTCGCAACAACTATCATGGTTCCTGATAAGGCATTCACATCATGATCAGTAAATATCGCTAAGCCTATAATTGATAGTGTTACGGCCAATACTTCAAATAACACAGAGTGAAACACTCTTTCTAACGTACTCATACATTCCTCTAAATAATCTATTACGTGTTGGATTGGTCGAGATTATGTCACCTGAAATAATAAGAGAAAGTTAACAGCCATCACGATTAGTGATAGCCTGAGCATTATCATCCCATTTGGTATTGAGCGAGAGGTAACATGTACAGTTTTGAGCAACTAAAAGTCTTCGTCACCGTGTGTGAAAGTGGCTCTTTCTCTGCCGCCGCTCGCAAACTGAAACGCGCTCAGTCTGGAGTCAGCCAATCGATAGCGAATCTCGAAATAGCCATCGACCAAGAGCTGTTTAACCGAGAGAAAAACATCCCCGTTTTGACCAACACAGGTAAAGCGTTATTGCCTGTGGCTAAGTCGATTCTCGACCAACAAAAGTACTTCGACCAAAAAGTAGAATCGCTCACACAAGAAGATGAGCACGAACTGATCATTGCGGTTGATGAAAGCATCATAGATAAGAATTTCATTAAGATAATCAGCTCACTGGCCGATCAGTTCCCAATCACGCACTTCGATATTATTACGACCTCAACCTTCGATGTGGAAGACCTGGTGAGACGTGGCAAAGCGCAGATTGGCATCATCTATGCGGATGGTGAACTTAAAGTGGATATGGACTTCTTCTTACTGGGCCAAGCCCGCTTTCTTACGGTTAGCTCCGCCACCCACGAACTCAGCCAAATGTCGGTAGTACAAGACTCAGATCTAAAGCGTTACCGCCAATGTGTGCATCGCAGTTCAAAGCAGCGCGAACTGTGGTTCACCTACGGTATTAGCTCGATGCTTTGGTATACCAACAACCACAAAACGATCATCGATCTCGTTGAACAGAACGTTGGCTGGGCAAATGTGCCTGAAATGATGGTGATGGAAGGCATTCAAAAAGGCGTACTTGTGGCGTTACCTGTCTCACACGAGCATGGTGGTTGGATTACTCCAGTGGGTTGCTTAGTGTCTCGCAGCCATATCAATGGCCCAGTGTTAACAAGTTTACTTGAAAAACTAAAAGGCCACTCATTAGAGAACAATCAATGGCAAGCTAACTAATCTCCCCCAATTCTTGAGTTCAGCCTATTTCAGCAACTGAATCCTAAGTCAATGACGGTGGTGTTTTCTCCAGCACTACCTCATTTCAGCTTTTCGTGCCGATAAATATCTTTGTCGTGTGGATAAAACACCTTAGTTGATGTCCAAAAGTGACCTAACTACACTGCGATCCCAAAGGGTTTGTCTTATCAAACTGATATCGACAAACCCAAATCGCTCTTTAACACCACTGACCCAACTTCAAATCTCCCAGATAAACGCTCTGTCTTACAGTCGCTTATGCCGGTTTCAAATAGATCACTTTTGAATATTGATTCGCACCCAGTTTATGAGCGCTCTTCGAGTGCTTTTTTATATCTAAATGAACCTTTTGGAAAATTTGTCGTGAACGTTTTAAGAAATATTTGCCCTGAGAAAATGGGTAAAGAGCGTAACAAACGAGAGTATGATTTACGCGTACTTAATTGTGTCAGTGAAAGCGAATATGAATCGCGTATGGCGGTTTGGAATAGCCTAACTTTGGCTGCTACTCCGTCTGTTTCAGAAACAAAAGGCTTCATCGATGAGGCTTTCAACAAACTTCAGCAAGACTTGAAAGAAGCCAGCCGTGAGTTATCGATTAACTACACAGACTTCATCGCAATGGCGCATGAAGAGCTCAACTATATTAAGGTGTTTGTTGCTGATAAGACCGCACAATACGGCTGGTATGCCGCGATCGTTATTATGATCATCGGTACTGTTGCTTTATGCGCTCAGTAAACCAAACTGTGTATTAAATAAATTGTCTTAAAAGCTCAAGCGATAGGCCAATTTAGCCTTTCTATTAGCCTGTTCTTTAACTAGAAAACAAATGGTTAACCTCATTTGTTTTCTAGTCTATAATCCCTTCACTCTCCCATCAGAGACAACAGATCCCGCGTCGCTTGTTTTGGATCTTCAGCGTGACATATCGCAGATACCAATGCTAACCCATGAATACCGCTCTCAACTAACTGCGGGATGTTCGATTCGTTAATTCCACCAATACCCACAATCGGCAACTTCGTTGTTTCCAAAGCCATTTCAATGCCTTCATAGCCCCAATGCTTCTTTAGATTCGTCTTGGTCGGTGTGGCAAAAAGCGCACTGAGGCCAATGTAATCGATCGGCAAGCTATCGGAATCTTGTAGCTGCTGCTCAGTTTCAATCGATAGCCCAAGAATCTTATCCGGACCAATCAACTGACGTGCTAACTCTGCAGGCATATCCGATTGCCCTAAGTGCAAACCATCGGCGTCGACAGCCAATGCAACGTCCACTCGGTCATTGATGATCAGCGGAACACCTGAGCCAACCAAAATCGACTTTACGGCTTGTGCTCGTTCAATGAAGGCTCTTACATCCCCATGTTTCTCTCTTACTTGAACCATAGTGACGCCACCCGCGACCGCTTGTTCAACCACAAACTTAAGCGTTTCTAAATCTTGTTGGTCATCCGTTACTAAATAGAGCTTATAAGGGTTCATTTCGTACCTTTGGAGTCGATGTCTAAAATTGGCGTTGTACTATTTTACCGACAAATCGCATCATGTGCATGGAAGTTAATACTAAATTAGCTCAATTACACACGAACCATCAAATACGCAACTCGTTGAAAGCATGCCGAAAAACCTGAACTTTTTAACTAAAGCGTTACTTATTACACAAAGTATTCACTTCAAGCATGCCCAGAACGCTGTTTTATGAAATACTCCGCTGTGAAGGAATCAGGTAAATATAGGGATAGTTATGCGCCACCTTTCTATAGCGCTCAAGATCAAGCTGGGTTATGCCATCTGCTTGCTCTTTTTCGTCATTTCAGGCTTTGTGAGTTACAAAGGTATCCAAACCTTGTCGAACGGCTTTAGCCAATACAGTGAGCTCAGCCAAAAAGCGACATTATCTAGCAACATTCAAGTGCACTTTCTTCAGATGCGTTTAGCTTCTGAACGTTACTTAGAGTCATTGGATGATCAATACGAAGCGAATTATCAATCGAGCAAACTTGCGATTGATGAACTGCTGAACAACTTAATCCAAACCACCACCAATACTGATAGCTTGTCGAGCCTGCAATTAGTGCAAGACAGCGTTGCGGCGTTTGATGTGGCTTATGGATCAATGAAACAGAGCCAACTGCTCATTGACCAGTTAGTGAACGTGGAGATGGTCCAACGAGAAACCAACGCACTGAAAGCTGCTCAAAGTTTGTTGTATGAGTCTTACAATAACAATGATCCAAACGCGAGCTTATACGCGGGCATGTTGATGGAGAATTTCCTCGCAGCCAAGATCACTGTACTCAGTTATTCAAACAACAATGACCTCAAAACCTATGAAGCGGGTAAAGATATCTTTGAATACGCGCTACCAGGTATTGAAGGCGATATTGAATCTCTCAAATCATCGCCTTATCAAAGTGAGCTGATTGAAGACTTCTCAAACCAACGTGAAGCGTATGCAAAAGGCTTTGAGCAAGTTCATCAACAGATGCTTGAGAACACTCAAAGAACCGCTAGCCTTGCCTCTATTGGTGACAGCTTAGCGATTGCGGTCGCGGATGCTCAAAGTATTCTCGAGCAACAGAAACAAGCGCTCACGCCGGTACTGCAAGCCAGTGAAAAACGCTCAGTTCAAATCATCTTCTTGCTAACGGGTGTCGCTTTAGTTATTGGCATGACGAGCGCCGTTTTGGTGACTCGCTCTATCACCAAAGGCATCGCACAAGTTAAACAGATCACCAATGAGCTTTCTCAGGGCAACCTGAATGTGGAAGTGAACATTGAGAGCAAAAATGAGATTGGTGAACTGCTGACTAATATGGAGATCACCATTGAATCTCTGCGCGATATTGTTGGCCAAGTGAACCGCTCTAGCGTGCGTATTGGTGAGATGTCGGAGTCACTCAATCAAGTGACAAACAACAGCTCGACCAACGCAACACAATTGAACAGTGAAATGATCAATATCTCTTCTGCCGTTGATCAATTGGCTTCCAGCACTTCAGAAATTGCTGCAAGTGCTAACCACGCGTCTCAAGTTGCTAACCAAGCAACCGAGAATGTGGCAATGGGACTCAAAGAAGTAGACAAAACACTGCATGAAATTGGCAGCGCCGATGAAAGCATGCAGGTCAGCAGCCAAAAAGTGACTGACCTACACAAAGAGTCGATGAACATTGGTGCCATTCTTGAAGTAATTAAAGGCGTTTCTGAACAAACCAACCTACTGGCATTGAACGCTGCCATTGAAGCCGCACGTGCGGGTGAGCAAGGCCGTGGGTTTGCCGTGGTAGCCGATGAAGTGAGAACGCTCGCTAAGCGCACTCAAGATTCTGCGAGTCAGATTGACGAACTCATCACCTCGTTACAACGTGGCGCTAAAGATGCGTTAGAGTCGATCAAAGAGAGCCACAGTACGGTTTCAGATGCTTCGACTCAGGCACAACAAGCCTCTCAGAACCTGCATGTGATTAACCAACACATCCAAGATTTGAATCAGGCCAACAGCCAGATCGCAGTATCTGTCGATGAGCAAGATTGTCTGACCAAATCATTGGGTGAGAATGCACAAGGTGCAAACACCATCGCACAAAGTAACCAAGAGTCAGTCAGCAGCATTTCTGGTGCCGCGAGTGACTTAACCGAGGTTGCTCATCATCTAGAGAGCCAAGTAAATCGATTTAGAACCTAACGAAGCCAATTTCTCATATAACGGGATAGCTAACGCGACGAGATAGTTAATACGGTTTTGAAGCAATAATAGAAAAGCCCTCAACACATATGTGTTGAGGGCTTTTTAATAAGCTACGAATGCAGATCTAGATTGAATCTACTGAATCTTCAAACGTTGAATCAGTGTCTCTTCATCTAGCTGATACAGCTCATCGAGTAAGTTCATCTGCAAGCTACCTGGGCCGCGTGAGTTCTCAGCCGCGATTTCGCCAACCACACCCAACACAGCTGCAGCAGCCAAACCACTGTCATCACCGACTGCAGCGAAAGCTCCCGTCAGCGCTGTTAGCGTACAACCCATGCCCGTCACATACGGCATCATTGGGTGGCCATTGTTTAACGTCACAACGCTGTCTTGAGTGACAACGTAATCCGTCTCACCAGAAATCACCACATTCGCACCGTATTCAGCGACTAAGCATTGCGCTGCGCCTAGTGCGGCATCACTGCTATCTAGCGCATCAACGCCTTTGCTCTGCGCTTGCTCGCCCGCTAACGCGATAATCTCAGACGCGTTACCACGAATGATCAACTTATCGGCTAAGCGTGCAATTTCACGAGAAGTCTCGGTACGCAACGTACTTGCCCCACAACCCACAGGGTCAAGAACCACAACCTTGTTGTTCGCGTTCGCTTGCTCAACAGCAAAACACATTCTTGGCGTCCAAACACTGTCGAGCGTGCCGATGTTAATCACCAAAGCACCAGAGAAAGACATCATCTCTGCCAGCTCTTGCTGTGAGTGCGCCATAATAGGCGAAGCGCCAATCGCCAATAACGCATTGGCCGTATTGTTCATCACGACGTAGTTGGTGATGTTCACAACCAACGGTTTTTGCTCTCTTACTGCGCGCAGCGATTGGATGATTTGTTCAGTTAGCATGGATTAATCCTTATTCGTAAAAGTCGCTTTAAGCCGCTGTTGAGTCATTAAGTGCATTCAGACCTTGCTGCCAAAAAGCCACTTCCATACGTGTTGCGGTTTTGAAGATATGAACGATGTTCTGACCGCGCTCGCTGTTGATATCAATTTCAGCAAGCAGTTGATTGAAGTATTCCGCGCCCGTCGCCACGCCAGACTGGAATTCTTCACCGCCGTAAAGCTGCAGCCAGCTTGCGTATGGGTTGCCTTCTAATACAGTATCGCTGCTTTCTAACAGCGCTTTACCAATCACAGCGTAACCAATTGAACACGGAGCCAGTGCCGCATATAAGTCAACAAGATCACCCGTCATGCCTGCATCCAGAACGTAGCGCGTGTAAGCCACCGTACCGAAATCTTCCGGTTCGTTTTCTAGGTCAGATTCGGTTAACCCCCACTGACCACAGTAAGTCACATGGTGAGAGATTTCAGAATCTAGCAACGCATGAACACTTGGCAGTGCACGACGCATATCAGCCAAGGTTTTAGCCTTGTAAATTGCCAATGCATAAGCGCGGGCATACTGCTTTAAAAACAGAAAATCTTGCTTCAAGTAATGCAGAAAACACGGCTGAGCGAGTGTGCCGTTTGCCAGCGTTTTAACAAAATCATGCTCGGTGTAGTCTTGCCAATCTTGTTGACAGGCTTGGATTAAGTCTTGGTATTTCATGAGATTCCTTAGTCAAAAGTCGGTACGTAATCAGCGGCTTTTGGTAGTGATTTGATAATGCCTTTGTCGAACATGAACTGTGCGTAATCGTCGTAACGCTTCATATCTACAGCAGAAGGGCGAAGTGCAAAGCGAGTCAATGTGTCGTTCCATGCGCGTTGGTTAAGCTCGTTATTCAACGTATCTGGTGAATACGCCACAAACTCACTCCATGACTCTTGTGGGTGGTTCACAATGTAAGTCGTTGCTTGTTCCAATGCTTTGTTGAACGCTTTGATCGCTTCATCATCGTGTTTCTTTGCGTTCGCAACAAAGATAAGCTCGTCGTAAGCGGGTACGCCGTGCTCTTCTGGGAAGAATGCTTTCGCTTTAAAACCTTCAAGTGCTAACTGGTTGGTCTCGAAGTTACGTAAGCCACCCCAGATTGCGTCTACCTTGCCCGATGCCAATGAAGATGAAAGTGCCCAACCGACATTGATGGTTTGCACATCTGTAAATGCAACATTTTCTTGCGCTAACATAGTGCCGATAGTCGCTTCTTCGTTACCCGCAATCGCAATACCGATCTTCTTGCCTTTCAGATCCGCTAGCGAATCGTTCTTGCCGTTATCCAGTACCATTAGTGTGTTCAGTGGCGTCGCGATAAGGGTTGATGCACGAACTAAAGGAAGACCCGCTGCCACATCCATGGTTAAACTTGGTTGGTAAGTTACCGCTAAATCGACCTTACCTGCTGCGACAAGTTTCGCTGGCGTGCTTGGGTCTGCTGGTTCTTGGATTTCAACCTCTAAGCCTTGGTCAGCGAAGTAGCCACGCTCTTGAGCAATCACGATTGGACCGTGGTTCGGGTTCACAAACCAATCCAACATCAATGTCAGTTTCTTTTGTTCAGAGTCCGCTAGAGCATGACCTGAAACCAATGAAGCAAGCAGTGCCACTGCACCTACCAATTTGGTATTTTTCATAGTTAACCTTTCCTTTTGAATATTATTATTGTGTTTATAGAGCTAATTTTTAACGAAGTTTTGTTGAGATAAATAGCGTGAGCGAAGCTTTATTAAACAAAGTGTTATTGAGCTAACCATCATTGGTTCTCCCAAGGGATAGCTTTTTTGAGTAATTTATCTGTAACGAAGTAGAGCGAGATAGAGAGCACCGCCAAGATAAACAAGGCAGCAAACATCTCATCAATGATCATTCGTGCATTGGCCTGTAGCATTAGATAACCCAGCCCTTCACTCGAACCAACCCACTCCCCGACGACCGCGCCAATTGGGGCAATAACCACCGCCACACGAATGCCAGACGCTAATGTTGGCAGCGCAGCAGGCAGTTGGATATAACGCAGCAGTTGCCATTTCGATGCACCCATCGTTTTGGCAAGATCGAGATAGCCTGTCGGTGTATTGCGCAGACCGTCGTAACAACAAGTGGTTACTGGGAAGAAGATAATGATCGCCGCCATCACCACTTTTGAGGCGATGCCATAACCAAGCCACAGCATCAATACTGGCGCGATCGCAAATACAGGGATAGCTTGGCTGGCAATTAAGATAGGCAATAACCAACGTTTTAACGGATCAAACATCAACATCTGCAGAGCGAAAAATAGCCCCATAGACAATCCGAGTAACAAGCCAAGTAGGACCTCTTGCGCAGTCACCCATGTGTGTTTGAGTAACACATCGTAACGTTCAATCAGCTTTAAAAAGACTTCTGCAGGCGCTGGCAAAATGAAGCTCGGCATCTCGAAGACAACCACAACTAACTGCCATAAACCGAGAATCACAGCACTGCTGATAAGCAAACGAACAACAGGATTCATCTGACGATGGCGTGTAGTGGCAGCCTGTCCGTTAGTTGAATGAGCTACAGCTCCACTTCGCGTTAGATCATTCATAATCACGCTCCAACTGATCTAAGATCGCTTGTTGCAACTCGGCACACTCACCATCGAGCACTCGTGGTGTTGATGTGAGAGGCACAGATAAAGACTGAGCATTCGCAGGTGTGCCTTGCAACACATACAAATTGTCCGCCAAACGCACCGCTTCTTGTGGATCATGGGTGATCAACACAACGGTTTTATCTCTCAACAGCTCACACGCTAAGCTCTGTAGTTTGTGTCTCGTTACCGCATCCAGCGCAGAGAACGGCTCATCCATCAGCACCACTGGCTTGTCTTGCATTAAAGTTCGAGCCAAAGCGACACGTTGACGCATACCACCAGACAACTGATCCGGCATCGCATTCGCATAATCAGCCAAACCAACCGCAGCGAGCAACTCGAGTGCTTGATTGGTTTGCAGTGCTTTGTCAGAAGCTGAATTTTGAAAACGATGACTCAGACATACATTGTCGATAACCGACAGCCACGGCAGTAACAAATCCTGCTGCGCCATGTAAGCGATGCGATCCGTTAAAGGCAATTCATCAGAGGTTGTCAATGTTCCCTGCCACTCCACCTTGTCGTCCAACAAGCCTGCCAGATAACGCAATACCGTGGTTTTCCCGCAGCCACTTCGACCTAGCAATACCGTCCACTTACCTGCGTTTAAGCTAAGCGACAAACCCGATAAGGTTGCGTGCTCACTGTCGTTATAACGTAAAGAGGCATTGCTGAGCTGAACACCCACCGTATTAACGGACATTCCCGTGCCCAGCGAAGAAGTGATTTACGGGCCCATGACCTTGGCCGACTTGCAACTCATCAGCATGAGCAATCGCGCGCGAAATGTATTGTTTGCCTAGCTCAACAGCCTCTGACAGCGTGTTGCCTTGCGCTAAGAAAGAAGCAATAGCAGATGAAAGCGTACAACCCGTACCGTGGGTGTTTTTGGTAGGAAAACGCTTCGCACTAATCAAAGCAGACGTGGTTGGCAGAATCAGTAAGTCGTTACTGTTCTCATCCTTCTCTAAATGACCGCCTTTGAGAAGAACGGCTTTAGCACCTAGTGCACGCAGGTCTTCAATCATATCCTGCATTTCGGCTTCGCTTTCAGGCACAGCTTTGCCCGTTAGTGCTGCGCCTTCCGGCAAGTTAGGAGTAATGATGTCTGCCAGCGGAATCAGCTCTTGTTTTAACGTCGTAATTGCCGAGTTTTCTAACAGCAGATCACCACTTGTCGCGACCATCACAGGGTCAATCACTAAGTGTTTAGGTTGGTATTGTTTGATTTTGTCCGCGACGACTTTGATGATTTGCGAATCAGCCAACATGCCGACTTTTACCGCCACGATATTCAAATCGGTAAACACTGCATCTAACTGACTAGCGACATGCTCTAGTGGGATTGGAAATATAGCGGACACGCCTTGGGTGTTCTGAGATGTAATCGCGGTAATTACCGAACAAGCGAAGCTACCCGTTGCAGACATGGCTTTAATATCAGCTTGAATGCCCGCGCCACCACCACTGTCAGAACCCGCAATGGTCAAAACAATCGGAGTATTGATCGAAGAAGATTGGTTTTCTGGTGTTTGAGTGCTGTTAGGTGATACTTGAGAATTGGAATGCTGTGTCATGGTCGCTCCTACTGTCTAAAAGACGTAAGAGAACCGAACTTTGGCCGCAAAGAGAGTGTGGAGGTGAAAGCAATGAGAGATCATTGTTGAACCACGTAGGCAAAGTAATCATAGTTCCCTACGCCAGTGTTAACTGAATCAGGTTCAACGGGTCTCGAATAACGATCTCAGCAAACACCAACTAAGGTATATGCCCCCCGACTATTGATAACGATAGTAACAGCACTCTCGCAACTGAGATACTCATTTTATTCAATTATAAGAATCACGCATGAATTTAATTCAATTAATCCCGTTTTAACAAATACTTATAATGGCTTTTTAGTTGGCTGAGATTGGATGAATAAACACATCACTATCAAGAACATACCTAGCCATCCAACCAATGGAATAAGCTCACCCACAATACACACGGCCAACACGGCGGCAACGACTGGCTCAAGTAAGGTAATCAAGTTGGCGCTACTCGCTGTGACATGGCGTAGCCCAAAACTGAAAGCGATATAGCCTAAACATTGAGGAAGTAACACCAAGTAACTCACCACCAATATATTGGTATTCGATGCGAACAAGTTATCCCCCGTAAACCAAAGCGTTGGCAGTAGCAACATCGCTCCTAGCCCAAATATGCTGCCCATCGCTGCTTGCGACTTAATGCCTTCGTCTATCAGAGCTTTTGTCGCCCATGAATAAATGGCGTAACACAACCCAGCAATCAACCCTAATCCAATGCCCAAAAGCTTCAGATCGTCACCAGAATCATTCGCTGATGATGATTCTGAAAATACCAGTAGCCCAATACCAACCACGCCAATGGCAAAGCTCGTTAACCAACGTTTGTTGATATTATTCTTTTTGCTAATAAGACACTCTAAAAGTGCAGAAAAGAAAGGAGCAGTAGCTATCGACACCACTGTGCCCATTGCGACACCCGATAACTTCATCGAAGAGTAAAAAGCCAGAGGATAGATCGCCAAAGCCAGCGCACTCGCCGCTAACAACTTTTTGTTGAGCAAAAGCTTATCAAGTGAAGATAAGATCTTTCGATACGCCAAGACTGCTTGCATTAATCCGCCGACGCCCATTGAAAAAGCACCAATCGCTAATGGGCTGAGATCAGGCGCAAAGCTTGCGGCGGTGCCTGTCGTGCCCCATAAAACAGAAGCAAACACGATGGCTAAAGTGCCCGTTTGGAATTCGTTAACGCGATTGATGGCAAGATTCATTTCTATTACCTAGTCTATTTTCATTTCTGAAATAGATAATAGTGAACATATACTAAGTTGAGTTTGCCAAAAGGACGCTATTCTTGTTTTGGAAGACTCTCTTTCATCGAGCCCAAAAACGCCCTTGGAGACATGCCAAAGTGCTGAGAGAAGCGTCGACTGAATGCAGACAAGTCACTATAACCCACATTTTCTGCGACCAATTGAACAGGTAAATCGGTATGGCTAAGCAAGGCTTGAGCTTTCTCCATACGATAGCGAGTGATGTACTTAAGCGCACTGATTCCAATGCACTCTTTAAAGCGCTTCTTAAATTGAGTGGGGCTCAAGCAAGCCGTTTCTGCAAGCTGAGAAATAGAGAGAGGCTGGGCGTAATTATCCGCAATGAGCCTTTGGACCGCTCGAATACGAGGGTCGATGCTCTTGCTGACTTCTTGTTGCTCTAACAGCAGTGAAAATACATCCAAGATGGATAACTCAATGCCACTGTCGACTTGATATTCCAACTGCTTTTCAACGAACAGCAAGAAGCTCATTAAAGGTGGCGTTATCGTGAAAACCGAGAGCTCATGCTCTAACAAGTGCTGCGGTAACTCCACCATATCCGCGACAATAAAGCGTGCCGCTTCATCCGCCTTAAACGCATGCGCTGTGGTTACCGGAATCACCACGCATTCGCCCACGGCCACCTTGCCGACATATCCCACCATTTCAATACTAATACTCCCTTGAATAGGCAGCACGAGTTGATGGTAGCCATCATGGGCATGAGTATTAAATTGCTTGGTGTAAGATCGAATGCTTAGGCTAGATTTCATGAGCAACGCCGGAATTCAGTTTATTGAAACATGAGTGTTAAAAAGAAATTACATGATTTAAGCGAGGGAGTCACATCGGACTAGTATTTTTGTCGTATCTCTTTCTAGCCTTTCTAAGTCGGATCAAAAAAGCCGTTTAAGTATTGATACTCAAACGGCTTTTTACTCAAGTCTAATTCGCAATCTCAAGAACAGTTAACCGAATCGGCTATCACTTCCTAACAAAATCGCTCATTCAGACTCTATTATTTTTGAAGTTGCTCTTTAGCGGCTTCAACCTTAGAAAAATCTAGGCCAAGCTCTTCAACTGCTTCTTTGATTAGCGCAGGGTTTTGCATTACCTGGCCCATCAGCATTTGAAGTTTATCTTGTGGTAAGCCAAGTTGGCTGATCGTCGCCATTGCTGCAAGAGGGTTCTCGGTCAACGTCTTGAATAGCTCGCTGATCTGCTCGTCGCTAATATTGTTCTCTTTCAACATTGCTAAAATCGGGTTCATTTTTTTGCCTTTGAAACACTAAATTAAGTAGGAGCACAGCATACCATCTAGCTGTGCTCGATTGTACTAGCAACTTATACTTTGCCTACTGTGAAGTAACCCTAAGCCTAGCGAGACTCTAATGGGTAAGAGCGGTAGCTCCACATACCATAGGTTCTAAGCGCATCTCGGTAGATACCTAGTAGCTCACCATCACTCGCCTTCTTAAGATCTGCGAGTGGCTTGTCTGGGTAAGAAACCGTATCAAAAGTAATGCCCTGAGGGCCGGTTTGCCAGCTAGCGATTTCAAACAGAGTTTGACCACGACGAACATGGCTTGCCGAGCTAATAATGGTCGCGTGCTTAATATCATGGCGAGCAAGTGCGTAGCTACTGAATAAGGCATTGCCTACCGTGCTGGTCGCGTAATTCTCTTCGATGATGCGATCTTTGCTTACCCCTTTCTCGATAAGCCAATCCGCCATTAACTTACCTTCAGTCTTATGATTCTTTGGCACTCCGCCCGTCAACACGATCATCGCATCAGGGTTAGCTTTCGACATTGCTAATGTGGTTTCAAGACGTTCAATCAAGATTTCATGCATAGAGCCATCAGGGTTAAGCGCGTAGCCCAAAGTGACGATGGCACCGTGATCGCTCAACAGTCCCTTATCTGCAGACTCTTTAAGAGGTGTTTCTAACACGCGGTCAACCGTTGCAAAAATACGTTTGATGTCTTCAGCCTTGCCTTTATTCAGGCTTTCCAGTTTATCCATGTGCTTGTTGGATTCACTTTCATTGCCTTCAAATCTTTGCCAAACCGCAAGATACGCATGCAAGTCGACATCGTCTGGTGCAACCGTCAGCGCTTGTTCAAACAGCTCAATAGCTCGCTCTGCATTCTTGTTGTAGATCTGAGCGTTCGCTGCCGAGATAAGCAAGTCAGTACGGTAAGGTTCTAGTTGGTAAGCTTCTAACAATCGGTTAGTCACAATTTCCATGTTGCTTGGCATTTTAGCCGTAAAGCCCGCGTGAGAAATTCTTGCCGGAGACTTAAACGCCTGCAACGCATCAAGAAGTAATTGGTCGACAACTTGTCGCTTAGTCACCAACTGCGCGTAATCCGCAGAAGCCTGTACTGCGCCGTCGTTAGCAGCAAAAGAATAAGGTGTTGCGCCAAAAGCCAGCATGCCACCAAGAGCGAGGGCGATAATGTTCTTTTTCATGAAAAGATCCTGTGTCGTTAAGTGTTCACATCAGATTTGCTCACCAATGTAAGTCCCTAAGATTAAAAAACCGTGAAGCACACCTTAATCTCTAACGTTTATATTCATTTGTTGCATAAGGTGTGGCAGCAGATCACGATTTTGAACTTACCAATAAGCCTGTGCATCCAGATAATTCTGGTTTGAACCAGTGCTCAACGTTTTTGTTGGAATATCTGACTGCGGATTTCATACGCCCTATCCCGCCAAAAACCACCCATCACAAATCCGAACTCCGCATAAAGCAACGAATCAAAAAAACCACTTTAAGCTCATTTTTTCAACAACTTAAAATCCAACACACTGAATCGCGCGATTTTACCCCTCGCTCAAATAACGAGGTCTTCAACACATAGAGTTGGAATGCGAGTCAGAAGATCTTCAAATAATTCAAAATCAACCATTGAACGATCGTTCAAGTGGTGCTTTAATAAATGACCAATACAAGGAGTTACCCCATGCTTAAGTTCTATTTTCACCAAACACCAAACCCAATGAAGATCGCTCTGTTTTTGGAAGAGACAGGCCTAGATTTTGAACTTGTTCCTGTCGATACCTTAAAGGGTGAGCAGCATTCACCGGAATATCGTTTAATCAATCCAAATGGCAAAACGCCTGCGATTGAAGATGAAGGACAACGTGTATTCGACTCTAACGCTATCCTTCTGTATCTCTCAGAGAAAACAGGCAAGCTTGGCGGTCAGCCAGAAGACAGAGCTGAACTACTCTCTTGGATGATGTTTATCGCGAGTGGCCTTGGTCCATATTCAGGCCAATCGGTACACTTCCGCCATGCTGCACCAGCAGGCTTAGACTACGCTGTGAACCGATACCTACGTGAAGCACAACGTCACTACGAAGTGTTAGAGAAGCATATGGAAGGTCGTGAATTTATCGTAGGAAATGAGTACACCATTGTCGATGTCGCTGCATGGGGTTGGATTGACAAAGCACCGGTCGTGCTTGGTGAAGAAGGCCTAGAACCTTACCCGAACTTGAAGCGTTGGTTTAACGCAATCAACACTCGCCCTGCTGCACTGCGTGCTCGCGAAATCGGCAAAGGCATTGAGTTTAAAACCGAACGTGATGAAGAAGCAAAACGAGCACTGTTTCCTTCGAATTTCCCAATCAACGAATAATTCAGCATGAAGTAAACGATGTGGAGCGAAAGCTCATTACTGGGCGAGCTATTTAAAAATCAATAGTATTGTTTCTATTAACTGATACCACACTAGTTAAAATATCAATACTATTGATATAGCTATTGTAAGAACCCTTACCGACATCCGATGGTGTCTCTGTCGGTCGTGCCGGGGAAAAGTCCTGAATCAGTTACTCTAGATCGCAGCGAATTTGTAAAGCATATGTTAGGCATGAATTAAACTTCGACTACAAAGCATAAACTTATTTTCAAGATACCAAATGAAAAAACAATCATGTGACAATCAACTAAAGAGACGATAAATGAGTTTTACAAAGACTAATAGCATTTGAAAGTAATATTAATTTTTGAATGCTAATTCAAATAATTAGGCGTTCTGATAGTTTTGCTTTTTTCGTTAATATTCTAGGCAACAAAATGAGATCAGGCTGCCTTAGTGCTTTACTTGTTACAATATCTGGTACGTGCTATCTGTCTATAAGTTTTTCAGGACTTGAGAATCAGTTTGGTATGGTATGGGCAGGAGCTGCGTTAATCGTCTTAATCGTGTTTAATTTGACGCTGCCACTCTCTTTAGGCGCTTACTTTTATACTACAAGTATATTAGGTTGGCACTGGTTTGAGGCATCATTATTCACGTTAGTACTAATAACCATCATAGTTCCTGCGATCATTAAATCTGTTAGTCACATTCTAAATCCAGCGTCTTCTGAAAATTAGACAGATTATTAGCGCGCAGGTTTAATGACATTGATTTTATCAATTTCACGTAAAAAAAGAGCCGCTTTAGCGGCTCTTGATTTTCAAACTATTCGAATCAGTTCAGATTACTCTTTACCGAATACGTTGTTCTCTTGCTCTTGTACACGGATGAAAGTCGTACGCTTAGTTAGCTCTTTAAGCTTTGCTGCACCTACGTATGTACAAGTTGAACGTACACCACCAAGGATGTCAGAAATTGTGTTGTGAACAGAGCCACGGAACGGAAGTAAAACAGTTTTACCTTCAGCAGCACGGTACTTAGCAACACCACCTGAGTGCTTGTCCATAGCCGACTGTGACGACATTCCATAGAACTTCATGAATTGCTTACCGTCTTGCTCTACAACTTCGCCGCCTGACTCAGAGTGACCTGCTAGCATGCCGCCTAGCATTACGAAGTCAGCACCGCCGCCGAACGCTTTAGATACGTCACCCGCACATGAACAGCCACCGTCACCGATGATCATGCCGCCAAGGCCGTGTGCTGCGTCGCCACACTCGATGATTGCAGAAAGTTGAGGGTAACCTACGCCTGTTTTAACACGTGTAGTACAAACAGAACCAGGGCCGATACCAACCTTAACGATGTCTGCGCCAGCTAGGATTAGCTCTTCAACCATGTCACCCGTTACAACGTTACCAGCAGAGATAACTTTAGTCGGGAATTCAGCACGTACTTTTTGTACATACTCAACTAGGTGCTCTGAGTAGCCGTTAGCGATATCAATACAGATAAATACGAATTCGTCGCTAAGCGCCATGATTTGCTTAGTTTTCTCAAACTCAGCTTCAGAAGTACCTGTCGAAACAAATACGTTGTTCAGCGTTTTCTTGTCTGCTGTTTTTGCGAACTCAGCCCACTGCTCTACTGTGTAGTGCTTGTGTACTGCAGTCATAACACCGTGCTCTGCTAGAGCAGCTGCCATTTCAAAGCTTGCTACCGAATCCATGTTCGCTGCAATTACTGGAGTACCAGACCATTGACGACCGCTATGCTTGAATGTAAAATCGCGGGTTAATTCAACTTGAGAACGGCTTTTAAGGGTAGAACGCTTCGGACGGAAGAGTACATCTTTGAAACCTAACTTAAGTTCTTGTTCGATACGCATGATAATTTGTCCTGTAATCATATTACGTGTCGTGCGTTTTCGGTAAGCGTTGGCAGACGCTTTACTGAGTTTCGGACACAAAAAAACCGGAGCGTTGGCAGACGCTCCGGTTTTCAGAATTATAGGCTGTGATTTACTAACAGCAAGTCTGATATTTCATTTTTTTTTGTGCTATCCTCTCAAAGATTCCATATCTGGTAAAAGCTTCCCACCCGTCATTTCCTACTAAATTCATAGTAATTAATAACTTAACAACATATTCACGCAAACGCTGTCGGTTTATTGCGCAAACGTTTCCCTCGCAAATTCGGCGAAAAAATCTTCGATAAGGCAAATTTGTGAAAAAAGTGCCCTTTAATCACATAAAAATCACACTTTTCTTGAATCAAAAAATGCGTTTTTTCTTAAATAATTTCATTTTTTTCTGACTTTTTCGCTTCGAGTGCCGATCTCAGCCCTCTTTCATTAGCCCTGAAATTTATAAAGTACAAAGGCAAGATCGATTAGCACGTTCGAAACTTGGATGAGCGGGGTAAAGTCCACAAAATATGGCAGGTTAGATGCGCTTATTTATGAGAACCCAGCGGATACAAGCCGCTGTTGATAGAGCCTAACAACAACTCGACTAAAGTTAACGAACACGGAACGCCTTTCTTTAGTTCGAACTCATTACTACAGGATCAGATACAAAAATGGCCAAGGGGATTAACCTTGGCCATTTTTATTTGGTTTTCAGAGTGCTCTTATAAGGCGATTCAATTTTCACCTTAAGGTACGTCAAGCCTTTTTCTGAGACATCAGAGCTTCAGCAGTCGCATCTTGAATCGACAAGAACAAGGATATCACTTGCCCAGTTGGAGAACGCATCGGGTTAAGCGTGACGTTCTGATACATAAAGTCGGCTTGCTGAGTTACTGGCCTCACGTTGCGGCACTTAAACAGATAAGGCCTTTGTTGCCACGTTATGAAGCTACGGCAGCCTAGGTCATAAACCGGTTTTGTTTTAAGCCTAAACCACTCTTCAGGAATTTCAGGGAATAACTCAAAGATCGACTTACCGATCGCATCATGCGATTGCTTACCGCTATGGTGCGTCATGAAGCCATTCCAAACTTGTACCTGAAAGTCACGGTTAATGACCACCAGCCCCATATCGACGTTTTGAACCATGTCTACCATCCAGTGGAACTGTTCAAATTCAGCAGGAAGATTCAGCATATTAAAACTCCTCCATTAGGTAGGCCAATTTGTTGTCTAGAAGAGGCAGAGACTCATCAACGAACATAAATAGAAGATCACAACGGATGGACGTGCCGTCTATGTTGTAGCTGACTTCGAACGTCATGGTCTTTTTAAATGAGCCGCTGGTATTTTCAATCACCGAATCAATCGAGATGTGTTGACCTAGCAGCACAGGAGAGCTCTGGAAGAAACGAACTTCTGATTGCTCCCCTAACCCATTCAAGAAAGAGCCGACTAAGATGTTCGATACATCCATCAACAACTCTAATTCTTCTAGCTGCTCGCTTTCTGTTGGCACCTTCATGAGCTTCTTAAGATCGCTCACACTGGAATCACTCAACAAAACTAGCGCTTCACCTGCAATGCCTTCTCCACTAAAGCCTTGGCAAACACCCGACACTTGGTCGTTATCCGCTAGGTCACGAAGTGCCATGTGCAATTCACTCACTTCGAAGATGTTAACGTTCGGCAGCGGTAGGTGAACAAACACATTAAAGTGACGAGCCAGTGCATCAGCGGCACGGCCTATCGCTACGTTCGCGACTTCCATATAGATATCGCGTCTGCGAAGTATTGGCAGTTCTAAAGCGGTTGGGGTAATGATTTGAGGTTGTTTTGGCGGCTCGACATGCTCACGTAAAATGGCTTTTAGCGCTTCTTTATCGATCGGCTTTTGCAAAAATGCTTTGGCGCCAAGATCCAGCACCTTCTGTTGTGCTTTTGGTTGTATGTCACCAGAAACAACGACAACTGGCGTGGTATCGCCTAAACGTTGCATCTCTTCCAATGTGTCATAGCCGTCTAATTCCGGCATGGTTAGGTCGAGGAACATCAATTTGAATTGGTTTTTAGCGAGCTCTTCAAGTGCATTAAGCCCATGAACAGCAAAAGTTATATCTGCATTTAGAGAACTAGGCAGTGACCGAGCCATCTGCTTCCTTGCTAACGCAGAATCATCACATATAAGAACTGGGAACGACATAAATGCACCACTGACAAATTAAAGCTAATTCGAACGAGTGTAACAGAACATTATGGTATCAGGTACGGGGTGAATGGATTTATGTGCAGATTATTAGTAAGAATGATGAAACAGGTGGGTAAGCTATTATTTCGCATTATTCTTCATGAAAAACAATATGCTACAAAGGTAATAGCCAATCCTTGCTGTTGAGTAATAGCACTATTATATTTAACAGCAGCCTTAACAAGCGGGTTTATTAAGGCTCGACTGACTCATTCATTGAACGGCTTTATGTAACCATGATAGAGAGCTATCCAACAAAGCTAATGCAAGAGAACTAGAACTGATATGAAGGCCATAAAATCAGTAATGCGAAACGTATGATCACAGCAAATACCAACAACGCGATCCCCAGGCGATACCATTTGTATTCGGCGATGTTCATTGGGATACGCTTGTAGAACATCGTAATCACGCCTTTCCAATCGCTACTGCGTCTTCCGTACTGCATCATGCTCGTCAAAACAAACAGTGCGCCAAGCACTAACATTCCTTTTTCAGCCCAGAACAATCCAACTTCCATTTGTGTATTCCTTGATAAAACGGTGAGCAACTCAAATCATTCTAGTCACCTTTTAGCTCGGTTTCTGTAAGACCAAGGTCTAAATTACGAAGTACGCAATTTAGGGCTTATAGGTCATTGTTGGTAATTGATAGTTCTCGGTCAGCAATACAACGTTTATCGTTCAAGGTTCCATGGTAAAGGCGAGCATCACAAGCAAATCACGTATAAGCATGATTCGACAAATCTGGAGATTGGTTGTTCTTTTGAATGACACGCATCAATTGGATAAGCAGCAGAATACCTGTCACGCCTAAGCCAACACCGATTCCGCCCCAAATCCCTGCCAATTCGAACTTAGGCATCAAATACCAAGCCGCAGGCAAGCCAAATACCCAGTAACCGATGGCAGTCATCACGGTTGGCATAGAGACAATCTTCATGCCTCTTAGCAGGTTAATCGCCAGTAGCTGCCAAGCATCAACAATAAAGCACAAAGCAACGACCCAAATCACAGAAGCCAGTAGTGAAGTCATAGCACCCGTGCCATCGTCTAACTTGAAGATAGAAGCGATCATCTCAGGCCATATAATGAACACGGCCGACAACGCCACACTCAACACCGACACCAATATGAAGCTTTGAATCGAGGTTCTTTTTATTCCTTCGTAGTTACCCGCGCCAAAATCACGGCCTACTAAAATTGCGGCAGCTTGCGAGAAACCGAAGTTGAAGTTCCACGTAAAGCTTAAGCATTGCAGCAAGATTTGGTGCAGCGCTAGAGAAGCAATACTGATCGTCCCTGCCATCAAAGTGCCGCCGTAAATAAGGCCATGCTCAAGTAATGCTGCCAAGCCGATAGGTAAACCCATCATTAAAAGCGGGCTCATCAACTTGATTGAATACTCTTCTTTGTTTAACCAAGGGGCGAACTGCTTGAATTCGTCACGTTTGAATACCCAAACCGTGTATCCAACCATCACGATAAATGCCGCGATAGCCGTACCTAGCCCTAAACCTGTTAAACCCATGTCTAATTGGAAGGTTAAGAAGTAGCTGACTGGCACATTCAGAATTACGGTGATAATAGACATCACCAGAATAGAACGCACATTGCCAAACGCGCTAGTTAAGCCGCGAAGCACCAATAAGATAAGCGAAGGCAACATCACCCACTTCAAAGCATGGACATATTCCATAGCTAAAGTGATCACTTCTGGCGGCTGTTTGGCTGCTTCTAATACCAACGGAGCAAACCAGAAGCTGGCCATTAAGGTCACACTGAGCACGAATGCCAACATGGTTGCGCCTTTCACAGCCAATCTGATTTGAGTATTACCAAACTCAGGGCGAGCTACGCGCTGACCATAAGCAATCGCAATCAAGTTCGCGACACAACCCACGGTGCTGCTCGCAATAATGAAGATGAAAAAGTAGATTGAGGCACCTAAGCCACCAGCCGCAAGGGCTGACACACTGATACGCGACATCATCCAAACATCAGTAAGGACTAAAGCCATAGAGATCAGCTGTGAAATGATCAAAGGGAATGCAAGAGTGAGTATTTTTTTCATGAGCGCCTCAGGTAATTTCGCCCAAAATACGATCGATGAGGCTAGCGTTCAATTGATAAATTTGCGACTCTAACATTCCATAAACTCATGCGAACGAATTATGACCCCATATCCTAGCTTGCCATCATCACATAATGGCTTAAAAGCCTTTGAAGCTGCCGCAAGGCTGATGAGCTTTACTCTGGCTGCCGAAGAGCTGCATGTGACACAAAGTGCGATCAGCCGACAGATCAAACAGCTTGAAGATGAGTTAAACGCATCACTGGTTATTCGTAAGCATCGAGCCATAGAATTAACGGTACAAGGTCATGATTTGTATGTCGCTTTGCGAGAAAGCTACGGTAATATCGAAGCTGTTATCGCCTCTTGGAGTGAGCCCAAGCAGAAGCGTATCGTGATCAAAGCGACTCTGAGTTTCGCGACGCGAGTATTGATCTCCAAAGTTCGGGAATTAAACGAGCGTTATCAAGATCATGAGATAGTCATTGTTCCTGTGATTGAGGAAGACGAATCGATTAATAGTAGTGAGTATGATCTACTGATCTTCCACACGCGTTTCAAAAAACGCTATGACAAGGCACCTGACATTACCTTCTTGCGTGAAGAGTTCATGGCGCCGGTTTGCTCTACTAGTTTAACCACCAAAGACACCGACCTTGATTCAATCTTAACCTTGCCAAGGCTGCATCCAACCTTAGATCATCACGACTGGAAAGTGTGGCTGGCCGATGTTGAATTCCCACCAAAGAAACCTGTCAGAAATACCAGCTTCTTGTCTTTAGATATGGCGCTCAGTGCCTGTCTATCCGGTGAAGGGGTTACGGTCACGGATCTGTTGTTAGTTCAACAAGATCTCCAACGAGGCTTCTTGTACTGCCCTAGAAATGCAAAAATCCAACACAGTGCTTGGACTTACTTCATGCACCAGCGTAGTCACACGCCTATCATCAACGACCTTATTGAATGGCTTAGAGAAGAGACAACAAAAGAGATCGAGTTGCTGAAAGTACTCGCACAGCAATATCAATGGTTTGGTGTAATAGAACAGGACAAAGACTTTGGTCGGCTCTTCTAAACTAAGTTATGATTCCTGTTCCCTCAACCGATTGATATTTTTATGTCTTCTTTCTCTTTTTCACAAATCCCTGTTGGGGTTCGATTCATGATCCTCTCCGCTTTTGGATTCGCACTGATGTCAGCTTGTGTGAAATACATCAGCAATTATGGCATTCCTGTATTCGAAATCGTTGCAGCAAGAGCGTTGGTGTCTTTGATCATCAGCTACATCGACGTAAAACGAAAAGGCATTTCGATCTGGGGTAATAACAAACCTTTGTTGTTTGTTCGTGGCGCAGTAGGTACTGCAGCACTGATGTGTGTTTACTACGCTGTGACCACTTTGCCATTAGCCGAAGCGACCATTCTACAATACGTTCATCCTGTATTTACCGCCCTACTTGGCGTGTTATTTCTGAAAGAACGCGTCCAAAAATCGACCATGATCTGCATTGCGTTCTGCCTAGCTGGGCTATTAGTGATGGTACAACCAAGTATGAACAGTGGCGCGAGCAGCGAGTTACCGCTATTTAGCATTATGGTGGCGTTATGTGGCGCATTTGGTAGCTCAATTGCTTATGTGATTGTGAGAAAACTTAGCCAAACGGAAGATAGCTCAGTCATCATCTTCTACTTCCCATTGGTTGCGCTACCAATCTCAACAGCTCTTATCTGGAACGACTTTGTATGGCCTAGCCTATTCCTAACCATGATGCTTGTGCTCGTCGGGATTTTCACACAAATAGGACAATACGGTTTAACCAAAGCAATGCAAACCCAGGCAGCAGGTAAAGCTTCAGCTTACTCATACGTGCAGATCGTCTTCTCAGCGCTATTAGGTGTGTGGATCTTTAATGAAATTCCATCGGTTTGGACTTATCTAGGCGGTGGTCTGATTGTGACTGGCGCGCTGATTAATGTGTTTGGCAAACAACTGTTGGTGCCTTTTAAGGCTAAATAAACAACCCAACAACTGAGCTAAACATCAGCTAAATAATCAGCTATTGCATAGACCTAAAAAGGGCATTGCGGATTATTCCACAATGCCCTTTTCTATAAATGTTCTCTAGCGCGCTTTCATTCAGCTAACCAACTTTAACAAAGCGGCGTATTACGTAACTAACTCGTGGCATTTCGTAACTTAGGATCATCACTCAAATACTCAACAAACTCGATTTCAAAGCCTGCAGGATCCACAAAGTAGACATTTTTTCGATAAGGTTCTTCAGCGCCGGGTTTGGCAATTGGGAAGCCCGCATCAACAAGGCGCTGAGTGACACTTTCGATATTATTGGTCACATAAGCGAAGTGCGCGAGGCCAACAGAATGCCCAGCCAAATCTCTATTTTCACCTTCACCGTGATCACTTATTGCTATGTATTGGTACTCGTCGCCAAAATGCAGCCAGTTACGTGGCTTACCTGACCACTCCCCTTTTCCCTCATCACGGACATACCAATGAGGGAACGCCGCTTTATAGAAAGCCAGCATTTCTGGGATATCTTTTACCACTAAATTCACATGTTCAAGTTGGATCATTCTTCTCTCCTTAAAGTATTCTCGTAAGCAACGTTGCATATCCTAATACCTCAAGTTAAGTTGAGGTAAAGCACTAATTTGCATTTATTTCGAGAACGTCTTTAGAGCCCAAATTGTCGTATTTGATGCGATATAAGCTTTAAGTTTAGACGACCTAATCCAATGTGACTCAACTCAACCACAAGAGTTAGCAAACCCATGGTGTATCACTGAGATAAGACGACCCAACAACTGCTTCTTGCTCAATATATACACACATTAATATCCCCTTATTGACTGATACATCAAGTTACAATTCGATTTCATATTAGCCAACAACACTGATCTGGGTTAATAAACTAGTTTCACAATAACCTTATTTTTGTTGGGGTCAGATAATTAATAAAAAGGAAGTTAAAGTGAAAAAATTATTAGCACTTGGTATCGCAGCGGTAATCTCGGCTCCAGCAGTAGCCGACCACAACACAATCAATGGTATGGATTTTGGTCCACTCGCAAAGTTAGTCGGCACATGGAAATCAGTCGAAACTGGCGGCGTTGATATTTCTCCAGGCCAAGAAGGCACAGAAGTGGGTGCAGGTGGTCCCGCGGTTACACCATTCTATGAAGTAATGACGTTTGAGGTTGCGGCAGATGCAACCAATGCCAGCGATCAATATCTGGTTGCTCTGTACTACAAACAAGAAGTATTCAGAAAGGCCGACGACTCTAAGTTCCACGATCAACGTGGCTACTTCATCTACGACCAAAAAAATCAGGTCGTCTACAACTCTTACTGCGTACCACGCACCACATGTGTCACCGCAGAAGGCCCTGCTGGCGATACAATGACGTTAGTTGCGTCAAAGCGTGGCATCGCTGAGTCTGAATACATGACGGACAACGCAACCACCACAGGCTTCACGATGAACATTAGCATTTCAGACGATACGCTGACGTACTCTCAAACAACAGGCTTAGAGATCTACGACAACGCATTTGCTCATACAGATTCAAGCACTCTAGTTAAAGTGAAGTAGATTCAAATACAAACGCCTTTCACAGCGAAGTGAAAGGCGTTTTTCTGTTGTACTTGTAACAACAAACAAGTTTAACTAGATTGTGTATCAACCTTGGCGTAACGGTTGGCTAGCACTGCACAGTAAAAGATCTGAATCGGGTGATAAAGCATGATTGGCAGTAATATCATCCCTAGATTAGGGTTGTGAGCAAAGATCACCTTAGCCATAGGAATACCTGCCGCTAAGGTCTTCTTAGTACCACAGAATACTGCCGCGACTTCATCTTGATGATTGAATCCAACCTTTCGGGCACTCCATTGAATGCCGTGTACCATCACCATCAATACCACTAAACAAATCACCGCTGACAGCAACAACAGCATTGGTGAAAAGTCGCTCCAAATACCGTGTTCAATAGAGTCACAGAAAGCACTGTAGACGATCAGAAGTATCACGTATTTATCTAACTTATTGACCACTGACTTGTGTTTCTGAGTCCATTCAAAAAGTAACGGGCGCATCAACTGGCCGACAATCATTGGCAATAGCAGCATTTTAGATATAGAGATCACCGATTCCATCAGGTTTAGCTCTGCACCTTCCAACCCCATAAAGAGCTGGATCAGTAGAGGCGTAATGAACACGCCTAAAATACTAGAAAGTGATGCATTGAATATCGCACCCGGTAGGTTTCCTTTTCCAATCACCGTCATCGCGACCGAAGACGAAATCGTACTCGGTAATACGAAGAGGTAACAGAAACCAAAGGCCAGAGCTGCTGGCATATAAGCGACAAAGCCTTGCCCGAATATCACCCAAAGCAGTGGGTAAACTAAGAATGTCGCGCTTTGTACAAAAACATGCAGCTTCCAATTCGAAAGCCCCTCAAGAATGGCTTTGGGAGACAAACCCAAACCGTGTAAGAAAAACACCAAAGCGATGCCAAGAACAGTCACCGTATCGAGATGAAGTACCCCACCCGATTTGCCCCAATCCGGCGTAAAAACAGCAACGACCATAGCCACCACCATCCCTACAAGAAACCATTCCTTTTTCAGTTTTTCTATCATGTTGACACGCACTTTCTGTAGATTCCATTTCAGCCAATAACAAGGCTCCGACGCTATTTATCCTATCGACTCTAATTTTAATTAACCACCATAAACGTAAATTAAGCTTGTCTTTATCTTGAGGGTTAACATCGTTATTAAGTTTGTTACACCCGTTTTGCTCAGGATTAATCGGATGTATGGAATGACGATGAAAATATTAGAAAACAGAGGTTTATCGAGAAGATAAGATCACTTTCAGTGATCGGAACACAAAGGCAAGCCGTAGGGACAGCAATCAAACAGTAACAAATTTAGATACCAATATTCAGCCTATTACCAATAACTACTCAGCGGGAGCAAAACATGGACAACAGAATCACCATTATTGAGTTTCTCAGAGTGTTTGAGTGCATTCGCACCTCTGGCGAGCAACTGGACAATAAATATCAAGTGGGCGAAATGGCGGCTTGGCATGATTATGATGGTTATACCTGTTGGCTAAGCTATAAAGACGTAACAGTGACGCTGATGTTTCATGGTTCATTGAAAATCGAGTACGACAATGCTTCAAATTATTCTGAATTTATTGAGCGTTGTCTGGGTATGCTTGCCACTGAACCTTCTCCATAAAACGCGAACAGACTAACGGCTAACGGCTAACGGCTAACGGAGACAATCATGAACGAAACGGCTTCATTGCTTAAGCGAAGACACCCTTTGTGGCTAGTAATCAGCCTCTCTTTTTTATGGTCTCAAGTATCTGTAGCAGGCATAGGTATGATTGACTTTACACAACCGAACGAACATAAGAATTGGACAGCGACCAACGACAATGTGATGGGCGGCATCTCAACAGGCGAGCTTGTTTACGAAGGCGAGACGAGTCAATTTAAGGGCGAGCTATCGTTAGAAAACAATGGTGGTTTCAGTTCTGTAAAGCGCTCCATTGAATCACCAGCCCATGAAATAGATAGCGCAGAGCTAGTTTTCGTTGGTGATGGTCCCACCTACCAACTGAGGTTTACAACATCAAAAGACGGCAATCGAGTTCAATACAAACACGATTTCGATACCATTAAGGGAGAGCAATTTAGCAAGGTGTTCCACTTCGATGATTTTCAAGCGGTGTTCAGAGGTCGACTACTGAACGATACGCCGGAACTTAGGGCACAAGACATCAAACAAATCGGCTTTTTGATTGCAGACAAACAGGCATCGCCTTTTGAGCTAAACCTAATACAGCTTCACTTCAAAACATCGCAACCTATCATATCACCAGAAGCTAATTAAACTGACTAAACTGAAAACAAACAAAAGCCCCTGATACCTTTTGACTAGCAATCAGATATCAGGGGCTTCTTCTATTTAAACCGTCAACAATTCAAAACAACGGCGGATTAAAACATCAGCAATTAGTATTTGATAGCTGTTTTACCAATCGAGGCACTGCTTTCAATACGTTGGTGTGCATCTTTGATTGTATCCACACTAAAGCCATTTAGGGTCGTGGTTAGCGTCGTTTTAATACGGCCCGCATCAATCAGGTTCGCAGCTTGGAATAAGATGTCTTGCTGCTTCTGGATATCTTCAGTGTTAAACAGTGAACGTGTAAACATCAGTTCCCAAACAAAGCCTGCTGATTTACCTTGCAGCGCTGATAAGTCAATGCCACCGTCAAACTCTACGATCGAACTGATCATGCCTTGCGGTGCAATCAGCTCAACCATCGCATCCCAGTGCCCTTTGGTATCAGCAACATTGAAGATGTAGTCGACATGTTGAATGCCTTGCTCTCGCACTGACTCGACAAGGTTACGGTGGTTCACCACATAGTCCGCCCCCATATCCCTTACCCATTGTTCCGTTTCAGGTCTTGAAGCTGTAGCGATAACATTCAGGTTGGTCAGTTGCTTAGCCAGTTGAATCGTAATTGAACCAACACCGCCTGCGCCACCAATGATCAGGATAGACTTTTTCTCTTCAGGACGAACACGCAGGCGGTCAAACAACGCTTCCCATGCAGTTAGTGTTGCTAGTGGCATAACGGCTGCAGCTTCATCAGAAAGGCTCTTAGGCGCTTTAGCGGTAATACGGTAGTCCACAGCTTGGAATTCTGCGTTAGCACCCATACGTGTTACGTCACCCGCATAGTACACACGGTCACCGACTTCGAAGCCTTCAACGTCAGCACCTTTGCCAACAACTTCGCCGACTGCGTCATAGCCCAGCACTTTTGGCTGCTCAAGAGTTTTGTCTTTAGCATTACGAATACGAATTTTGGCGTCAGCAGGGTTGATAGAAGTCGCGCTTACTTTTACCAGCAAGTCATTATTTTTTAGTTCTGGCAGACTCGTTTCAAACTCAAATAAACTGTCTTGCTCTGTAATCGCAAGTGATTGAGTAAATCCGATAGCTTTCATTTTTGATGGTACTGACATTGTGCTTTCTCCTTGAATTAGACGAGTTAATCTTAGTCAATTCTCACTCTAGATAAACCGCCTAATATTTGAATAATTATCAAATGATTTTTGATAATAAGATGTATATGCGCAGGAAAAATACTAAGATTAGCAATTTGAAAATGCCTAATTTATGGGTAACCGAACAACCGATTCAAGGTTCAGAACAGGGAAACGAAATGCTTCTTGAAGACTTACAGGTCATTTTGAAAGTGGCAGAATTTCGCAGTATCACCGCTGCAGCCACCAACCTAGATATGCGCACTGCCACAGCAAGTGCAGCAGTAAAACGTGTTGAAGCGGCACTCGGTGCAGAGTTGTTTGTTAGAACCACACGCCACCTTAGGCTCTCTTCAGCAGGCGAGCGTTATTTACCGGAATGCGAACAAGCCTTAAAGATGTTGGAGCAAGCGAAACTCAACATGCGCGAAGAGCTTGGTATTGTTGACGGTGAAATTCGCATCGCGCTTTCTTCTGATCTAGGGCGAAACCTAATCACACCTTGGTTAGATGAGTTCTTGCTTGAATATCCAAAGGCGACGCTTCGCACTAGCATCAGTGATAGCAATATCGACTTCTACCGAGATTCCGTCGATATGGCGCTGCGTTACGGCTCCCCGACCGATGCCAACATGTATGGTTTCAAGATATGCGATGTGCCGAGGATATTGTGTGCGGCTCCTGAATACTTGGCTGAAATGGGCACACCAAAACACCCGAGTGATTTAGCACAACACAATGGTTTGCTTTACCAACTCCATGACATGCTGCAAGACGAGTGGGTGTTTAACGACGGTACTCAAGATCATAAAGTGAAACTAAAAGGAAATCGCGCTTCGAACGACGCAGACCTTGTGAGACGTTGGTGTATAGCAGGTAAAGGAGTGGCAATAAAATCTTGTTTAGACATGTCACCTCATCTGCTTTCAGGTGAAGTGGTTAAAGTTATGCCTGAGTTTAAGCCGACCCCTACCGAGCTCTGGTTAGTGTGTCCAAGTCGTCAATCCATCACCCCTACTGTGCGACTACTGAGAGATCTATTCCGCGATAAAACTGCGGAGATCCTTTCGCAACTGAGCAAACAAGGCATTATAGGAAGCACAACATCTTAAGAGTGAATGCCGATTAAAGATAAGAAACAGAGAGACAAAAAAGGCGTTGGCGAACTTCAATTCGCTAACGCCTTTCATCATCAGAACATCATAGCTGCATGATGAACCTTAATAAGAGTACTTAGTTTAATAACCTTAATACAAGAGTTTAGTTTGACTCGCCTTCAACAACGTCACAACCTGCACAGCACTGAAGAGCAATTTCATGTTCGAAGGTGATGGTGTCTTCGCCTTCTTCCAGTAGCTCTGCGATTTCATCCGCGACTTCTTTCTCATCATCCGCTTCAATTTCGCTTGCTAGCTCTTCTTCTGAATAACCGAAGAAGTTCAGTAGTAAATACTCACGCGCTTCATCTTTCGTACAAACCACGTCCGCTGAAAGATCAGGAGTAACCTCGCCTTGTGCAAGTGTTGCTGTCACTTGTGCGATAGCATCGTCTTTCATCGCAGGCGTTAACCAACCAAGATCAGTACTTACTGTCGTTTTTTTACAGTCGAAGCAAGGCAGTTGGTGAAAGTAGTATTGAAAGGTAGTCATAGGTAAATTCTTCTTTAAATGTTGTATAGCGAGATTATGCGCGTTTTGTAGCAAAATACTATCTCAATCACAACCTGAAACCGCTTCGTTCTAAGTATTTTTTCAAGCTCCGCGCAAGCTGATGTGATCATCCTATAAAAGCGCTGTTTTGCGCATGCTTACTCAGCTTTACGCTTGTTTATATTTGTACGGGTAATATATGCCTCATCAAATAATAAGCGTGGTACCTCACAATTGCTTTGGCTCTTGCTTAGTTTCGTCGTTCCAGCTATCAGCTATGAGTTCACGGCTTACTTAACTACTTAGCTACTTAGCTACTTAGCTCGGATTTGTTTGAAATAGCTTTGTTTTCAATTAACTTACTTGCACTTGGCTTATTTTGAACCACGCTTATTTAAATCACCCATTTAGGATACCCAATCAATGATCATCAAAAAATATCAAGCCCTTGCCCTTTCATCGGTTGCTTTGCTCGCTACAGGCTGCTCACCATCATCAGATACGCCTTCGGTCAGCAACATCAGTGATTACCAAGGCTCAGCGAGTATTACTCAGGGTGTGGCGACCACCGTTGAATCGAATCTCTTTGAGTGTGCAAACGGACGTAGCCGAGTGGCGGGCGTTGGGGAAATTACGGACTCAGAAGGAAAGGTTTGGACGGTTCCAGCCAAGAACAACTTTGCGACAGGGCCAAAAGCCTTTGATCTTTATGAAGAGTGCTCAAACACCACACCAAGCAGCCTAGCCGAAGTCGATCAAAGCTCTGTACCTGTAGCGATAGTGGATCAAGACGGTGAGGAAATAACAGGCTATATTTTTGCCGATAACTATTTCGAACTTTATATCAACGGCAAGTTAATCGCGGTAGACACCGTTCCTTTCACACCGTTTAACTCAAACATCGTCAAATTTAAGGTGAAGAAGCCTTACACGATTGCCGTGAAAGTGATTGATTGGGAAGAAAACCTAGGTCTTGGCAGCGAAGATAACCGCGGAAAGGCATACCACGCTGGTGATGGTGGCTTTATCGCGAGCTTTAGTGACGGGACCGTGACAGGACCAGAATGGCAAGCACAAACCTTTTATACCTCACCGATTTATGACCTGACTTGTTTGAGTGAAGTGGACGGGAAGCGTCTTTCTGAAAGCTGCACCACGGAAGGAACTGACCACGGTCAAGATGCCTACGCCGCTCATTGGGAAACACCAACCAACTGGATGAACCAAGAGTTCGATTCAACATCTTGGCCTCAAGCATCAGTATATTCAGAAGACGATATTGGCGTGAACAATAAAAAAGCGTACATGAACTTTATCGAAAAATTCAGTGGTGCTGGCGCAAGCTTTATCTGGTCGACAAATGTCGTTCTCGATAATGAAGTGCTACTGAGATACGAAGTTAAGTAGCTTTATTCCTTTGTAAGCAAGCCCAGTCACAAGTATGACTGGGCTTACTACTCAAACAACTTGCTGGTGTTTCTAATTCACAGCGAACCTGATCATAATCTTGAGTCGTTTCATTACGACGAAGTTTGCGAAGTCTTGCTTGCTCCACGTGACTTAGCTTTGTAATTGTGTAACCAGCAACAAAACAACCCGATACACAAACCCCAAAATGCACTGCCGATCCCCAGTAAATTAGTACCAGAAGCAGTGAATAAGAAAGTAAGCAGTGCAGGCTCTCGATAGTGGGTGTCTGCCATCGAAACAGCTAAACAATTCATCAAGGTCGGCATCACCGCTAAGCCAGCAACCGCAATGACAATCTCGGAGGGCACAGCGCTAAACAGCGACACAAATGACATCCCCATCACGCCAGCTAACAAGTAAAACCCGCCCATACAGATCCCCGCCATATAACGTGTCTTTGGATTGCCATCCGCATTCGGGCCCATGCAAATAGCGCCCGTAATCGCAGCAAGGTTATACGCAAAGCCACCAAACGGCGCGAAGATCAAACCTATCACCCCAGTGGTGGTAATGATCTTCGATGAATCGACCTGGTATCCGTTCGCTTTTAGAACCGCAAATCCCGGCAAGTTCTGTGAAGCCATCGTCACTATAAACAATGGGATACCTACACTGAACAACGAAAAGAACTCAAAATCGGGCGTAATGAACATCGGGGTCGTTAATCCCATAGTTACCTGACTGACATCGAGTTTGCCAAACCCCACACACATAACCAGTGCGATAATGAAAATACTTGGGATCAGTAAATTACCTAACCGCGCTTTCGCCAGAATAAATACAGCGAGCATGACCGCTACGACTTGTGCCTCTTCCATTAACGACGTGAACAAACCCAAACCGAATTGCAATAGGATCCCCGCGAGCATCGCAGAGGCAATCGATGTTGGGATCTGTTTTAGGACTTTCTCAAATATCCCCGCTAATCCAACTAACGTGATCAACATCGAACTGAACAAAAACACGGCCACAGCCTGATTCATTGTCAGCCCTTCAAGAGATGTGATTAACAACGCCGCTCCAGGCGTCGACCACGCTGTAACCACAGGCTTCTTGTAATGAAACGAAAGCAGTATTGTGGTTACGCCCATGCCAATTCCCAACGCCCAAAACCATGACGCCACTTGTTCTTCAGTTGCTCCAGCACTCATTGCCGCTTGGAAAATAATCGCCGCGGCGCTCGCATAACCAATGAAAACAGCGATAAAGCCGGTACTGACGTGAGAAAATTTTAGCTTAGTCATGTTAATTTATTCCTGTGTGCGTTATAACGTCCATAGACTGAACTTAGCACCCGTGCGCTATAACGCACAACTAATTTTTGAAAAACTTGTAGAGAAAATATGCAAACAGAAATTAAAGTCGGCGTTAACTTGAAACGCCTTCGCCAAGAAAAAGGCTGGAGCTTAGACAAAACAGCGAAAGAAACTGGCGTGAGCAAAGCAATGCTAGGACAAATTGAACGTGGAGAATCCAGCCCGACAGTCGCTAAGCTTTGGCAGATAGCTTCTGGGTTCGAGGTGTCACTTTCGAGCTTTATCGCGGCTAGCCCAAACAGTGAACTGACGAGTTTATTCAGAGATGCAAACGAACTAAGGCATGAAGAATACAACATTGGCTTTTTCGTCAGTTTGTTGTTTCCTTTTGAGGAAGCACTAGGATTTGAAATATTCGAACTCACCCTAGCACCCGATTACCAGCATGAATCCGCCCCACATAACGCAGGCGTCACTGAGCACATCTTATGCATTTCAGGAGAGATGGCCGTGATGTTTGATGATGAGTGGCATACGTTACGCGCAGGACAAGCCGTTCGCTTCAATGCCAACCAGACCCATGCCTACAAAAATATCGGTGAAGGAAACGCCGTATTTCATAATGTGATTCACTACCCTAATAACAAGCAATAGTGCCGGATTTGGTGCTAACGGATGTTTAGCTCTAACCGGATGTTCAGCGCTAACGAAAGAGCTGGCAGACCACTGGCTGTTACTAACTTAAAGCGACTATACGTTGACGACCATGCTGCCATCTTCGGCTTGATAACGAGCCCATAGTTGAGAGAGGTTTTCTTTATTAAGCTGTATCTCTTTTTCTTTCAGAAACGTTTCGTTGTGCAGCTTCGAATACGAGCGCTCAGCAAGGTCACAGCTAAATGTAACGATGGTTTTCCCTTTCCCCATTCTAGCCGCAGCGTATAGCGCACCTGCTACGTTCAACGACGAACTGCTTCCTAGAAGAATACCGTCATGTTCCGCAACAAGGCGGGATATCGTCACCAAATCCTGATCGGGAAGCGTGATGGCACGATTGATTTTTGCCTGCCTGAAATTTTCAACCGTTCGCATGATCCCTATGCCTTCCGTGAACGAACTTCCCGTTGATTGATAGTGTCCATTACGTAGAAACGAATAAATGCCGGACCCATTTGGGTCAACTAACCAAGTTTCGAGATTGGGTTGCTGCTCAGATAGATAGTGTGAGTTTCCGGCAATGGTTCCACCCGTCCCCACCACTGAAACTAGAGCATCAATATTCCCCTGTGTTTGCTGCCAGATCTCAGGTCCAGTATTTAAATAGTGCGCTCGATAATTACTGAGATTTTCAAACTGATCTGCCCAGCAATAACTCTCATTTTCGACACCAATCCGCTTAGCCGTGTGGTAAAAATGTTTCTAAAAGAGAAAAAACCGGTGACCTCGTTGATGTAACTGAAATGACCAAATTAACCAACTTATTTCAAGACAGTATCGAAGGTCGGTTTCAAGCAGGTGAAGAACAGCAAGACCCTGAGATGTTTAAAAAGTCCGAACTGATGTTTATGTCAGGGGAAGAGTTACCTCGATGCTGGACAGATCCAAACTACCGCTCAGGGACTAAATAACCTTAGCGCTTCCAGAGCACCCGATGAGTCGCAATTTAAGCTCTGTTCTAAAACTGTTTCACGATCGCCTTGTAGGCTATCCCCCTGTTAAAACATTCAGACGCATCTTTACTAGACACAAAAAGCGAGCCACTTGGGCTCGCTTTTGATTGTCTTTTTCTTGCTTAGACTTCAGTTCAGATTACAGAAGTTCTACCGACTGTTGAGCAATCACGAATTCTTCGTTGGTTGGCAAGCTATTATAATCGCACCTATTAACACGGGTTTGGACAAAAGCGAGTTACGGAAAATCGGTGCGTTAGCTATCAATGAATAACTACGAGTATGGCAAAAATCACTTAACTTAATGTCCAGTATTGATGATGCAGATCAGGCAGCCTCTTTTCGCTCAATTAAGTATCGTTCCACACGTTCCCTTTACGCCCTAACTGGTTAAAATTTGATAGTGCCATCTATACTGCCAGATGGGACTAACCTGCTGTTATGTATACAGTACATTGGTCAATCATGGTATGTTTAACCATTAATTCAATTTTGGGCTCTTATGAAAGAATCAACAGTAACATTGATAGTTCTAGTTTTCCTGATGTTAGTTAGCTTTTATGGAGGTATGGCAACTAACGCCTCTGATCTCACATCATGGGAGTTCTTGAAGGACGTTTCAACGATTGCTGCTGGAACCGCGACTGTTGTTGCTTCCTTTGTTGCATTGTTCGCTCTACGTTCATGGAAAAAGTCCGCTTCGCAAAAACTAATAACTGACACGGTTGTTGAAATAGAAGAGCGTATAATCAGGCTTTATTTTGAATGTAGTCGCTTGAGAGAAGCAAGCAGTCTTGCCGATGAAGTAGATGCTGAAAACTACAAACGAATTATCATTCTTTCTACGAAACTTAGACTAAGAGGTTTTAGTCCTCCAGAGCTAGCTTCATTGTTAGAAGCATGTGGGAACGTGACTAGTAAGGTGTTCATTGAAGATGTTGAGATAGACATCAAGGAAATACCTAAACATGACTTAGAAAACCTGCTGAGGTCACTTAAAATATTCATTAGTATATTTGAAGTTTAGACCCATAGATTATTAGACTCTGAATAGCCGCCGAACCAGTAGACACTAAAAATCATTACTAAAATTAGTTCAACTTGAAGCCATCAGATCTCACAATCGGGCAATCTGATAGCTTGGAATGGGGCACTTTCGAGTTAGAAAGTGCCACGGGTAAAAATTCAATCCGAGAAGCTTTTGGACAGAAATCATTTAGACTATTTACTTAAATCGGGAGTCACCGAATTAATTCAGGTATCTAAAACTCCAAGGTCTCACCATCAGCAGGAATAAGGACTTTATCTGACAAACCGTTTTTATCAATTGCTTCTTTAAGAATTGGTCGAGTCACTGCACAGTGATTGAGTGCCTCCATATGGTTCGCAACCACCTTATTAGGGGAAAGGCGAATAAACTCCATGACCTCATCAATAGACATCAATAACGGTTGACCAACGTCCATACGAGCACGACCTGCCGCGACTACGGTGATATCAGGTTTCAACTCAGTCAACGCTCGTTTTACATCATCGGTTAGAACTGTATCACCGCTAATGTAAATAGAAGGCTCATTGGGGAGCTCCAAGAAAAATCCAACACCATTAGCCATTACCTTGTGAATCCATCCATGGCCGTGCAAAGCCGGAACCGCGGTGAGCTTTCCGTCTAGAAAGTCGATAGTTTGCCAGTCTTCAATTCCCCAATTTACCGTTAAGTCATATTTTTCTAGGTAAGCCTTATCTTTGGCTGGTGTCGCAACTGGGATATTACGACTTGTTAAAAACGTCTCACCTGCCGGATCTAGGTGATCTCCATGTTGTAATGCCTTGATACCAAGTGTTTGACTGTGAGTAATTAAGGTATGAGTAACCTTGTTTAGTAGCTCATCGGCATTACTTGGCATCTCAACGGTTGGATTTTTCGCGGCCTTAGCCTTAATGACTGAAAACGGAGGCATAGAGCCTTTTTTCCCCAACATAGGATCAATAAGGATAAATTTTTCGCCAGATTCAATAATAAATGTTGCGCTACGTAGGTGGTGGATCTTCATAATGCCTCTCTAAACTCACTAACAAGCCATGTTCTCTATGAGATTTAGTATGCTTCTTTCTAGTTTCTTGTGATACTGTCTTGAAAGTCAACATTCGCGCAAATCGAGACACTTGTGAACAAATCAACCGAGCTAATTAAAATTACGATGGTAGCCTTTGAAGGCATCAGTGCTTTTCATCTCTCTGTGCCTTGTCTGGTGTTTCAAGATATCTTTTTCGGTCAGCCGGTTCGGTTTGACTTGAGGATCTGTTGCGAAAACAGCTTGCAGTTTGAAACAAGCTCTGGATTTGGTGTGGTGATCGATAGAGATTTGAGCGCTATTAAAGAGGCGGATATTGTGATTGTTCCAAGCTGGCCAAATGACCTGCCAGAGCCAAGTGAGCGACTTATAGAGGCGCTAATAGAGCATCATGGGGAAGGTAAGCTACTAGTAGGACTCTGCCTCGGGTCTTATGTACTTGCATGTGCTGGCGTTCTCGATGGAAAACGTGCCACAAGCCATTGGGCGTTTTCCGAACAATTTCAGCAGCAATTTCCTAAGGTGGATTTTGACCCAAACCCTCTATTTGTTGAACATGAGACTATCATTACCTCAGCAGGGGTAGCAGCTTCACTCGATTGTTGTCTACATATAGTGCGCCGTTTGTGTGGTAGTGAGCTTGCGAATGATCTCGCACGTAAGATGGTGACTGCGCCATCTCGTACTGGTGGACAGCAACAGTACATACCTGCACCGATTAGCGTAAAGCCACTCGCAGAAACAAGCATCAGCCTTGTGATTGAGCATGTCGAACAAAACGTCCATCTGCCTCACTCACTAGATGCAGTCGCTGAGCGCTGTGCGATGAGCAAAAGAACCTTCACACGCCAGTTTAAAGCTACCTATGGCTGTACATTTGGTGAATGGTTGCAAAATAAACGCTTGGTGCTCAGCCAACGCCTACTAGAAACCACTAAGTTATCTGTTCCTCAAGTTGCAGAGAAAGCGGGTTTTGGTTCTGACAGCGTATTCAGAAAGCACTTCAAATCGGCTTTTCATGTATCGCCGATTCAGTGGCGCACTACATTCAAGCAATAGTCTTAATTTCATTGAGGGCGATGGGGCTAGATCGTCGCATCTATTACTTTTTGTATCTGAAACCTTGCAAGTTCAATTCTAGGCGTTTTTGGGGCATCACAAGCCAGCCCTAACATCACTAGTTTGAAGCTACAAAATGATTTGCCGAAATCAATAGAATGAGTTTTGACTATCTCGCTATAAGGCCACTTAGCGATGGTCTATCCAACATATAAGATCAAAAAAGCGAGCACTAAGCTCGCTTTTAACTATCTGTTTTTGAAAAAATTACAGCAGTTCAACCGACTGCTGGGCGATCACGAATTCTTCGTTGGTTGGGATAACCATTGCTACTGCGTCTAACATTTCAGACTTAGCGATGATCCCTTCAGCACCAAAGCGAGCAGATTCGTTACCTGCTACATCTTCAACGAAACCTAGAATCTTAAGGTTGTTTAAGATCTCACGACGAATTGGTAGAGAGTTCTCACCGATACCACCAGTGAAGATGATACCGTCTAAAGAATCTAGCGTTGCTAGGTAAGAAGCAACGTATTTCGCTACGCGGTAAGTAAACACCTCAAACGCAAGCTTAGCGCCTTCGTGGCCCTCTTCCATTGCTTCTAAGATGCCACGAGCATCGCTCGTAAGACCAGACACGCCAAGGAAGCCAGACTCCTTGTTTAGAGAGTTAAATACTTGCTCTTGTGACCAGCCTTTCTTAAGTAGGTATTCGATGATGCCTGGGTCTAGGTCACCACAACGTGTGCCCATCATTAGGCCTGAAAGTGGTGTGAAGCCCATAGAAGTATCAACACTGTTACCATCTTTAATAGCACATACAGATGCGCCGTTACCTAGGTGAACAGAGATGAAGCCCGATTTTTCGATTGGCTTGTTAACCATCTTCGCAGCTTCACGGCTAACGAAGTAGTGGCTAGTGCCGTGGAAACCGTAGCGACGTACGCCGAAGTCTGTGTATAGCTCTTTTGCGATTGCACCAGTGAATGCACGTTGAGGCATTGTTTGGTGGAAAGCAGTATCAAATACAGCGAACTGAGGTAGAGAAGGGAAAGCTTCAATTGCAGCACGGATACCGATAGCACCTGCTGGGTTATGAAGTGGAGCTAGGTCAGATAGGCTTTCAATTTCGTTCGTTACTTCTTCAGTAATGCGAACCGTTTGAGTGAACTTCTCACCGCCGTGTACGATACGGTGACCGATAGCCACGATATCAGCCGTGAAGCCTAGGTCTTCCATCAGGCCAACCAATTTGCCAATGGCAATTTTGTGGTGGTTATCTTCACCTTGAATGGCAATTTCAGTTTTCTCGCCTTGGAATTTCCAGCTCATACGAGCATCTTCAAGACCAAAACACTCCCCTAGGCCACTTAATACTGCTTCACCAGAAACAGAATCGATTACAGCAAATTTTAGGGATGAACTACCCGAGTTAATAACCAGAACAAACGAATTAGACATTGGATATGGATCCTGTTTCAGTACGAATTGGATGAAGTGTTTACTTCAATTTTAGTTAAGTCCATTATTCAATAATTTTTGAATCTTTCAACTTTTGTTTTGAAAAAATCACTAAATGAACACAATTAAGTTGATCTTGGTCATTAAATTATTTATTTCGAGAGCGGAATTAAAAAATAGTTGAATAAGAAAATTAGTGAACAGGTGACGCAAACGAGTGCTCACGTTATTTTTAACTTGATTCAGTTAATTAAAGCGACTCGAACAAATGCAGGTGATCCGCTTGAAAAACAACCACCCTTCCCTGTCGTCTGCTTATCATTACCGATAACTTTTTGCTCGATTTCTCAATTGCTCAGTGTTTGCATCAAAAAGCTCACTGAAGTTGAGAATAGTGATCTGATCTTATTTTGATTGCCTTCGAGCACAACTCTACGAATAGATGCACTGTAACGACGCTTAGATAGCCTTCACTCTTTGCTTCAGCATCTTGTAGCACGTTCTTTTGGTATAGGCTTAGAACGCGATACAGCTAAGTTTTGGCACTAACATTCGTTCTAGGCGCGATGCTTAGTTTCATGGACGAAGCATAGTTACAGGAACGAAGCTTGATTAAAGTAAGTTAGCTACGAATATCGAGCCAACCAAAGCTTAAGTTCAAATAACAGGCACAAAAAAGCCGAGCATTACGCTCGGCTTTTAAATTCAGTGTCTAGACCTAAAGCGTCTAAGCGACAGGTTGATTAACCTTCGTTGCGCTCTGGACGACGACCACGGTTACCACCGCCATTGCCGTTACCATGGCCACGTTCGCCACGGAAGTTACCACGGTGATCGCCACCACGGTTACGGTCGAAACGACGTTCGCCATCACGTCCGCCAGCAGAGTTACCATCGCGAGCACCATCACGGTTGCCACGGTATCCACCACGACCGCCTTCACGGTTACCACCTTCGCGGTTGCCGCCTTCACGGTTACCACGGTAGCCGCCACCATCACGACCGCCACGGTTGCCACCACGGTTGCCATCACGACCGCCGCCGCCACGACGAGGCTCACGGAAGTCATTGAAATCAACAACTACAGCGCCAGCTTCTTTTTGACGAATGCGAAGTTTGCTTAGCTTACCAGCAGTTTCAGAGTTCATTGCTTTTGGCAGTTGAACGTAAGTAGAACCTTGGTCTAGCTTGATAGCACCGATAGAACCTTTAGTTAGGCCAAGTTCGTTTGCTAGTGCGCCAACGATGTCTTTAACCTGAACGCCTTGCTCACGGCCAACTTGTAGTTGGTAAGTATCCCAATCTTGAGTATTGAAGTTGCGACCACCACCGTCACGGCCGTTGTCACGATCTTCACGACGCTCTTTGCGACGGTTCTTATCACGCTCAATAGCAGCGATCATTGGGTCTTCGCCAACGTAGAATAGTGGGCTCTTACCTTGCTGACGCTTAAGAAGCATTGCAGCTAGAGTAGCAGCATCAACTTCTAGAGACTCTTGAAGAGTAGAGATAAGACCTGCAAAGTTTTCTAGTGCTTTGCTTTCTTTCTCAGTTTCAAGTTCAGCGCCAAGCTTAGCAACACGTGCAGCAGCAACTTGGTCACGTAGAGGAAGTTGAATTTCTTCCATTTGAGACTTAGTTACGCGCTCGATTGTGCGAAGCATGCGAATTTGGTTAGTGCGAACTAGTAGGATCGCTTTACCTTTACGTCCAGCACGGCCAGTACGACCAATACGGTGGATGTAAGATTCAACATCGAATGGGATGTCGTAGTTGAATACGTGAGTGATACGTGGAACATCAAGACCACGAGCTACAACGTCAGTTGCAACTAGGATGTCGATAACACCTTGTTTGATGTGATCAACAGTACGCTCACGTAGAGACTGAGGAATATCACCGTGCAGTGCAGCAGCTTTGAAGCCACGTGCAGATAGCCAATCAGCTAGACGCTCAGTGTCTTGACGAGTACGTACGAATACGATTGACGCGTCAGTTTCTTCGGTTTCTAGAAGACGAGACATTGCTTCGTCTTTTTCTACGCCTTTAACAACCCAGAAGTTCTGCGCTACTTTATCAACTGTGTGGTTAGTACCAGCAACGTCAACTCTAGCCGGGTTACGTAGGTAACGGTCAACAATAGTCTTAACCATTGGAGGCATAGTTGCAGAGAAAAGTACACGTTGTGCAGATTCTGGAGCTTGCTCTAGGATCCAAGTAACGTCATCTACGAAGCCCATTTTCAGCATTTCATCTGCTTCATCAAGAACAAATGTGTGTGCTTCATCTAGGTGTAGACGGTCACGAGTTAGTAAGTCTTTAACACGACCTGGAGTACCAACAACAATGTGAGCACCGCGGCTTAGAGCACGCATTTGGTCAACAATTGAAGCACCACCGTAGATTTCAATAACTTTAAGACCTTTGATATCACGGCCAAGGTTTTTGATTTCCGCAGCAACTTGAATCGCTAGCTCACGAGTAGGAGCCATGATGATTGCTTGTGGTTTGTGTTGGTTCAGGTTGATTTTGTTAAGTAAAGGCAGAGAGAATGCTGCTGTTTTACCAGTACCAGTCTGTGCTTTACCTAGTGCGTCACGGCCTTCAAGAAGAAGAGGAATAGCTGCTGCTTGGATTGGAGTCGGAGAAACGAAACCCATGCTATCAAGAGCTGAAAGAATGTTATCGTTTAGGGCTAATTCATTAAATTGAATTACAGATTCGGACATTGGGATCCCACTATATATAAGTAAACAAAAGGTCCCGGGAGCTCTATCAATTCCAATACTGATCCAATCAGATACTGATTCCATTCAGAGTTACGAAGCAGTAATAAAACACTTCAAGCCATTAGGGACGTCTAAGGGAGGCGGATTATTCCCTAAATGCATAAAAAAATCCAGAAAAAATTGAAATACATCACATATTTTTCGCTTTTACATCAATACTGGTTATCATATCGTCAAAACTTGATGAATATCTCGTCACAGCACCCATCTCCTAGCAAATTGACCTAGTTAAATAAGAGGGCAATTAATTAACGCTCACTTCGCCTTTAAGTAGTAATCAAGCCTCGCAATGATTATAGTGTGCTCAATTGTCCTCGATAGATAAAAGTCAAAATGTTTCAAGATAATCCTCTACTCGCTCAGCTCAAGCAGCAAATCCAAGAAACCCTCCCTAAAAAGGAAGGTACCATCAAAGCCACTGAAAAAGGTTTTGGTTTTCTCGAAGTTGATAGCAAAACAAGCTTCTTTATCCCGCCTCCGTACATGAAGAAATGTGTGCACGGTGACAAGGTGATTGCCATCATTCGCACAGAGAAAGAGCGCGAAGTAGCAGAGCCTGAGGAATTGGTTGAACAAGGTCTTACTCGCTTTATTGCACGAGTTAAGCTTTTCAAAGGCCGATTGAACGTTGTTCCTGATCACCCGCAGCTCAAAAAACTGCAACTTAAAGCGAAAGCAATGAAGGGTCTAAACCCTGAAACGCTTAAAGAAGGTGACTGGGTTGTTGCTCATATCATTCAACACCCGTTAAAAGGTGACAACGGATTCTTGGCTCAAATCTCTGAAAAAATCACAGACGCTGACGACAAGATCGCACCTTGGTGGGTAACGCTGGCACAAAACGATCTACCAAACAGCGAGCCTGAAGGCATCGACAACTGGCTAATCAACGATGACGCCGATCTTGAACGTGTAGACATGACGCACGTCCCTTTTGTGACTATCGATGGCGAAAGCACAAAAGATATGGATGACGCGCTTTACGCGAAGAAGAAAGAGAACGGTGATTTTGAACTGACTATCGCAATTGCTGATCCAACGGCTTACATCTCTCCAGATGATGCGATGGATAAAGTGGCACGCGAGCGCGGTTTCACTATCTACCTTCCTGGTCGCAACATCCCAATGTTGCCTCGTGATCTTGCTGACAACCTATGTTCACTGATCGAGAACGAAGTTCGTCCTGCACTTTGCTGCACAGTAACGGTATCTAAAGATGGCGTTATCGGTGATGACATTAACTTCTTCGCTGCAAACATCAAATCTCATGCTCGTCTTGCTTACGACAACGTATCAGACTGGCTAGAAACAGGTGCATCAGAGAAATGGCAACCATCAGAAGAGATTGCTGCAATTGTTTCTGATCTTCACCAATTTGCTCAAGCACGTTCACAATGGCGCTCAGCAAACGCTGTTGTGTTCCCAGATCGCCCTGACTACCGCTTTGAACTGAGCGAAGATAACGATGTTGTCGCTATCCACGCTGACATGCGTCGTAGCGCAAACAAGCTGGTTGAAGAATCAATGATCAGCGCGAACATCTGTGCGGGCCGAGTACTAAAAGAAAGCTTTAACCAAGGTGTCTTTAACTGTCACTCTGGTTTTAAAGCTGAGAAATTAACAGACGTTCTAGAACTGGTTAATCCAGAAGCCGAAACACCGTTTACAGAAGAGCAGATCGTATCTCTGGAAGGTTTTGCTACTCTGCGTCGTTGGTTAGGTTCTTTAGACAACAGCTACTACGACAACCGTATTCGTAAATTCCAAGCGTACAGCGAGATCAGCAATGAACCTGCGCCGCACTACGCGATGGGATTAGACATTTACGCGACGTGGACTTCTCCAATTCGTAAATACGGTGACATGATTAACCACCGTATGCTTAAAGCACACATCTTAGGTAAAGCGCCAATTCAAACACCAGACGAAACTATTGGTGATGAACTTGCCCTGCACCGCCGTCACCACGGTATGGCTGAGCGCAATGTTGGCGATTGGTTGTATGCTCGCACTCTAGCCAATGCTCCAGCAGAAGAAACTCGTTTCCAAGCTGAGATTTTCGATATTAACCGTGCAGGTATGCGTGTACGTTTACTTGAAAATGGTGCTGCTGCATTTATCCCTGGATCTCTCATTCTTAATAATAAAGAAAGAATAGAGTGCAACGGTGATATGGGTACTGTATCTATCGATAAAGAAATGGTATACAAACTGGGAGACGTTTTAGAAGTAGTTCTCTCTGAAGTTAATCAGGAAAACCGTAACTTAGTAGCAAAACCTACTCAAGTATTTGCGGACTTGCCTAGCGAGCCTGAAACGACAAACGAAACCGAAGCTTAAAGGCTTTAACAGCTACAGCTTTCAAGGTTACGGCTTTCAAGGTCAAAGCTATCAAGGTCAAAAGCTTCAAAGGTTCACTTCTAAAGGCGCTAATTATTAGCGCCTTTTTTGTAAATGTCTCATGCTTAAACAATACTTAAAAAAAACAATCAATAAGCAATCAATTTACAACGTCAAAGAAGCTCACTATGTCATCAATCACAGTTACTCAGTTCAGAAACTTCATTCCCAGGAGACGAGAACGTTATCCTGCTTCTAAAAACGGTATCTTTATAGTGTCGAAAGGCAGCATTTCTTTTGTGTTGCCCAATGGTACTCAAGCCTCGTTGCAAGCGGGAGATTTCACCCTTTACAATTCTGGTCAGATTAAAGACATCACGGTTAACACTGAAAATGGCGAATTCAGCGCAACCTGCTTAGATTTTGATTTGGCTATCTTTCAAAAGTTCATTAATCAGTTCAGCGATTTAGAGTCCGCTCGAATCCCAGACAAGTACATTAAGTTCAATCAAACGGATACTGAGCTCTGTCAGTTGAAAGATCTCATCATGTCACTGGCCAACTCTTCTACTCAGAATGACTACGCACTCACTCAATTAGGCTTAAGTTTGCTGTCTTTGATGGTGGAACAGTACCCAGCTCTATTGGCTATTATTGCTCGAGCTTCAAGGTTAACCGTGACCCAAAGAGTCATTCATTACATCGAGCAAAACATTGAAAACAATATCTCTTTGGATACGCTCGCCAGTTACATGGGAATGTCACCGGCTACACTTAAACGTCGCTTATCGGCTGAAGATCTGTCGTTCTCAAACTTATTAAAGATAAAACGTATTGCTCATGCAGCCACTCAGCTAAGAACATCGGATAAGTCGATCACTCAAATCGCGTATGAGTCAGGCTTTAAAAGTGCCGCTCACTTCAGCACGGCCTTTAAAACGTATCACGGAAAAACACCAAAAGACTTCCGATCGCTAGTGGCACAAGCACAACTGCAGAGCGTAAAGCCGCAAGTTTAAAGAAACAAAGCGATAGATTGATGTGGACGTCTTAGTTGGGAACTGGTGTAAACCAAGTGGCTTCAATATTAAGCCACTTGGGTGTGGGATGAGATGATTTGGCTTTGGGATTCAGTGGTTGAGTTTTGATACTCATTGATTCAGCTTTGCGAGCAGGCCACCAGCAAACGTGAAAACAGAGTGACTATGACCAGAAGTACGATTTAGGGTCTTTTTCTATTTCCGCCAAAATAGCATCAAGATCCTTCGATTTAGGAAGGTACGGATACGGCCCCCAATTCACAGAGTCGGTTTCGACATCCCCTTCAAGCGGCACCATCACTAACCAACAAGACAGCGACTCATCAAAAGTCACGCAGACGATCTCGTTTGTATAATCACTGTGAGATGAGTCGAGTAGATAATGCGCCTGAGAAAACAGCACACCACCCTCACACTCTTCATATAGGGATTTGCCTAGCTCGACAGGTAAACTTCGATTTCGAGATGTACAGAGCCTCTCGGCCCCAATTAAAAGACGATTCAGCTCGATATGAATGACGGACATAACACCCCTTGTAACTTCATAGAAACTTCATAGAAACTTCTAAGTAGTGAATTCCTCTACTTAGCTTAGGACTCAACAAACATTTTAGCGAACAAGCGTAATCAAAATACCTGCCCTGCTCCCAGAAACGAATCTTGCTTTCGGAAACCCAGAAAGCTACGACTCATCAAGCGAACAGCTATACATCGAGAGTATGGAATTTCACAAAAGTGTCATATAACCGACCTATCATATGCGACAAATGTTATTAACTAGGAGTTGTTTATGTTACGAGTCGCGCTTGCCTCTCTTTTATCCTTAGCCCTGTCTTCTCATGCTGCTTTAGCACAAGAAACCACTATTTCGGGCTCCACTTCAGTATCACGAGTGATGGATGTATTAGCTGAGGAGTACAACAAGACTCACCCTGATAACTATATTGCGGTTCAGGGCATTGGTTCTACAGCAGGTATTACCATGGTTAATAAAGGTGTCTCTGACATCGGTATGAGCTCGCGTTATTTAACCGACCGCGAACAAGACGAGAAGTTGAAGGTATTTCCAATTGCCTTTGACGGCCTAGCTGTAGTAACTAACCGCTCAAACGCTGTAAGCAACGTTACACGTGAGCAGCTGTTCGATATCTACAAAGGCAAAATCACGAACTGGAAAGCTGTGGGTGGCGCAGATCAGCCTATCGCAGTTGTCACTCGCGAAGCGTCTTCTGGCTCACGCTATAGCTTCGAAAGCTTGCTTGGTTTAACGAAGATCATTAATGACCGTCTAGTGTCTGACATCAACCCAAATAACTTGGTTGTAAACAGCAACAGCATGGTTAAAACGATTGTTAACCATAACCCACACGCGATTGGTTTTATCTCTGTTGGTTCAATCGACCGTTCGATTAAAGCAATTACATTTGAAGGCGTAGAGCCAACATCTAAGAACATTGCTAACCACAGCTATGAATTGGCTCGCCCATTCTTGTTGCTGCACAAGACAGACTCAGTTTCTGACGAGAGCAAAGACTTCATCAAGTTCGTGAAGTCAAAGCAAGGGCAAGACCTTATCGAAGAGTACGGCTACACTCGCATTAAATAAGTGAGTGAGTTTTATCTTATGAAAAAAAAGAGAGAGCATTAAGCTCTCTCTTTTTTTTGGAATCTATATGGTTCGTTTAGAAGTGAAGTTGAATCACTGAAACGATCACAGCGCCAGGACGACGAATACCTTCGATTTCGACGCGAATTTCGCGTTCAATCTCTAGGCCTTTCTTAATTGGCGTTACTTTTGTTAGCGTACTTTTAGCACGAACATTACTGCCCGATTTAACAGGGTATGGGAAACGTACTTGGTTAAGACCAATGTTTACGACCATCTTCGCTGTTGGGAATTGAGACTTGTCAGGGTCAACACTGTCAGTCAATCGAGGAAGCAGAGATAAAGTTAAAAAACCATGTGCGATGGTTGTTTTGAACGGAGAGTCTGTTTCCGCTTTTTCAGGCTCAGTGTGAATCCACTGCATATCTTCAGTAACAAGGCCGAACTGGTTAATACGGTCTTGACTTACATTGATCCAGTCGCCAGTATGGATGACTTCACCGATCTGTTGATTAAGCTCATCAAACACAAGTTGTGCTTCTGGCTTAAGTACGATCGGCTGTTCCACCGGCATCTCTGGTGCATCTTCATTGACAGCAGGTTTGTGGTGATCACGAACCCACGCAAAGAAATGGCTATTTTGCGTACGATTAAGAAAGTCGCCCCAGTAATCTCTAAGAGCTGGAGACATCCATTGCATAAACTCTGAGTGTTGCGAAGACATGCTATCGCCTCGGTGTTTAAATAAATCAATGACTTTCATAAGAACCTCAATGCACAAAAAATTTCAATATAACTTCGTAATTTTGAAACACTTCACACTATTGTGCAAATGTTTTCGAGCATACAACCGTTAGCTGAACCTTGTTAAAATCATATTAAACATACACTTACCAATAAAACATCATTTTATTACAAAACCCAAATTAGAGTGTTAGCTCTATCACATGACAAACATTTGTTTATATAAAAGGCGTTTTTATTCATAAGTGGAATAAAAAAAGGCTTAGCGCAATGCTAAACCTTAGTTTTTACAAGGAATTAGTTTTCCGAGGGTTGGTCTTGTAAGAGACGAATCTTACAAGACACTCAATCCCCTATTCGTCATCAAGCGGAACCAGCTTGGTATTACCACCGTGTGCTTTCTCACGCTTACGTTGCACGAATGCGTAGAAGCCAGGGATTAGGAACGTACCCGCCAGTAACACACATAACAGGCCGCCGATCAGTGAAATACCCAAAGAGTTCTGACTCACGTGACCTGCGCCCGCAGCAAAGATAAGCGGGAAGATACCTAAGATGAACGACCAAGACGTCATGTTCACAGCACGGAAACGTAAAGTACCGCCCTTCACCGCCGCATCTTCAATCGGTGCGTCTTTCTCTTCACGCTCTACCTTTGCGAATTCCACAATCAAGATTGCGTTCTTCGCGGCCAAGGCTATCAAGAGAACCAAACCTATTTGTGCATAAAGGTTCAGCGGAGTGCCCGTTAGATTCAATGCCAAGAAGGAGCCTAAGGTTGCGACAGGTACCACGAGGATAATCGCAATCGGAATTGTCCAACTCTCGTATTGAGCCACCATAAACAGGTAGATGAAGATCAGAGCCAGTGCGAAAGCAAAGATCGCTTGGTTACCTGCTAGTACTTCTTGGTAAGCCATGCCTGTCCATTCGTACTGATACCCCTGAGGCAATACTTCTGCAGCTACGCGTTCCATTGCCGCAATCGCATCACCACTTGAGTAACCTTCTGCAGGTTGACCTTGAATCACGGCACTGCGGTACATGTTGTAACGCCATGCTACATCTGGTTCAAAGATCTGGTCGTAAGTCACCAATGTGCTTAACGGGATCATCTCGCCATTAGACGAACGAACGTGGAATCGTTGTAGGTCGTCCATGCTGCTACGGTGTTCACTGTCAGCTTGCATGGTTACGCGGAAGTTCTTACCAAACATGGTGAAGTCGTTCACGTACAACGAACCAAGGTTACCTTGTAGTGTTTGGAAAATTTCCGACAACGGAATACCTAATTGCTGCGCTTTCTCACGGTCAATATCGACATAGTAGTGAGGTACGTTCGCACGGAAAGTACTGAATGTGTGTGAAATCTCAGGCTGTTTGCTCGCCTCAGCTATCACGTCATTCATCACCATAGCAAGATCAGTACGGCTTCGGCCTAGCGTATCTTCAAGTACAAACTCGAAACCAGACGCGGCCCCCATGCCCGGAACTGCAGGAGGCCCCATCGCAAACACGACAGCTTGAGGAAGTTCAGTCGCAGCACGACCATTAATACGCTGTGAGATAGCCTGAGCAGAGTGTTGACCATCCAGTGCATTACGCATGTCCCAATCGTGAAGCTTGATGAACATTGACGCACCATTCGACGCAGAAGCGCCCGTCATAAATGCGTAGCCGTTAACCAGTGTTACGCCATCAACACCCGGCTCTTGTTCAACCATTTCAAGCAGCTGCTTAGTCACTTCTTCGGTTCGAGACAAGGATGCCGCGTCAGGAAGCTGAACGTTAACCAGCAAAATGCCTTTATCTTCTTGAGGTACAAACGCCGTAGACGTTGTCTTCGCAAAATAAGTCACAGCCGCCAAAGCCACAAAGAAGAAAGTGAACAGCAGAACGCCTTTCTTAACTAAGAAGCCAGCCACTTGACCGTATTTGTTAGTAACAGACTCTAGACCACGGTTAAATGCTTGGTACCAACGCGCCGTGTTACCACCACCCTGCTTAAGAACCAGTGAACACAATGCAGGTGATAGCGTTAATGCGTTAATTGAAGAGATAACAACCGCGATACAGATAGTCAGAGCGAACTGACGGTACATGATGCCAGTAATACCAGGAAGCATTGCAACAGGGATGAATACCGCAAGTAGAACCAAGGTCGACGTAATGATCGGCCCCGTTACTTCTTTCATCGCAATAAGCGTGGCTTTACGCGGTGAAATGGTTGGGTCTTTAGCCATTGTGGTATCAACGTTCTCGATAACCAAGATCGCATCATCTACTACGATACCAATCGCTAGTATCAAACCAAACAGGGTTACCGTGTTGATGGTGAAACCCGTCATCTGCATGATGGCAAACGTACCAATCAAAGATACCGGAATCGCAACTACAGGAATCAAGGTTGCACGCGCACTACCCAAGAACAGGTACGTTACCGCAATAACCAGCAAGATGGCTTCGATTAAGGTCTTTACTACCCCTTTGATCGACTCAGCAACAAACAGTGTAGTGTCGTAACTTGCTTCATACGCCACGCCTTCTGGGAAGTTCTTGCTTAAGTTTTCCAGCATCGCCATCACAGCTTTGCCACTTTCCAACGCGTTAGCGTCTGATTGAAGTGACAGCGTTACGATCGACGCATCTTGACCACGGTATTTACCATTACCGTCGTAGAACTTTTTACCAAGCTCAACACGTGCAATGTCTTTTAAGTAAACCGTTGAACCGTCTTGAGTTGCACGAAGAACAACATTTTCAAACTCATCAGCTGTTTCTAATCGGCCTTTTGTTACCAAGTTGAACTGCACTTCTTGTGCGTTGTTATAAGGTGCAGCACCAATACGGCCTGCAGCAACTTGAACGTTCTGCTCTGCCAACGCGCGATTCACGTCTGAAGTGGTGATATTGAGGTTAGCCATTTTCTCAGGATCTAACCAAACACGCATCGCGTATTCACCACCACCCAACACGTTAACTTCACTGATGCCCTTCACACGAGCCAGTTGGTCTTTAATGTTTAGGTTAACGTAGTTGATCAAGAATTGATCGTCGTACTCACCGTTTGGCGAATAGAAGTTCAATACCATCAAAAGGTCTGGTGAACGCTTTTTAACGGTGACACCCACCATTCGAACTTCTTGCGGAAGCTTCGATTCGATTTGAGCAACTCGGTTCTGAACGTTGACCTGAGCCATATCTGGGTCAGTACCAACATCAAAGGTCACATTAAGGTTGTATGAACCATCGTTAGCGCTTTTAGAAGACATGTAGATCATATCTTCAACGCCGTTAACCGACGTTTCTATGGGGTCGGCTATCGCCTGTTCCACCACTTCAGCACTTGCGCCCGTGTAGAATGCCGACACACTGACCGACGGTGGACTAATTTTTGGATATTCAGCCACTGGCAAGATAGCGAGAGAAATCGCACCCGCCAGCGTTAAGATTATGGATATAACAAGGGCGAACTTAGGCCTTTGAATAAAGAAACGACTTAACATAAATAGTCCCCTTACTCAGCTTGTTCAGCAGAAGCTTGAATACGAACAGACATACCATTACGTACACGCTGTAGGCCTTGAGTGATGACTGCGTCGTTTTTCTCTAATCCAGAATGAACAATCACACCACCTTCAACCTGACGACCCATTTCGATGTTTCTACGCTCAGCCACAGGAGCAGCTTCGCCTTCAACTAACACCATAACAAAGTCGCCTTCAAGGTCGGTTTGAACCGCGCGGCGAGGAATGGTTACGACATCAATAGATTGCTTCTCACGCAGATCAACACGAACGTGCTGACCAGGAAGCAATTGCTGGTCTGGGTTATCGGCAATAGCGCGCATCGCGATCGTACCAGTGTTTAGGTTGATACGGTTGCCCAAGAAATCGAGCTGACCTAGATGTTCGAATGCTTCGCCATTTTCAAGCATGATTTGCACTTCAACACGATCAGAATCGCTGCTGCCGTCACCTTCAATTCGGTCCATACCTAACTCAATACGCTCACGCTCACTGATGCTGAACGATGCATGGATTGGGTCTAGGCTAACCAAAGTTGTCAGAACACCTGAAGACGGTGAAACTAGGTCACCTTTACTTACTTTAGTGTCACTGATTCTTCCAGAGAAAGGCGCGATAATTTTGGTGTGAGAAAGTTGGACATTCGCGGCGTTTAACTGAGCTTGGCTTGCTTCTAACTGTGCTTGAGAACCTAATAGGTTTGCCGTTAATGCATCAAATTCAGATTGAGAAATACTGCCCTTAGGAAGTAGGTTCTTACCACGATTGAAATCAAGTTCGGCTTTTTTAAGGTTGGCATTCGCTTGAGCAACAGCCGCTTTCGCGCTTGCTACTTCTGCTTCAAATGATGAAGGCTCAATTGAGTAAAGCAATTGCCCCTTCTCGACCATTTGGCCTTCTTTGAAATGGCGGCTTTGCAGGTAGCCAGAAACTTGTGCAGTAATTGCCGTGTCTTCAACGGCTTCAATACGACCGATGTACGACTTACTTTGTTGGTGAGAAACGACGCTAACATCCTGTACAGCTACGAGAGGTAAAGGCGCTTGCTTGGCATTCTGAGCATCTTGCCCACATCCAGCAAGAATAAGAGAGCTTGCAAGAGCAGTAAGGATCAACTTTTTACGCATGGTTATACCGTCACTTATTAGTATTTGAACAGCATAAAATTTACGTAACACCTCTGTTACCATTGTCCGAGGAATATCAATTATAACTGGCCAAAGTGTATCAATATGTTAATTGAAACCAAGTGCTTATAAAGTGATTACAAACACGCTACAATTCCTAAGTAAATCAATCTCTCAGCTTTTGTTCTCTATGGATATTGTCTAACATAATGTATTGTCAGACAGATAAGCATTCACATTTAATTGTTAAGGAATTCTCATGATTTCAAAATGGGCTAAACGTTTCTATCAAATGGCGGAATTGGTCGGTTCTTGGAGTAAAGATCCTTCAACTCAAGTCGGCGCCGTAATCACTAAGCACAACCGCATTGTTTCTGTTGGTTTTAATGGCTACCCACATGGCGTGTCTGATAGTGCGGATACTGATGACAGAGAGATGAAGTACCTCAAGACACTTCACGCTGAAGAAAATGCGATCTTATTCGCCAAGCGTGATTTGGACAGTTGTGAGATCTGGGTGACGCATTTCCCTTGCCCAAACTGCGCAGCGAAAATCATCCAAACCGGTATTTCTGCGGTTCACTGCCCAGAGCAAAGTGAAGACTTTCTTTCTCGCTGGGGAGACAAAATCAAAGTGAGCCAAGATATGTTTGAACAAGCAGGCGTAAAAGTCGATTGGTTGCCACTGGCTGACCTAGATTAAACGAACAGATAGTTAGAACAAAAAAGCCGAGAGTCGATATTATCGCTCTCGGCTTTCTTTTGTTTGGGGCTCAGCGGACTGCAGGATTAAGCACTGACAGGAAATGCTTCAGCGTATGCTTCCATGAAATCTTTACGAATCTCTTGCTCTAGATGAACCGCCTTCTCGGTTGGACAGAAAATCATAAAATGGACTTCTTGCTCACCTGTCGAACTGCTTGTGATATGGATGTGAGGCTCAGAACCCGGAAGGTCAACACCAGCGTGCTTTTCGATCACACCGTTGTAACGGCGAGCAACATCGATAAACTCTTCGCAATGCTCTTCAATTTTCACAATAAGACCCGACAGCATAGGGTATAGGTTTACAAAGTCTTTCACCGTCACAAAAAAGTTATGATAAACATAACGCTTCATGAAGTTGAGGTTCTTAACCGGATAAGTGAAGAACATGCTATTAGGCAGCGTGGCTGTCTTGCCAGTGAAGTGATATTGCCCATGATACAAATCGATTTCTTGAATCACGGTCGCCATCAGATTGTGCTCAATCACTTCACCGCTGATTTTACCCACTTCGATCCAGTCGCCGATTCTAAATGAACGAGAACTCGCACGCTGAATAGAACCGGTGAAACACAAAATGATCTCTTTTGAAGCCACTACTATCGCAACAGCAATGGCCGTGACAGATAGCGCAAACTCGCTGATTTCGGATTTCCACAGCACAAATAACGTCACAACAATAATCGCGAATGTGCCGTTTTTGGTTCGTGACATCCAGTTACGTTGGTCTTCACTAAGGAAAGCAACATCACCTCTTATTTGAGATAAGGTGATTCGGCGAATGATTAAAATAATAGTGATAATCAACGCACTAAAAATAAACTTATGAGCGAGTAGAAAATCAATTACTTGCCACACTTTTTCCATTACTTATTCCTTAGCATTACAACGACGAGCTTTACAACGATTAGCGGAGACTTCGCTATGAAAAAGCGCTCAAAAATAGAGCGCTTTTTTACGTGCCTAAATCAGCTATTGGTAAGGCTATCATTTTATCTTGGCAGAAGTAATAAATTGGCCAAAAGTTTCACACCAAATCACAACCGTATTAAATCGATTAAGATCAGTACCTTCGGGAAGCTCAACCATAAAGCGGTCGAATGTTTTCACATCTCCGACTCTCAATAACTCGTTCTTGCTGTCATTGAAAGCGTGCTCGGTTTCAATGAACTTAGGCGAGAGATAAACCTTGTAATCAGGTCCCGGCGCCAATTCACCTTCAAAAGCGATCGCACTTTCGGATACTGAGACGATGCCTTCTCCCCAGTGCAAGAAGTCACTGTCTTGTCGATCTTTAGTGAACTCGCCCGTGTAGATAGCCTGCTCACTGATCGCTTCAACAGAACTTGAGGAAGGAGAATCAGGCTCAATCAAGATAGGCAATGCGTAAACGCCTAGCCCAAAACCAACAGCACCCACGGCTAAGTGGGTGCAAAGTAAAACTAACTTTTTCATCGCGTACTCCCTTATGCTTAAAGAGAGTATTATTGAATACTCTCAAAAATACAAAGAGATATAACGCTCTGATGTTCTATTTTTGGTAATGCGTTGCTGTACGTTGTGACAGTTCAACAATCACTTTTACCGCTTGCTCCATGCCTTGAATGGTAATGAACTCATGAATACCGTGGAAGTTGTAACCGCCAGTAAAGATATTCGGACATGGTAGCCCCATGAAAGATAAGCGAGCACCGTCTGTACCACCTCGGATTGGTTTAACCATTGGCTCGACATTGCACTCAATCATCGCCTGCTTGGCCAATTCAATAATATGTTGATGCGGTTCAACCATCTCTTTCATGTTGAAGTAGCTATCGGTTAGCACCAGCTCAACACGGCCTTTCTCAAGGCGCTCATTCAGCTCATCGACTTTCTGCTGCATGAATGCTTTACGCGCTTCTACACCCTCACGTTCAAAATCACGGATGATGTATCCCAGTTCAGAGCGAGCCACACCCATTTCCGCCGATTTCAGGTGGTAGAAGCCTTCATAACCTTCTGTGCACTCTGGTGTTTCTTGCGCAGGCATCATCAATTGGAATTGCGCTGCAATGTTCATCGAGTTCACCATTTTATCTTTTGCGGTGCCCGGGTGAACGTTCACGCCATGACAGATAACATCGGCGCTCGTGGCATTGAAGTTCTCAAATTCCAACTCCCCTACTGGGCCACCATCGATAGTGTACGCCCACTCGGCGCCAAATTTTTCAACGTCAAACAGGTTCGCACCGCGACCAATCTCTTCATCCGGCGTGAAACCAATGCAGATGTCGCCGTGTTTGATGTCTGGATTCGCTTTCAGGTAAGCAATTGCACTGATGATTTCAGCGATGCCCGCTTTGTTGTCGGCACCAAGCAGAGTTGTGCCGTCAGTCGTAATCAGGTCGTGACCATGTAAAGAATCAAGATCTGGATACTGGCTTGGGTTCAAACTCTCGCCACTTTCCCCTAATTCAATCGTTCCACCTCGGTAATCTTTAATCACTTGTGGTTTCACGTTGGCGCCTGATGCGTCAGGAGCGGTATCCATGTGCGCCACAAAGCCAATCGCAGGCACATCGTAATCGACATTCGACGGCAGTTTCGCCATCAAGTATCCATTGTCATCTAAAGACACATCAACTAAGTCTAATGCCACCAATTCTAACTTTAAGGCTTCAGCAAAGGTAATTTGACCCGGTGAACTTGGGCATTGCTGATTAGAAGGATCGGATTTGGTATCAAAAGTAACGTAATTCAGAAAACGTTCTACAAGCTTTTCCATAATTCATCTCACCATGGATTAAGTAATTGATTTACTGACTTAATTATTATGTCGATAAGTGATACATCGTTAAATAAATACGAGCACAGAGTCAGTAGCGAGGGTTTTCATCTTACGCCCCTGACCATGTATGTAATTGCTCTAAATCATTATTGTGCGAAATTAGATGCGCTTCCTATACTTGAAAACAGAGGGTTTCGTCAGTTCAACATTGCATACGGATGATAAGAGATCGCTTTGTACGCATTCTACGCCCTCCGCTCTCAGCCTAACAAAAGTACAAAGTGGATGATGATCACAATTTATCCTTGATGCAGAATCTGTCATACGTTACACGGAGACACAGTTATGACGATTAATAAATATTTCATTTTCTCTCCTCAAGCCTCTGAGGAAACGCTTCGACCAGTATTAACTGAGAAAGAAGTTCAAAGGCAGGAAGCTCTAAGACAGGCGCAGATCCAGGGTGGATTAGACACAAACGCGACCTCGTAACTCAATGAATACCTAGCACTATTAAGACCCCTATAAAAAAGCTCTACGCTCTATCCGGTAGAGCTTTTTTTTATTTTTGATCTGTTCTCCTCTCCCCCACTCCCAAACAAGCTGAACATTAAACCTTCGCTCATTGCTTGTTGTTCTTCACTTCTCGATCACCAATTGGCTCATAGTTTCTCGCGAATGTATTTTCACGCATTGCACACACTAGCTTGCAGCGCTGAGAAATGACTCACTAAACTCCCCGATGCCATACCTTGTCGTGTCATTTTGTGCTAATAATTCATATTCGTTTTCATTCCTCACTCGCCCTCTTTTCAAAACTATAATGCGAGTACCAGAGAACCTAACCACAGGAACCCCGAATTCAATGGAATATTCAAAGCTAGGAAGTAGTCAAATTCCCGTTTCCCGTATCTGTCTTGGCAGCATGACTTGGGGGCTACAAAATACGCAACAGCAAGCCGACCAACAGATCGAATACGCATTAAGCCAAGGTATTAACTTTATCGATACTGCAGAGATGTACGCGGTTCCACCTTCTCCAGATACCTACGGAAAAACAGAAGCGATCATTGGTAACTGGTTATCGCGTAACCCACAGCGTCGACAAGAGTTGATCATTGCGAGCAAAATTGCCGGGCCAGGGCTTCCTTGGGTTCGAGATGGCGGCCCGATAACGGGTGAAGCGGTGATCGCAGCCGTTGACGCATCATTAAAACGCCTACAAACAGACTATATCGACCTTTACCAACTTCATTGGCCAAATCGTACAACGCCTCACTTTGGTAAGCATTTCCCGAATCACATTCGATTCAGTGATATTGACCGAAAGCAGCATGAAGCTGAGATGTTGGAAATCCTACAAGCACTGGCAAGCTGCATTAAGGCGGGGAAAATTCGCCATGTCGGGCTTTCAGATGATTCTACTTGGGGCATTAACACATACCTCAAGCTGAGCGAGAAACACGATTTGCCACGTATGGTTTCGATTCAGAATGAATTTAGCTTGCTGCACGCAAAAGACTGGCCATATCTGATTGAGAACTGTGTGCATGAAGATGTAGCTTACCTGCCATGGTCACCTTTAGCTGCAGGCATGTTGAGTGGAAAGTACATTGATGGCGCAAGACCGGAAGGCAGCCGTTGGACTTACATGCAACGTAAAGGCATTTTCCGTGACACTGAATCTGCCAACGAAGCGGTTAAAGGCTATGTTGAAGTAGCAAACGCTCATGGATTTACTCCGAGCCAACTGGCATTGGCATGGTGTAATCAAGTTGATGGGGTGACGTCCACCATCATCGGTGCAACGACCATGGAGCAATTAAAAGAGAACGTAGCCGCTTTTAGTAAACCGCTATCAGAAGAGATCCTGACTGATATCAACACAGTATTTAAACGCTATCCTGCTCCGTATTAGGCTGTCAGTTCAGCTTAACTTAGGTGAGTAAATCCCATAAGAGCGCGCTATTTAGTGCGCTTTTCTTTTTTAAGTGAGTTGCTTTTGCTTTTTATGTAGATCGCATTGAGTCATCACGCTTTTGGTTCGCTAACCTTTGCTCTATAATGCGCGGGCTTATATCTAGGATAAAAACATGATTTCAAAAAACCAATTAAAACTCCTTCGTGCTTTGGGCCAAAAGAAACAACGTAAAGCCCACGGCCTGTTTCTAGTTCAAGGTGAAAAGAACGTTCTTGAGCTGTTCAATAGTGACTTAGTCGTGAAGAACGTCTTTGCTACCGCTGATTTCTTATCTGAAAATCACGCATCACTGATTGAGTTTGATTGTGTTGAAGCCTCACTGGATGACCTAACCAAAGCGAGCACTTTGGTAAGTAACAATGCAGCGATTGCGGTTGTTGAGATCCCAACGTTTGAACTACCAGAAGCGACAGGACTGATGATTGCACTTGATGGCGTTTCAGACCCTGGCAACCTAGGTACGATTATTCGCGTAGCAGACTGGTATGGCATCAAGCATATCGTTGCGAGCAGTGATTGCGCAGACCCATACAACCCTAAAACTATCAGCGCGACTATGGGCAGCTTTGGCCGAGTACACGTAAGTCAAACTGACTTACCAGCTTACTTAGAGCAAGCGAATCTACCGGTTTACGGTGCATTTTTGGAAGGCGAAAGTGTTCATAAGACTGACTTCACTGCAAATGGCATTTTGCTGATGGGCAGCGAGTCTCACGGTATTCGTGAACACGCCGCTAAATACGTGACAGATAAGATTACGATTCCAGCATTCGGTGGCGCAGAGTCTTTGAACGTTGCAATGGCGACAGGCATTATTCTCGACAACATGCGTCGTCAGCATAGCTAGACCTCTAAGCTAACTAGCCAATCGACAATGTTCAAATATTAAAAAAGGCGTATTGATTAAATCAGTACGCCTTATTATCTAAGTTCTTTTCAACAATTACTTTTCTAGCATTGCCAACTTATCAGCGACACCATTCCACTTCTCAGCGTCATCCATTGGTGCTTTTACTTCCGTTTGTACCGGCCAGATTTCGGCAAGCTCTGCGTTCACTTCGATAAAGATTTTTTGATCTTCTGGTAGCTCATCTTCTTGGAAGATCGCTTGAGCATCACATTCAGGTACACATAAACCACAATCAATACATTCGATTGGGTTGATTACCATGAAATTTGGGCCTTCATGGAACGCATCTGCGGGGCACACTGCCACACAGTCTGTGTATTTACATTGAATACAATTATCGCCTACGACAAATGCCATGATGCTCTGCTCTATAAGTTAGTCAAAATTGAAGAATGGGGATAATACTCATCCCAAAGCAAAATTCAACATCATACGGCTCTAATATCGTGTCTATTTGCTCCATGTTTCCAAATTAGTATGACAGATAAATCAATTTCTCGTAAAATGCGCGCCATTGTGAGCTTATCGCTTCTTTGAACATCAGCGTTTCCATCAAACTCTGTATTAAGAAACGATCTAGCTAAGACACCTATAAAAACGAGACATCGAAATGATACGTTTAACCGAAATTAAACTCCCACTAGACCATGAAGAGTCTGCTATTCAAGACGCTATTGAAGCGAAACTTGGTATTAACTCTGATCAGGTACTCTCTTTTAATATCTTTAAACGTGGCTACGATGCTCGTAAGAAATCAAAGATCTTACTTATCTACACGCTTGACGTTCTCGTTGAAAACGAAGCTGAGTTGTTAGAACAATTCATTAGCGACCCGCACGTAAAAGTGACTCCTGATATGGAGTACAAGTTTGTTGCTAAAGCGGTTGAGAACCAAACTGAGCGCCCTGTGGTTATCGGTTTTGGCCCATGTGGTCTATTCGCTGGCCTAGTGCTTGCTCAAATGGGTTTCAACCCAATCATCGTTGAGCGTGGTAAAGAAGTTCGTGAGCGTACGAAAGATACCTTTGGTTTCTGGCGTAAGCGTACGCTGAACACAGAATCAAACGTACAGTTTGGTGAAGGCGGCGCAGGTACTTTCTCTGACGGTAAGCTGTACAGCCAAGTTAAAGATCCAAAGCACTACGGCCGTAAAGTAATTGAAGAGTTCGTTGCTGCGGGTGCACCAGAAGAAATTCTATACGTAAGTAAGCCGCACATCGGTACCTTTAAACTGGTTACGATGATCGAAAAGATGCGCGCTTCTATCATTGAACTTGGTGGCGAAATCCGTTTCAGCACTCGTGTTGACGACGTTCATATGGAAGATGGTCAAATCACTGGCCTAACGCTTTCTAACGGTGAAGAGATCAAATCTCGTCACGTGGTATTGGCTGTTGGCCACAGTGCTCGTGACACGTTTGAAATGCTGTACGATCGTGGCGTTTACATGGAAGCGAAGCCTTTCTCTGTTGGTTTCCGTATCGAACACAAGCAATCGATGATCGATGAAGCTCGTTTCGGTAAGAACGCAGGCAACCCAATCCTAGGTGCTGCGGACTACAAACTCGTTCACCACTGTAAGAATGGCCGCACTGTATACAGCTTCTGTATGTGCCCAGGTGGTACTGTGGTTGCTGCAACGTCTGAAGAAGGCCGCGTAGTAACGAACGGCATGAGCCAATACTCTCGTGCAGAACGTAACGCAAACAGCGCGATCGTTGTAGGTATCGACCCAGAGCGTGATTACCCAGGTGACGCACTGGCTGGTATCCGTTTACAACGTGAACTAGAAAGCGGCGCTTATGTTCTTGGTGGTGAAAACTACGATGCACCAGCTCAAAAAATCGGTGACTTCTTGAAAGGTCGCGATCCAAGTGCAATCGGTGAAGTACAACCGTCATTCACGCCGGGTATCCACCTGACTGATATTTCAAAAGCGCTGCCTGATTTTGCTATCGAAGCGATTCGTGAAGCAATCCCAGCGTTCGAGAAGAAGATCAAAGGTTTCTCTACGCCAGACGGCCTACTTACCGGTGTTGAGACACGTACGTCTTCTCCTGTATGCATCAAACGTGGCAAAGACTTCCAAAGCATCAACCTTAAGGGCTTCTTCCCGGCTGGTGAAGGTGCAGGCTACGCAGGCGGTATCCTGTCTGCTGGTATCGACGGCATTAAGGCCGCAGAAGCGCTAGCACTATCAATGGTAGAGCAGAACCAAGCTGAGAAGATTGAGATCGCTTAAGCGCTTTCGATAAAGCAAAGCTAGATCGCGATCAACCAAAACTAAAAATCCAGTGCCTTGTCGACACTGGATTTTTTTATGTGCATGTGACTAGCGGTGAGCAAGCAACATGGTAGAATGCCGCCATTAATCTTATCCTTGTATAAGATTGTTAAACCTTTCCATCGCTATTTAGCCAAATCATACCGAGAAACTTATGCCATTTTCCAAGCTTGGATTAAGCTCACCTATTGTTAAAGCCGTTGCAAAACAAGGCTATGAAAAGCCAACCTCTATTCAAGAAAAAGCAATTCCGATTGTTCTTTCTGGTAAGAACCTTATTGCTGCAGCACAAACAGGTACAGGTAAAACTGCGAGCTTTGTTCTCCCTATCTTAGAAATGCTAAGCAAAGGTGAAACGCAGCGTAAAAAACGTATCCGCGCAGTTATCCTGACACCAACGCGTGAGCTGGCAGTTCAGGTTGAACAGAACATCACTAAGTACGCGAAGTTCCTAAACCTAACATCACTAGCGATGTACGGTGGCGTGTCTTACCAACACCAGAAAGATCGTCTTATTGAAGGCGTGGATATTCTTGTGGCAACACCAGGTCGTTTGATCGACATGTACGGACAACGTGCCGTTCACTTTGATGAAGTGGAAGTACTGGTTCTAGATGAAGCTGACCGCATGCTAGACATGGGTTTCATTGAAGACATCAACAAGATCATCGCGCGTCTACCACAAGACATCCAAAATCTACTGTTCTCAGCAACGCTTTCAACGCCAGTGCGCGCGCTAGCGAAAAGTGCTATCAGCGAAGCGGAAGAGATTTCGATTGCCAAGACAGATGCGTCTAAAGCGAACATTGAGCAATGGTTAGTTACCGTAGATAAAGACCGTAAGTCAGCACTATTGAGCCACATGATTACCGAAGGCAACTGGGACCAAGCGCTTATCTTTATCGAAACCAAGCACGGCGCTGCTAAGTTGGTTGCTCAACTTGAGAAACGTGGTATTCAAGCGGAAGCTTTCCATAGTGGACGTAGCCAAGCGATTCGTGAAAAGATTCTGGCTGACTTCAAGAAAGGTCGTCTAAAGTACTTAGTCGCGACGGGTGTTGCTGCTCGTGGTATCGATATCGACAACCTAAGCCGCGTAGTAAACTACGACATGCCTTTCCCAGCGGACGACTATGTTCACCGTATTGGTCGTACAGGCCGTGCTGATGCGTCTGGCGAAGCGATATCTTTCCTATCGAAAGATAACTTCAAAAACCTGTGCATTATTGAAAAGCGTCTGGGTCACTTGATTGAACGTCGCGTTGTTGAAGGTTTCGAACCACGCAAAGAAGTGCCAATCTCAGTATTGAACTTCGTTCCTAAGAAGAAAAGAGAACAGCAACAAGACTAAGTAATTTCAGCGACAGAAAATGCAAAGTTGCATTAACCAAAAGAAAAGTCGCATTAGCCAAAATGAAAATAAAACGAAGCCCTATGCGGCTTCGTTTTGTTCTTTGATACACAGATAAAACAGAGGTATGAGATGATTACTCCTATCGCAACGAGATTAACCCGCGGCCAAGACCTAAAGCTTGAGATCCAGAGGCTAGTGACAGCGCACAATATCTCCGCGGGCTCTATTGCGTCTTGTGTCGGATGTGTTTCTCAACTCAATATTCGCTTAGCTAATGCCAACAACACCAAGCTAGTTCAAGCTCCGTTCGAAATAGTCTCGGTGATGGCAACGCTAACCCCAAACCACCAGCATATTCATATCTCCGTTGCTGATGAGAATGGCAATGTAATTGGTGGGCATTTGCTTGAAGGGACGATTATCGCGACCACGGCTGAATTGATTGTTCACCGCTACGATACCTTGACCTTCAACAGAGAGCATGACGATTCGACGGGTTACACTGAACTTACTATCAGCAATAGCAAATAACTGATTTACCCATAGCAACACCAAACGCCCCATACAAAGCGATACTACCAAACAGCAATTAGGAAACACGATGGCTCCAAACTCCGCAGATTCCGTTATCGTTCTCGATTTCGAAACCACAGGCTTATCACCCAATATGGGCGACCGAGCGATTGAGATCGGTGCGGTAAAACTCGTTAACGGCGAAGTCGTCGACACCTTCCAACAACTCATGAATCCAGGGTTTCGTGTGAGTGGCTTCATTGAAAGCTATACCGGGATCAGTAACCGTATGTTAAGCACTGCGGCCAGTTGCAGCGAAGTGATGGATGAGTTTGCAGACTTTATCCAAGGCAGTCAGCTTGTGGCTCATAATGCCTCGTTTGATAAACGCTTTCTCGACGCAGAATTAGACAATATTGGACGTGATTACAATGGACAGTTTGCATGCTCAATGTTGATTGCTCGTCGGCTAATCCAAGACGCTCCGACCCATAAGTTGGGCGACCTAGTTCGATTCAAGCGCATAGATAACGACGGCACTTTCCACAGAGCATTAGCCGATTCAGAAATGACAGCAAGGTTGTGGTTATTGATGATTGATGAATTGCAAAGTGATCACGGCATTCAACAGCCAAGCTTTCAATTGATGCAGAAAATATCTAGGACAGCCAAAGGTTCGATTCCAAAACTACTGATGAGCAACAGGGGTTAGGTTCCGAAATTCAGTTTGATGAAAGGCTAGCTCGATAATGACCGCTAGCCTTTAAAAAGAACGCTCTACTCTTGCAATGACTCCAACGTTCCTTTGAGGCTTTCTAACTCATTCATAAAATACGCCCACTGCTTGTTACTGCTGGTCGCGGCCATATCTACTAAAAACTTGGCTGATGTTTCCATATTTTGGTTGAGTTGTGACTCAAGTTCATCAGGATAATAAGCTTCATTGTTTAAAAGCAACTTCATGATAATCGGCTGAGCAATATGCAGATCGCTCTTCTTTGCCATCAGCGTCGTTAGCTCTTGATAGGTGTTGTTTTGATATTGTCGCCAACTGCTATTGGTATTTACCCACTCTTTAGACCAAGCCAAAATAATCTGTTTTTGTTCTTTCGATACTGAACCTAACCACCGTTCTGCGCGCTCTTCTATTCTGCTTCGGTATCGCTCTCTCGAATCGGCATCGTTCAACGACAACCTTTCTTCATAATAGTCTTGCTGCTTTTCACGAAAGTTCTTTAAAAACTCCCTGTCTTGCTTAGGGCTAAGCTGCATACTCAAGGCGTAAATATCTGGAGCGAACTTATTGACGATTGTGCGAATATGCTCTTTCGTTTGTTCACTTTGGCCCACAATAAAAGCGGGATTCATATCCGACCGATCTACGTTTTGAATCGCTTCTAATTGCGAGATGTACAGAGGTAGCTGAGTTTCTTTATGCCATTTTTGTAATATATCTAATCGCTCTTCAAGCTCTGATTCTTGGCTATTTGAGAGGGAAACAAAATCTTCTATATAGCTAACGACAAACCAACCTATATTGTTATAGGCGAACTTGGTCCCGCACCCAGTAAATAGAAAACAGATCACTAAAACTAACCACCGGCACTTTCTCATTCTACCCTCTCACGACATTCAACAAAGCCACAAACCGATTAACTCATCCCTTTAAGGTTAGCCCAGTTTTTATAACGCTAATTCTAGCTCTTATAAAAGTAGTCTTAATAAACAGTGGTCGTAAAAACTTTGAGATAAATTGAGATCCAAACTTGCTAATCTAGCTATTTAGGCAAATGATTAAACTAAAAATAATTAATGGCAGTGATGTAACTTGATTTTATTACTCATTTTACGTGATACGAGCCCTATAAATGAGTTGGGTTGACGCATTTAAAATGATTGATATTTGGGAGGGAAGCTATGGCCGCTATTCCTGATCATCCAAGCGATTTAGAATATGAGCTTTGTTATTTTGATGATGGTTCAATAACCACAATCACGATATTGGTTCACAATCGACAGGAAGCGATGACTTGGTATCTTAGCGAAGGAAAACATATCAACGATCTTTATTCGATAAGACCCGATGAATAATGCTTTGGTATAGAGGACTAGGTCGATAAACCTAAGATAAGAAACTTAAGTGGCATTTTGTGGAACACCCTTTACTGCAATGCCATTAATTAGCAATGTCGTTAATTAGACATATCGCAGCAAAGGGATTCAGTCTCGAATTACTTCAGGATTCGGGCGCGGAATTGACGACCCTTCATTTTACCTGATTCGATTTTGTTCAGTGCTTTTTTAGCCACAGATCTTTCTACCGCTACGTAAGCACGCATTGCAAACAGATTGATCTTACCTACTGATTTACCATCAATGCCGCCTTGGCCCGTCAGTGCGCCAAGAATATCACCAGCACGAAGCTTAGCTTTCTTACCGCCATCAATTTGGATGGTAACCATGTTTGAGTAGTACGGCTTAGCAATTGGTTTTGCTGGCAGTTCAGATGGCTCGATTGGCATGTCCATGTACTCATCAATTTGAGCAACACGGTACATCTCTTTTTCACTAAAAAAGCTGATCGCTACGCCTTTGCTTCCTGCACGGCCAGTACGACCAATACGGTGTACGTGAACTTCAGGGTCGCGAGACAATTCAAAGTTGAACACAGCATCTAGGTTATCAACATCAAGACCGCGAGCCGCAACGTCTGTCGCCACTAGAATCGAGATGGTTTTGTTTGAGAACTGAACCAAAGCTTGGTCACGTTCACGCTGTTCCATGTCACCATGAAGTTCGATAACACTGAAACCGCGGTGGCTTAGCTCATCGTTTACGTTCTGCACTTCTTTCTTAGTGTTACAGAACACAACCGCAGACTCCGGTTGGTGATGAAGTAACAGCAACTCTAGAGCGTCATCACGAGCTTCAGAACCTTCTAACTTGTAGAAGTGTTGTTGGATGCTTGAGTGATCGTGTGTTGATTCAACCTTCACCATTTCTGGATTGCGCATAATGCGGTCTGCAACAGATTTGATCTGTTTAGGGAAAGTCGCACTGAATAGCAGAGTTTGGCGTTCTTTTGGCGCCGCTTCAATCACAGCATCCAAAGCGTCTTGGAAACCCATCTCTAGCATGCGATCCGCTTCATCTAACACAAGTGTGTTCAGCTCAGACAGGTCAATGCGGCCTTTCTCTAGGTGATCAAGAATACGACCAGGTGTGCCCACAAGAATGTGTGCGCCATGCTCTAGTGAACCAATCTGTGGGCCCATTGGCATACCGCCACATAGTGTCAGCACTTTAATGTTGTGAATACCACGAGCAAGAGTACGAATCTCTTTTGCTACTTGGTCTGCAAGCTCACGAGTCGGACATAACACTAAAGACTGAACACGGAAACGCTTAACGCGTAGGTTCTGCAGCACGCCTAAACCGAAAGCAGCTGTTTTACCTGAACCCGTTTTACCCTGACCGATAACGTCCTTGCCATTTAGGATAGTAGGAAGACTTAACGCTTGGATCGGCGTCATTTCAGTATAACCAAGAGAATCTAACGTATTTAGAAGCTCTGGTTTAAGGGCGATTGAAGAGAATTTTGAAGTGCTCAATGGAAATATCCAACTGGTGAAAAACAGAGTGCATTATGAGTGTTTTTGAAAATTATTCCACCTTAATCACAGTTTTGGAGAAACATGTTAGGCGAACACAAAAAAGCCAGCTTTGTTAGCTGGCTTTAACTTCTATACGAATTGCTTTCTATGGCACACCGTGACCTTTAGATGCAACCCATACGCGATACCACTGTTCGCGCGTCAGCTCGATTTTCAGTGCATCAACGGCCGTCTTCACACGCTCAATCTTACCAGAACCAATAATTGCAATTGGACTAGATGGTAAACGACGAACCCAAGCGTAAATCACTTGATCAATGCTGTCTGCACCGACTTCTTGACGAATCGCCTCTAGCTCATCACGAACGCGAACCGCTTGCGCTGAATCACCACTGAAGATGCTACCACCACCGAGACAAGACCACGCCATCGGGCGAATGCGGTTCATCTGCAGTTGATCTAGCGTGCCATCATGAGCCACTTCGAAGTTCAATGGGTTGATTTCAACTTGGTTGGTCACTAACGGCTTACCGAGTCGAGATTGAAGCAGTTCGAACTGACGCGGTGAAAAGTTAGAAACACCGAAGTGCTTAACTTTACCTACTTTGTGTAGCTCTGCGAACGCTTCTGCTACTTCATCGGCATCCATTAACACGTCAGGGCGGTGAATCAACAATACATCGATATCGTTAACACCTAAGTGCTCTAATGAGTTATTTACTGATTGGTAAATATGCTGCGCGCTGGTGTCATAGTGATTGATCTTACGATCTGGAGTGTGGTCACCACATAGGTTGATATCGCACTTGGTGACGATTTGAATATCATCACGAAGGCTTGGTTCAAGCGCTAACGCCTCACCAAACAACTTTTCACATTGGTAGTTACCGTAAATATCCGCGTGATCAACAGTTGTGATGCCAAGATCAATATGTTGCTTCAGGAAAGTCAGGCGTTGTTGCGGGGTCATGCCCCACTCTGCTGTACGCCAGTATCCTTGCACCAGCTCAGAAAGTTCTGGGCCTTGTGGCGCTATCGTTACTCTTGCAACCATGGGTTGTCTCCTTTATCAATACTGAACGTATCCTAAGCTCGTTTTACCGAAGGCTCAACGTATAACAAATGGCAAAGCTAAACGCTTATTAAAAATGTGAGAGCCGCAGAAAAACGAACACTTAAATGAATTATAACTTGCTGTCTGCCCGCGAGCCGTTCTCCTGAAAGGCTTGTTTAGCCTAATAAATAACGAAACTATCTATAAATTTGAGCAATTAAAAACGATTAAGTTCAACCGTTAAGTTGTCACCATCACTCTGTAACTGAATCCAAGGAGAAGTAGAGCTAGAAGAAGATAAGCTAGGCACATTCCACACACTCAGTTGCTCTGCTGAACCGTGAGGCGCGTTGATGAATTCGACCAGCTGTTTATCCACCTTATCGAAACCAACACCTTCATTTCGAGCTTGTTCGAGTTGAGCTGTAACATCGAATTCATCTTCACCAATACGAATTGAACTGAGAGCAAAGCCATCTTGGCGAAGGTATGCCTGAAGCTTTGTGTAACTTAGGTCCGAATATGGCAGGTTTAAGCGAACCGTTTCGACACTTGAGTCCCCCAACTCCAGTTCAACATACACATCCAGGTCGTAATATTGGGTTAAGTCACTGCACAACAAAGTACCTTCGATCTCACCACAATCCATCAACTCGATATCATTAATATAGTTTTGAGAATTCGGCAGACTTGGGCTGCTGTTAAATACTGTTCTTAGCCACCAGCTTTCGGTTGCTTGCGCTGAAAATGAAATAGCATTGAGGGACAGCATTAGAGGCAAGATTAGAACTTGAAAGATTTTCATCGACTGGGCTTATTTAGCGCTATATGAAGTGTCCATTATACGTGACCAAACGACAAACAACTGCTCGAGTCGAAAATTTTAGGCGAAAAAAAAACGGGCATACATGCCCGCTAGATAATTTCATCACCGAATAACGTAATCCGTCACGTTGAGAACCATTACGAAAGAGAGAATATCACTCTCCCACAACAGTTACAACATAACATACCCATTACTTGTAGCCACCTTCAATAGCAGGCTCTTCAAGCGACAATCTGACTTTGTTACGTTGAATAGCTTCTGGCGGCAAGCTGATGAAGCCGTATTGGTTCAAAACGACTTGATGATCTTGTGACAAGGTAAGCCCAACAAAAAACTCCTCTTGTTCCGTAAAGCCTTTGCGATGCGCTGGAATATTCAAGTACATGTAATAAACCGTTGCTAACGGGTAACGACCAGAGAGGATCGTTTCTTTGTTTAGGTCGTAGTTCACACCTAGGTTATCAACCACGCTCAACCATTTCACATCAGAGATCTGATCTGAGTAAACGGTGTAACCAATGGCGGCATCTTCGTCTTCAATCTTATTAATCAGATCAGGTAAATCCGCTAAGAACTGAGTATGGGCATATTCTCCTTCTGTTCCACATTCGACCCAACTTGAAAAGGTAGTATGGCCTTTCAGGTTGTGATCAATGGCAAAGGGCAACATATGAGTATCTAGGCTTTCACCGTTACGAATATCACTACTTGCTGACCATTTTGGATGTTTAGGATCGTTAGAACAACCAAACACATCAATTAATTCAGCGACGGTGATTGATGTCGCAGGGTTATTTTCATTGGCTAGAATCGCAATCACGTCAGCGGTAAACATCAGCTCTGTTGGCCTATAACCGTAACGCATATCAAACCTTGCCATCTCTTTGTCAGTCCACTTTTTGGAAGTGATACCAACACGCGAGCGCTGCATGATCATCTGTTCTGGGACGCTGTCACTCAACAAGATTTCTAAGTCGATCTCTTGGCTCTTAAGCAGATCTTCTACAAGCCCCTGCATATTCGGCTCAATCGCGACCAAACCAATGTCACTGGCATCATTCGCAAATGTCGATACAGAGAACAACGCAGGTACAGCAGCAAGCAGCAAGCCCGATTTATTAGCTAGACATTTCATTACTGGCCTCCTACTGGATCAATCGACGTTTTAGACTCAACATCGCTATTACTATCGAGCTGCATTTCTGAAGTGAAGATGTTCCAAGATGGGTTCACTTCCATGCTTTCTGTTTTAATCACCGCGATCGTTCTACGCTTACGCTTGTGAAGATGCTGAGTTAAGCTGGTTATCTGAGTAAACTCTTGTTCAAAGATTCGCTCACCATTGATGCCTCTATCAATCAATGCGTCTCGAATCACGCCCGTTCTTTTCTTGGCCAATGCTTTGTTATACACGTTTGTACCTTCAGCACTGGTATCTCCGACCAAGGTAACCGAAGCATCAGGCTGCTCTCCTAGTAAACGCACCAACTCATTTAATACAGCGGTATGATCAGGTTTAAGGTCATACTTATCAAAATCAAATGCCACACTTAATACTTCAACGTCTTCGACAATTTTCCAATTGGCACACCCTTTAATGTCTACCGTTACACCTTCTGGCGTATCGGCACATAAATCTCGCTGGTTAATCACACCATCTCGGTCATTATCCGCTAAGTCATCAATTTGGTGGCGTGTCATTGTCGTATCAGGCGTTTCTGCACATCCCATTAGCAAGATAGAGCTAAGTAGCGCTAGTTTAAAATATCTCATTACTTATTCTCCCCTTGCCACTCTTCTGGATGTTCAATCCTCAACGCATACGTCAACATACCCATCGCATTTAACACTCGATAAGCCGCTAACGTTTGATCATATTCAGTGCTGATGAAGTTTCTTCGAGCCAAAAACACTTCTACTTTTGCATCCAGTACATCAAGAAGGCTTCGTCTGCCAACATTGAATTGCTGGATATAGCCAAGCTCTGCAATTTTCGCTGCATCAACATTCTGTTGAAGTAAGGATTTTTGCTGCTCAAGCATTTTGTAAGCGTTCCAAGCCAGTTGTGTACCTTCTCGAACCTCACGCTCTGTTCGTAATCGGATCGCCCTTGCCTCTTCCACTCGCCAAGCTGACGATTCAACCCTGGAGTCGGTAGAGAAGCCATTAAACAGGTCATAATCCATCGTCAACATGATACGTGCATCTTCATCGACACCGCCTGGCGGGTTAGATACGTTGTCATTCTTATTGGCATGAAGCTCAAGTTTTAGTTCTGGGTAGTAATCCCCTTTCTCGCGGCGCATCTCTTTACGAGCCGCGTCGATATCAAGCAAAGAGGCTTTGATTTCAGGGTGATTCTCGACAGCTTGTTCAAGTGCGACCTGTGCTGAGCTTGGTAATAGAGCGTAATCAAACCGGGGGTAAACCAAGTTCACCGCAGGTTTGCCAACCAAGCGTAGATACTGAGTTTGCAAATCAAACAGGTTGTTCTGAGCGGCGATAAGTGAAGACTGCGCGGTCGCGACACGGGCGGAGATTTGAGCCAGATCCGAGTTGCTACTCAAGCCTTTGCTCTTTTTATCTTGGATATCTTGATAGATCTCTTGGTGCTCTTTTACATTACGCTTAGACAATTCAAGTAGCGTCTCTGCTTTTAGGATATCGAGGTAATTTCTCACCACATCTAACGATACGTTTTCAGCTCGCGAAATCAGAGTTAGACGCTCAGCTTCTGCTTCGAACGTCAGTCGATCGACATTCGATGTGGTTTTAAAACCATCAAATAGTAACTGGGATACTTTAACGCCAATTTCCGTTCTCGTTAGGCCTCGATCATCGGTATCAAGTTTGCTACCACTGTTGTAGCGCGTTTCTTCATAACCTGCTGCCGCGTACAAGTTCACTTGCGGCATATACAAACCACTCGCCGCGTCTCCGTCTCTGACCACCGATTGGTATCGGGAGTATTGCGCCAATATCTCTGGGCTATAGTCGATGGCAAAGGCCACGGACTCTTCTAATGAAGCTGCTTGAGACAGCCCACTCATTAGCAAGCAAGAAGAGAGTAAGAATTTTGAATGCATTACACTTCCTTTTATATTTATGCTTTAACCCACTTCATCGTTCACGAAGTGAGTTTTCCTTAGCTCGTAAAATAGGTTTTAACCAATAACTCAATACTGTTTTCTCTCCGGTTAATATATCGACCGCGACTTGCATCCCTGGGATAATGCTAAAGGCAGAGTTTTGTTGCTGGTCTTCGTTTAACTGAATATGGGCACGATAATAGGCGTTTCCGTCTTCCGTTTGTAAGGCGTCGGCACTCACGTAAATCACCTCGCCTTTAAGTCCGCCATAAATGACGAAATCGTAGGCCGTGAATTTCACTGTTGCACCTAACCCGTTATGAACAAACGCAATATCTTGCGGAGAGATTCTCGCTTCAACAATCAGGTCACTGTTTGATGGAATGATCTCAATGATCGGCTCGCCGGGACGAACTACACCACCAATGGTACGCACAAAGATCTCTTTGACTGTGCCATCAACGGGCGCGACAATTTCAGTACGCTTGAGTTGGTCGGCAATCGCCTGCTGGCTTTCGTTCAGCTGCGCTATCTTGCTCGCCACTTCATTCAACTGGCCTTGCACTTTGGTACGAAAATCTAAAGCGATACTTCGATGATCCGCTATCGACTCTGAGTAGGCAGCTATCTGCTTCTGCGCTGCTACTTTTGAGCTAGCAATATCACCTTTGAGTTTGACTACATCACGGTTGAGTTTAAGTAGCTCAACTTCCGCAACAGCACCGCTCGCTACCACGTCTTTCAGCATGTTGCGCTCACGAATCACAATCTCGAGGCTGCTTTCAAGAGTCTGGATATTATTAAACGTATCGACACGAGCTTGGTCTTGTTGCTCGATACGAAGTGCCGCCTCTTCCAGTTCAGACTTCAACTGTCCTAAACGTTCTCGGTAGTTCGCCTTGGCATTCATTAACGCAGGGTGGCTTGATACATCAACCGCAATATCTTGAGGCACCAAGACCACTCGCTCATACCACTCTTTCGCATCGTTATTTAAAACGACCGTCGACAGCTCAGCCTTTAATCTTAATTGCTGAGCAAGCAAGGTATCCGCTTGTTGAGCCGACTCTAAAAACGCCGCCTTAAAACGTGTGTCTTCTAACTTAGCTAGAGGTTGCCCCTTCACTACAGATTGGCCTTGTCGCACCATGATCTCTTGAACCAGTCCACCTTCTAAGCTCTGAATGGTTTGCACCGAAAGACTTGGAACGACTTTACCTTCACCGATCACGACTTCTTCTAATGTTGCCCACGTAGCCCAACCGATAATTGATACAATGAGTAGAGCACTCAACCAAATCAGCTTTCGAGAGCGGAATGCTAAGTGGTTGTTGGTCCATTGAATATCATTACTCATGACGACCTCCCTTCACCACAGATACCGTCTTAAACCGGCTCGTACCTTTAGGTACACTTTTCTTCTGTAAAGAGAGAATTTCTTTAGGTTCACCTTCTGCCACGATTTGACCTTTATCCAATACAATCACTCGATCACACATCATCAAGAATGAAGACTTATGGGAGCTGATTAGCATTGAGGTTTCTCTCGGCATACTTTGAAGTGCATTAAAGAACTGAATCTCGGCCTTCTTGTCTAGCGCGCTGGTGGGCTCATCCATGATCAATAACTTTGGACAACGATACAGAGCTCTCGCGATGGCAACGGCTTGACGCTGACCACCAGAAAGTAACCGACCACCCTCACCGACAGGTGTTTCAAGGCCATTGCTTAGGCGCCCCATGTAACCATTCAAACCCGACTGTTGAAGAGCTTGTCTTAGCTTTTCTTCATCAACGTTGATCGCACCCAAAGTAACGTTGTCGTAAACACTGCCAAAGATCAAATTAGTGGTTTGCCCTACCCAACCCATTCCGCTACGTAAGACACTGGTTGGCCATAACTGCCCATCAATCTCTTGATAGAAGGCTTGCCCTGTTGTAGGCAAATACTGTCGAGCAACAATCGATAAAAGCGTGGTTTTTCCTGCACCAGCGGCACCAACAAGGCCAACTCGCTCACCCGGCTTAATATCAAGAGAAATCTCTTTCAACGCAGGGCTTTGAGTCTCTGGATAAGTAAACGTGACTTCATCTAGCCTAACCCCACCGTCAAAGTCACCCTTATCAATCACTTGATGCTTAGACTCTTCTTGCGGTAACTCCATGATCTGATTCAAACCTTCGACTGCAGAACGGGTTTGTTGAAACCTCAACAATAGAAGAGAAAGCTGGTTCACTGAGCTCGCAGCACGTCCACTCAACATCACCACAGCTATCAAACCACCCATACTCAGCAAGCCTTCAGAGATCTGATACACGCCGAAGATGATGAGAGTGATAGTAACGATCTGCTGACTCGACTGAATGGAATGAGTCACGATATTGGAATAGTGACGAGATTGAGTCTGCCATTGAGAGAGCGATGAAATAGTCTGTTCCCAACGCTTCTGAGTGATTCCTTCAGCATTGTTTTGCTTGATATCCGGAAGGGTTGTTAAGCAATCAAACAGCTGTGCTTGTCTTTGTGTCGACAAACGTGCGGTTTCATCGAATGTTTTCTCGACTTTACCTTTCATCGCAATGCTCAGCACAATCAATACCAGCATAATTGCGACTGGGATAAACATCATTGCACCACCAAGCCAACCGATAAGGAACAGGAACAGCAAGGTAAATGGCAGGTCGACTAAAGTAACCAAAGAAATAGAAGTGAAGAAATCTTTAACACTATCGAAATCTTGAAGCTGTCTGGCAAATGCGCCTACCGACTGAGGTCGATTTTCCAGCTTCATACCAAGGACTTTCGAGAACAGCTGAGAAGACAACTTGTTATCAATATAGCGCCCAGCCATATCAGTCACAGAGCTTCGTGAGCTTCTCAATACCCAATCAAAAATAACAACGATACCAACGCCTGCTGCTAATACCCAAAGCGTGTTAAACGCTTGGTTTGGCACAACACGGTCGTACACATTCATGGTAAATAACGGAACCACTAGCGCAAGCACGTTGATCAAGAACGAAGCGATAAACAGATCGCGATACCAAGGCTTCACTTCTTTGACCACCCGCCACAACCAACGGGTGTTGGATTTACTGTCATTGCGCTCATGTGCCTGAACACGGGCGTCATCAAGCGCTTGAGCACCCACTTGCCAAACAAATGCATCCACTTTAATGACTAAGTCTTTAAGGAGAATTTGTTGGCTTAAGTTGGATTCACAATCCAATACTTGAAAGTCGCCACCGGAGCCTTGAGTGACGACAACGGGACTCCCTGTCGCGGAATTAACAGCAACAACGGGGAACTGACATTGAGTCAGTAATTCTTTTTTAACGTGGCTCAGCGTTAACCCCGATTTCTCAATGGCTCTTGGGAAAAGGGATTCATTGAGCCTTCCTTCATTTAAAGGTAGGCCAGACACTATTTTGGAAGGATGGCTGCGAACATTAAAATGCTCACATAACCATTCAACACAACCTAGCCAGCTGTCTTTTTGTTCTACCAATCTAAACTTCCTTTTATAGACTGTACATCCAACTTACAGCGTTAAATTATTGTCTTCTATCATTTTTTGTAAAATTTGTGCTTCTAATGCACTGCTACTGTCACCTTGATACAGATCGTCGTACGTGACATCGGCTATTAAGATGTTTTGTTGAACGTCTTCGTCGCCATTAGGTTTAATAGAAATGGTCACGCCTTCACCAGATTCTTCTAAATCTAGATATTGTGTTGCCCCTAGCCCTGTATTAAGCCCTAGGCTTCCCAAAATACCCGAGAGGTCAATTGCATCAGTATCTGGAGACGCATCAAAATCTTGAATCACATCGTAGCTTGGTGCTTCTGCACTCCCTAAGCCTGAAGAGGCGAACACAAAATTATCTGAGCCCGTCCCGCCAATCAGCAGGTCGTTATCATCTGTCGCGGTAATCGTAGAATCCCCTTCAACAACAAATTCAACCGATACCGTTTGAGGCAACCCTACCGCTTGGTTGTTGCCTATCTCAGCAGACGGCTCTATCGTTAGGTCAAATTGATCACCACTGTTGTAGCCCCCGGTAATCGCTAGGTTAGGCACATCTGCCAAGTCCACCACATATTGACCATAGACCATAGAGCCATGTGAGAACGTCAAACCTGCGGGAATATCATGAATTGTAATGAAGCCCACTTCTGAATCAGCAGGGTTTACAAGAGAAAGGTCTAAACCAAGAGGAATCGTGCCACTTGCTTCTGCCACGATCGAAGAATATTCAACGCTCAATAACGGTGCATCAGGCTCTGGTGTGATAATAAGCGTCATGTCTTGCGAGCTCGGGTCACCCGTGTCGACCACTAACTCACCGAGTACCGTATTTTGATCAACCGTTCGGCCGGTAATCGTAATATCGAGGTTACCAAACGCATCGCCTGCAAAGAATTCGAGCTCATCAACAGAACTTGCTTTAACGAGGATCGTCGCCTGTATGATGCCACCAACACTGGTGAAAGAACTGGTTTCTGATCCAATTCGAATTCGGTCTAACCCAACTAACCCTGATGGGTCCGAAGTTCCATTCACTGTTACCGTAATTGCTAAAAACTCATCACTGTTAGTTTCAAAGCTATTGGCATCAAGAGGAATCACGATGCCATCATCTTCACTTCCAGTGAGCTGTTCAGGTAAATCGAAGAACTCAACTTTGTCACCTATAGGGTTAACACCTACAGTAAATTCAGATTGTGTATAACGGATATCCGTCGTACCAATTTCTTGAGTAATCGCCTCTAGAGACAGATTAATGTCACCACTAAAGTCTCTTGGTGGCAGAATGACTAGATTAGATAACTGACTTGGATCTAACTGCCACTCATAGGTAGGGTTTCCATCGAAGGTACCGCCATCAGCACCATTGTTTGGAACCAACTCATAGTTGTCTCCGATTTTAATCGCGACAACTGCGCCTTCAGGAACTCCCTTCAACGAAAGCGACATGTTTTCAGAACCATCTTGGTCAATCAGCTCTGCGCTAAGTGATGACAACGAAATGTAATTATCTTCATCTCCGATAATATCCTCTGTTATCAAGTTCGCCGCATCAGCGACTGGCTCAACAGTAATAGTCACGACCGTCGTTTTATCTTGCGTATCCGTTTCTGTCACGCAATCCGCTTCATCGGTAATATTTGCTGTCACAGTGAGGGTAATTTCACCACTGTAATGCTCAGGTGGCGTAACTAACACATCACTCAAGCGGCTAGGATCCGTTACCGTCCAAGTACCATTGCCATTATCAACTAACAACCCGGTGTCAGTTGGAGTTTCAGACAAGGTCGCTCCATTCGAAATGCTCACCGTTAGAGAGTTAACGGTTTCTTTACCGGTAGCGCTATTGCCTTCACCAGTGATTAATTGTCCATCTTCAACGCTATCACCAAGAACCAGTTCAAGGTTAAGGTCTGTCGCGATGTCTTCTTGAATGGTTGTGGAGTCGGCTTCAACCGTAATGTCATCGACCACAGGCAGAACTTGGATACTAATGGTTTGGGCCGTCGTCACCGTATCACCGCTACATGGTGAGGTCTCAATTGTCTCTATGGTGAAATCAATACACCCTGCAAAATCTTCATCCAAGCCCGTTAACGTTAGTTTCGAAAGTCCATCTGCAGTGATTGAATAACCGACGATCTCACCAGAAGCATCGTATTCAGCAATCACACCATCACCGGAGATCTCAACGCCTTCAGGAAGTGAATCGGCAGGAATATAGAAAGAGATTTCATTGTCTGGGTCACTGCCAACATCGGTGTTTAGCAAGCCAGTGAGATCAATATCTTCCCCTTCAGGTGTTTTAATTTCGCCATCGGGTTGAATCGGGCTTGGTGGGCCAACAGGGTCACAAGAACCGCCACCGCCGTCATGACCAGTAATTTGCAGCGGGAAAGTCGCATCAATATATCTCGCATCATCACCATCAATCACACGAGCACGAACCACAATATCCAGTACCGGAGTATCACTTGGGCTGGAAATCGTCGCATTATCTAAAATGTACGCTGCGAGTTCTTGGAAAGAGTCACTCGTTAACCCATCCGCAGATATGATCCAATTCCCAGAGCTATCTTGAGCGGCACCATTAGGGTGCTCAACAATCAACGAATAGCCGTCGGGAATCTCGATCAAAATATAATCGAGGTACTCTGACCCATCGATATCCGCGTCGACGAACGTCACGGCGTTAGAGATATCAACAGGCGAGCCGTCTGTACTCTGTAACAGCTCTGTAGAGCCTTCTAATCGAGTATCTAGCTCGACACGAGCATCTACAGTCACGCTAATAGAACCAGTAATATCTTTAATATCCGTTGCACCAGTTGGAGAGGTATCCGTGACTTCATAGGTGATAAGAATTGAGAATGTTCCGCTTAAATCTTCTGTCGCTGTAACAGAAAGCCTGCCGCTGCTTAGAAGATCCGAAAGCGTTGGCGTTATTGAGTCCAGTAGAGTATCCAAATCTAAGCCTGAAGCTGGGACCTGAATAACACTCCCATCAAAATAAAGAGTGAGATCTGCAGGTAGGCTATCAATGACATATCCCGTCAAGGATTCGCTGCCATCAATATCCTGATTCACTGAAGGTTCAAGGTTCAGGCCGATTTGACTGTCTTCGATGCCTTGAGTACTGACCACTTGACCGTCTTCTTGATCAACGACCGGCGCTAGCTCTACTTTAAGTGTCATAGGAAACTCGCCCGAATCACCATCGGGCTCAGTTGAGATAGCAATAACGGTGAGTTCTAATTCACCACTAAAATCAAGAACTGGCTTGAGATACAGATCATCCAGTTGAGCGTTAGAAACTTGGAATACGGGCCCTGTCACATCATCAACATACGCAATCGTCAGCGAGACTGGTTCACCCAACGCATCCACCAGCAAAGTGCCTTCAGGAATGTTAGTAAGCAGTATGTTGATCTCTTCTGAAACATCGTCATCCGTCGTTTGTATGAGGAAGTCGAGCTGTATTAACCCATCTTCATTCAAGACCGATTGGTTGCTGATGACTTTACTGTCACTGTCGTATTGCCAATGACCATTACCACCGTCTACCGCGATAGGTTCATCCACAACACCTTTCAAAAAGATATTGATGGTTTTTGTATCACTTGACGCTTGCCCATTGATAGGAATAAGTGAATCGATCGTCGACTCAGTCGCTATTGCTGTTACGTCTATTGACAGATCTTCAGTAAAGGAACTGATGTCTTCTTTAGGCTGAATATAAGCAACACCATTGGCGATAGCTTCGGCAGTGACTGAATAGGAATTATTGCCTATCTTTGCGGTACCATCACCTTCAACAGACCAGCCATCTTGAACTTGGATAATATAACTTAACGATTCAGAACCATCGGTGTCCGCCAAAGCGCCTTCAATAACGTCTTTGAGGTAAATAGCTTCATCCTCTAGTCCCTTGTAGTCTTTAACAGACACATGAGGAGTATCAGCATCAGGTGAAATATCGACAGTAACGGTATGTACAATACTTGCCGTTTTATCATCTGGGTCAGCGAATGAATTGCCAGACTCTGTTGCAACCGCAGTAATCTCAAACTCAAAGCGACCCGCTAGGTTGTCGTCAGCCCTGATTTCCATTTTATCAATCTGAGCCTGTGTGTAAGATTTCCCTTCTTTGACTGCGTTGCCATTTAACGTCAAATTCAAGCCGTCAGGAATCCCACTAATCTGGTAGCTCAATGTTTCTGACGTATCTTGATCCACCAGCTGAGCTGTTATGTCCAAACTGACTGGGTCTGAGTCATCTTCTACTGAATGATAGGAGAATACGGAAGCCGACCAATCCGGTGCATCAGCCACCGGTAAAACAGACACTGCAACATCAGCCGTCAGTTCTTTAGGATCCGTATCAGTGCTAATGATTGCGTTGATCGCTAGGATAACCGTTGAGGTGGTATTGGATTCATGAAGCGCGGGACGATAAGTCAACTGTCCATTAGGCCCAGTGAACTGACTATCAATCGCTGCCAATTGACTTCCAGACAAGGTGACCTTGCCGTCTACAACTTGAAGCAACACCCCATCAAGGTACAAGCTACCACCGTTTAGCGATGCTTCTGAGAACTCGATAGCAGTAACGGTTTCGCTTTGGTCGACATCGCCGGTTGCCACACTTACAACGATAATCGCGTCATTGTCTTCTGTGGTTTCAGAATCTTCATAACGAATAAAACCTTCGTTATCATCCAGAATAAGCTCAGCAGTACTCGTGACCTCATCACCATCGGCATCGCGAACCAAATAATCAATATCATCGACGATCTTAGGATCGGCAGGATTGGTCGTTACATTGGGATTCGTGGTTAGTTGATAGCTACCATCAGGTGAAAGGGTAAATTGGCCGTATACGCTTCCGTTATCAAAATCGTTAATTAGGTCAATCGTTATCGGGGTATCAGCATCCACAAAGGTGTAGGTAGTACCGCGATAATCGAAACTTACAATAGTTGCGCCATCGGCACCTGCGAACTCTTCGGTTAGGAACTGTCCATTGAGGTCATCACCCTCAACCATTTCAATAAAACCGCTTCGTGAAGTTGGAACCGCATCCGTAACGTTGACTGAATAGATAGCAGGATCAGAGCTATCGCCGTCCGCATCGTTGACCACCAGTTCAAAATTGAGGGCTAGATTATTCTCTCCATCAGCATTGGCGTGATCGAGAGGTGCATAAAGGTCGAACTCTGTTGTCCCATCAGTATTAAAACGAATCCTAAATATATTGTTTCCATCAGAATCTTGACCGTAATACCAACCATCAGAATCGACAGCTTGCAGTGAAATGTCTTTCCCTGCACTCGAATATGAAAGTGCATCAAACGCAGCGGTGTCGACCGTCACAGAGACAACATCATCGGAACCTTCGATTATTCCTAACGAAGGGCTAGAATCTTCAACACCAACCTGTTCGCTGTCTCCAAGCAGACCGTCTTCATCAACAGAAATGCTTCCGATAACAGTAATTTTAGGGTTTGCACCATCGTAAATCTTAATATCAGATTCTTGTGTATCTCGTGAACCGTCTGAATCGATGGTGACGATTGAGGCTGGAATCGACAGCTCTGTGTCCTTCACACCGGTTCCGTGGTCTATTGACTGGTACAAATCAATCTCAACCGTGACATTCGTGGAACCATTGGCTTCTAAGCTAAAATCTTCAGGAAGTCTCACTTGGAAAACAGCATCGCCATTCGACAATACCGCATCAAACGTTCCATCCCCATTATCTCGCCAAGACAATGCTTCACCATTACGTGTCACCGCCTCACCGTCACTATCAAGAACGGCTTGGCCAGTTGTCACATCTAACCCCAAGAACACGAGTGGATCGTTTCCCGCACTCACGGCTAAGCTTGCACTCGCTGTTGTTCCAACACCAGACGGGGTTGTATCAGCAACAGGGTTTTCACTCAACTCGACCATGACAGAGCCAATCGTAGGCTCCCCACCATCCGTAATCGAGACGTTCAAGGTTAATTGAGTTTCATCGTTGTCATCATCTTTTGCTGTGATGACAAAAGGAATTTGGTCGGTTCCATTCGTTTGGTCGAGGCCCTTGAATAGTTCAAAGGTGTAAGTGACATCAGTATCGGTCTCACCTGACAGAGAGGTAAAGCTCAAGGTGAACGCTTTATTTTCAGCACTTTCAGAGCCAACATAACCAGTAAGTTCATTTCCGTCTGCAGAGACCACATAGATGATCTGTACACCCCCACTAAACAACTGCGGCTGATCTCCAACATCAAAAAATACAGACTCAACAAAGTCACTTCCGACGTTGAGATTGAAAGTGCCAGTATCTGAAACACTGCCGTGAACAAGATCTGATTCGTCCACAGCAGCATTGCTAGTTGAAGTTAATATTGGGTCGGCTCCATCCTGGATGATCCAGTCGAATTGCCCTTGTTTTAAAGAAGTGCCATCTAAATCCGTTCCATCAATAATAAGTGGCAGGGTGATGGAGTCGTTGCTGAACAGGTGGTTGATAGGCTGTTCTAACACTAATGTGACATCTGCTAGAACATCGATACCACTAGCGACTGCACTCAACGTTAGCGTGAATATCGTTTCACCATTTGCTTGTGCGGTAATCGTTTTACCATCATTCGCTAACGTGTAGGTTAGAGGAAAGTTCTCATCTCCGGTCGTCAAGCCCAAGTCGTCTAACTGCACCAGAGTATTAGCATTAAATACAATAGAAGCGGGATCTGGATTATCTGATCCAGCAGAAACGGTAAACTGGCCGACTACAGTTTGAATTCCATCAGACACATCACCTTCAGAGCTGGTCGTTGTCCCATCAACAACTAGCCCTGCATCACCATCAAAAATATCAATGACCGCAGTGCCGTTTCCGAAATCATTACTGATGTCGCCAGCAACATAGTTGAAGGTGATGTTCTGATCAACTGTGTGGTCCAAATTCCTGTTGGCGACGAACGTCCAGTGGCCATTCGCAAATACGGTCAAGGTGCCTTCGCTAGTAGCAAATGAAACCGGAGAGCCACCAACAATCGTCTTGGTCGTACCATCAACTTCAACACTTTTTATCGTAAGTTGAGTATCCAAATCGATGTCGTTATTCAACACGTTCCCTGACGCAATCTCACCCTCGATCATTTGATAAGACTCATCAAAAACCAGAGGTTCAGAATCTTTGATGACAATAGGTAAACGTCCTATCACTAACTCCGTTGTACCATCAGCATCGGTTTGCAAACCTTCGATGAGCAGAGCCGTCAGAATTGAATCTAACCCAGCTTCCTGATCAATCGCCTTATAAAAATTGATATTTACGTTGCTGCCGGAAATTGACGCATCGAATACTTTTTGCCCATCGCTTCGTGTGCCAATTAGGCTTTGTTTATCAGCCGATACAGCAACGGTTATCGATAGGGTTTGAGAAGTTAGTGACTCTGCGATGCTTTGATCATCGCTAAAAGAGAAGTCCGCATAATCGATGCGAATATCAGAGGTCTGAGTTTGATTTCCAAAAATCCCGACAACAGTTTCTGAGAACACAACCGACTCGGGCAGTATAATGCTTGGCATATCATCGATAGCTTGATTGCCTGCCGTATTGAAAACTTTGGCATCAACCGTCCATTCTGACGCCAAGTTTAGGGACGAGACATCTATATTTTCAACAACCCAATTACCTGATGCATCAACAACACCCTCAAACACAAGAGTCTGAGAGCCATCATTAACTTCAATATAAACAGGAAGACCTTCGGCAACATTGGTTGTGCCTTGCATGGTTGTAAGTTGGCCGCCACGAAATGCCAAAATACTAAAACCGTCTAGCGTATCAATGTCTATAACAGGCGAAACAGTATCAATAACAATTTGCCCTGCGCTATTTATTGCAGAAGCAGGGTTACCGGCAACGTCAACAGTGTCAGCCTCAATTTGAATGCCACCATCGGAAAAGCTGGTTAGATCCACGCCTTCAACTGACCAAGCACCATCAATCACAGTTGCCGTCAGAACAATGACATTCGTTGTGCTGTCAGAAATACGAATATTGACCGTTTGGCCATCTTCTACGTTCTGTACCGTACCAAAGAATTTAGCCGACTGAATTTCGAAGCTATTGAGGACACCGTCGCCACCATCATCAACCGCAGCGGTGATGTCCGCTAGCGTATCTTTCACGATCGTGTCGGTCGCTGTTGTAGGGTTTCCAGCAATATCGATAGTATTGGCAACAACGGTTAGCTCACCTTCTGCAAAGCTTGAGTAGTCTTGAAGAGTCAGAGTCCAAGTTCCGCCGGATACTTCCGTTGTGTATTCTTGTATCGTTCCTTGGCTATCGGTAATTGAAATGTTGATGGTTTGCCCATCTTCTACATTGGCAATCGTACCAACTAGCACCCCATTCGATATTTCAAATTGATTGTAAAACTCATCACCAAAGCCATCGAAGTCAACCTCAATGTTGGCTAATGTGTCTTTGATTGTGGAATCGTTAGCTGCAATGCTATTGCCAAAATCATCAGCAATGACAGCATCGACTTGAAGATCCCCCTCCTCCAATGAAGAGAGGTCGACGCCATTGACGACATACGTTTCATCGCTTGTGATGGCTGTGGTGGTTACTGTGTTTCCGTTAACATCAGTGATGGTCAGAACAACGGTACGCCCGTCTCGAACATCCACTGCCGTGCCCGTAATCGTGACACTTGGTACTTCAAACTGATTTTCGTAACCGTCTCCACCATCCAAAATATCAACGGTTAATAGTGCACTAGGTAACAGAATATCAAGGTTACCCTCATTCGAGGTTGTATCTTCGTCGGCATATTCTGCAGGACGCGTATCAAAACCCGCCTCAGCGAGCGTTTCATCTAAGGTGGAACGAACATAAACAATAAATGAGGCGCTGGAACTAGGTTGGTCATTTACTGAGTTAGGCTGTTGAGGTGCGCTTTCAATGTTGTTGACGAGTTCGGTGACCACCTTTTCCAACTGTTGTTCAACTGCGGCGATTTGTGGTTCGGTTAGGGGCTGAGCCTCTTGTAAATTCTGAGGTTCAATACTGACGACTTGCACGCCTTCAACTTTTGGCTGCGTAGCAGGTAATTGAAGCCAAGTCCCATCAGGGAATACTTGCCACACAACACCACCAACTTCGATATATAAAATAGGATCCATCCTAAACCTCTTCCTTACAAAAACGCTGACCTTGAGAACATCAATTTACTCAATAAAAAGCCGGAGAAATCAGCACACTCTCTTTAGTTAATACTAGCAAACAACAAACCATTAACAGTTAATTATCACTAATACGCTGTAAAGTAAACCGATAGGCTGTGACTGCATTCAGTTATATCTATCGTCACAAAATACATTCAATGAATGTGTCATAATGTTGAAATTACTGGTTAAATTTCAAGGAATGTCATGACTGCAACGAACTATCTCAACCAATTGAATCAAAAGTATCTTGCGACTCATAAAGCGAAAGAAGACTTCTTTTGGGATACATATATGGGCATCAATGACGACCACGATGGCTCGACACTCGCGCAGACTCAGTGGACGGAATTTCTAAGCTCTGCCGAACAGATTACTGCTATCGAAACGCAACTCGCTGCTATTGATGAAATTCAAGATCCTCTCGAAAAAGAGAGTACGCTGACAGGCTTGAATGGTTGGTTGGCGACCTTTAGATCTCACGCTATTGAGTCTGAGCAGTCACAGAAGCTTAAATCCGATCTCATAAAGTTTGAGGCTGAACTGTTTGAGAAAAAACAGAATCATGTAATGACTTACGTAAATGAAACAGGTGATGAAACAGAAGGATCGCTGCCCGTTTTAGGTTCAGCCGTTAGAAGTAATGGTAATGAACAAGTTAGGCTTTCTGCACATCAAGCATTATTAGATTTAGAGCAATGGCTGCTGGCTAACGGCTTTATTGAGCTGATCAAAAAACGTAACCAATTTGCTCAATCACTGGGGTTTAAAACCTTCTTTGATTACTCGGTGGTAAAAACCGAACAGATGACGACAGAACAACTGTTTACGATTCTGGATGACTTCGAAGCACGCACGCGTGATAGCCATCAGCAAAGCCTAGCCAATTTGGCAGAGCAGAAAGGCGAGAATGCACTTCAAGCCCATAACTTTACCTACTCTTTTGCAGGTGACGTTATGAATGATCTTGACCCGTATGTTCCGTTCTCAAAATCATTAAGACGCTGGATAGAGTCTTTTGGTCGCCTCAACATTGAATACTCTCAAGCGACATTGAAACTCGATTTACTTGATCGCAAAGGAAAATACCCTAATGGCTTCTGCCATGGCCCTATCCCTTCTTTCTATGACCAAGATGCTTGGGTTGCGGCCCAAGTTAATTTCACTAGCAACGCTAAGCCCGATCAAATAGGCAGTGGCTATGATGGGATTAACACACTATTTCACGAAGGTGGTCACGCGGCGCATTTTGCTAATGTAAAAATGAACGCCCCTTGTTTCTCTCAAGAGTTTGCGCCGACTTCGATGGCTTATGCTGAAACACAATCCATGTTCTGCGACAGCTTGTTAAATGACGCTGACTGGCTAAAACAGTACGCTCTAAATGCGGACGGGCAACCTGTGCCAGATGATCTAATTAAAGCCATCATCGACAATAAACAGCCCTTCCGAGCTTACCAAGAACGCAGCATTCTTGTGGTTCCATATTTCGAGCGAGCCCTGTACGAATTAGCTGATGAAGACCTCACGCCTGAAAAAATCACGGCACTTGCTCGTAGCAGTGAAAAGGCAATTCTTGGATTGTCTTGCAGCCCTCGTCCACTGATGGCGATCCCTCACTTATTGTCTGATGAAGCATCTTGCTCATACCAAGGTTATCTATTGGCTCATATGGCGGTGTATCAAACACGAGCTTATTTCACCGACAAGTTTGGTTACTTAACAGATAACCCAGAGATCGGGCCTTTGTTGGCGAAACACTATTGGCATAAAGGCAATAGCGTGAACCATAACGGTACAATCGAAAGCCTGACTGGGGAAGGTTTTAATGCCAAATATCTCGCTGACGAGTGTAACTTATCGCCAGAGGAGGCTTGGGCGATTGAGGAGCAAAAAATCAAACAGCTGTCGACAAGAGAACGTGCACCAGTCGCGGATTTGAATGCGAAGGTATCGATCGTTGATGGAGCAACTGAATTAGCGAATAATGCAAAGTCGAATGACCAAATGTGTGATGATTTTGAGCACTTTATTATTGAGCAATACGGTCGATAGATTGAGTTTTAATGCTAATGAAAAAGGCAAAAATGAGTAGTGACATAACTCATTTTTGCCCCTAAATTGGTTTAGCCAAAAAGTCTGCATTCACAGTCGAGTGGTTTTTGGCCTAATAGAACTAATCTGACACCCAAACTCAAAAAGAACGTAAACTGGGTATCAGAGTGCAGTTCTTAGTTCAAAGCAACTCGATGACTTTTGCTCTACAAACCGATCTTAAAGCGTCACAAACCTACAAGGCGTTATGGAAGCATACCGCCTTGTCAAGTGTCTAAAATCTTCGCTAAGAGCGTTTGAGGTGGTCTGAGGGCTGTTTCTGATAGCAAACGCGCACATTTACCATAATAGGAATAATGAACACCTAGTTTATGCACTAACTTTGTTATTATCTATGCCTTAATTTTTTAGCGTTTTTAGGTCTGATATGAAAAAAATGGCAAAATTCAGAGTGATATTTTTACTCTTAGCAACCTCGATGTTGTCAGCTTGTGTGTATACATCCAATGTTGATTATGTGCGTATTTCGGTGATTGCGATCGCCTGTTTCGGTTTATTCCGATCACCAGATCCTACCTTTTTTCTCTCTTCTTATTTTTACTCTAAGTGATCGGATAATCGCGGAATCAGTGATCGGTTTAAACCGAAATGGGTGATCGGATAATCACGAAGTGATTTCGCACACATCGGTACGATGTATAAGTGCGCATTTCCTCATAATCAGAAATGTGTTTTCACAGCATTGTGATGGTAAAATACCCAAGTATCAACAACAGGATTTGACCATGACAACAAAACTAGAAAAGCTAAAGCGAAAACAAGAGCAACTGAAAGAGCAGATACAAAAAGAGGCACAACGAGTTAAAGCTCAAAACAGAAAGAATGACACAAGACGAAAGATTCTTTTAGGGACGATGGTATTAGATAGGATGTCAAAAAATGACGAGTACAAACAAAAGATCCTATTAATGTTGGATTCTTATTTAAAAAATGAACGTGATAGACTTCTATTTTCGTTAGAGGATAAAAAGCATGACTAGATGTATTCTTCACATACACTCCCAGCCATTACCACCAAATAAAAATAGTGGTGGTGCAAACCGATTGGTTGATTGGTTAGCAAAAGAACAATCCAATATGGGATTTAAAATATATGTATTGTCTCCAGAAGGTTACTCAACAAAACAATATACTCACATTACATTGACAGATGAAGCGAAATGTAATTTACAAAAACTTTCAACATTAATCCCAAAAGATATTACAGACATAGAATATCATGGAGGATTATCCACGGAAATAATATTTAAGTTACGAGATAGATATAAAAACTTTATATCTATCTGCCACGCAGGAGATGGAATTCAGTGTAATACTGTGTTTGTATCAAAAAGCCACGCATCTCAGTCTAAATATAATAAAAATAAAATTAATTTTAATTACATCTATAATGGAATCCCAGAATCAGAATTTGAATATAACGAACAAAAAAAAGGATATTTTCTTTTTTTAGCCAAAGTAAAAAGAAGTAAAAAAGGAATACAGACAGCAATAAAAGTAGCAAAGAAAACAAAATCAAATTTGATTGTGGCTGGCGGACACCGACTAGGCTCACCAGAAACATGGTTTAAATGGCATCCATTAATTACACCAGTTGGATTTGTGAATGGTGATTTTAAAAAAGACTTGTTAAGAAACGCAAAAGCATTACTTGTTCCAATATCTTGGGAAGAACCTTTTGGGCTAACAATTATTGAAGCAATGCTATCAGGAACACCTGTAATAGCATACAACAGGGGGGCAATGAGTGAATTGATAGTACATGGTGAAACAGGGTTTCTGTGTGAGAATGAAGACGAATTTATCAAAGCGATGTCACTTACCCATCAGCTAAATAAGAAAAAAATGAGAGAAAGAGCGATAAAATATTTCTCATCCTCAGCAATGGCAATAGGTCATCTCAAAATGCTCGATCAGGCATCAACAAAGCAGTGGGAATAAGTGCGTGAAATGCCCCTTATGTTAAATGCGCTACTTAGCTATTAAAAATCAATGCTAGAGGCTCTAAAATCGACGTAGAGCGCATTACACCACACAAACCACACCCAGATAGCTGCGTATTTCGGTGATTGCGATCGCCTGTTTCGGTTTATTCCGATCACCAGATCCTACCTTTTTTCTCTCTTCTTATTTTTACTCTAAGTGATCGGATAATCGCGGAATCAGTGATCGGTTTAAACCGAAATGGGTGATCGGATAATCCCGAAATGACTGAGCGGAATGCTCCGAAATATGCAGATTATGGAACAAAGTTTACTGAAGAACAGGTTTCTCAAATAGAGAAAAAGGTGACAACTAAGAATGATCTAATCAGAATTTTTGGTGAACCGTCTATAAAAACAGTAATCAGCGAAACTGGTGAAAAGTGGGTGTATTCTTATACTGGAGGTAGTGCTTCATCCCAAGCTTTTACAATGAAAACAACATCCGATATCACAACGCACACGATTGATATCTTGTTAGAAAATGGTGTCGTTGTGAATTTTGCAGAAACCAAAAACAAACAAAACATGAATATGTCAGTAGAATAGTATTGAACATTGTACTGGTGTGCGAACCCAGATTTAGACACAAGAACGGCTCCCAATTGGGAGCCGTTCTTCGTTACGGAGTCACGCCGATTGAACATAATAGGAATAATGAACACCGACTTTATGTTGATGTGTCAATGCATTACAATATGCGCTTATTTGATTACTGGAGAGTTACTTTGAAGCGAGATATGGAATTAATTCGCAGCTTATTACTCGCGATAGAAGAAAGTCCGAATGACTATAAACTCGATAAGTATGATGGTGGTGTGGTTCGATATCATGAGGCTCTACTTGTTGAGAAAGGGCTAGTCGAGGGTTCGATAAGTAAAGAGTTAGGAGGAATTGAACCACCATTCGTTCGTATTTATAAGCTAACTTGGGATGGTCACGAGTTCATCGACAACCTTCGTGACGAAAGTGTTTGGAATTCAATCAAAAGTGATTTCAAAGAAGCTAGTTTTTCTACTATCGCTAAAGTCAGTAAAGATTTAGCTGAGGGATTAGCAAAGAAAAAACTAGAATCGATATTGAGCTATATTTAATAATATCAATGATTTATAATAAAGGTGAGAGATGAGTAGTAAGATAGCTTTTTTCGCAATTGTATTTTCTTTGATTTCTGGATGTGCAGGTTTCAATGACAAAATGACACCTTCTGTGTCTATCCATCAGGATCAATTTGATGGTTCACTTCGTATTGAGCAGCCCCCTGTTAGCGCCTCCTCTAGCTTATCTGAAGGATGGCACACTTTAGGTTTTCAATGGAATCAAAAATTTCCCAATGTGGTCTTTCTTGAAGTCGGTGTGAGTGGCATTACAAATGTCATGGGAGTTGCATTTAATGTTGATGGTCAAATCATCGAAAATGTAAAAGAGGCCAGAAAATTAACTAAGTATGGTGATTGGTCAACTCGTAGACTTGTAATGCCACTCTCCGATTTTGTGAAGGTCTCTCAAGGCAAAGATGTAAAAATGAAAGTCATCCAAATAGATACTTATTCGGTATCTTCGTTTGGTTCAGCTAACTCGGGCGCAGTAGTTAACACAAAATTTGCTCCATTCGTTCAAAAATTGAAAGAGAAAAATATACAAATAAAAACAGATGTTTAACGAAGGTTTTGCGTGTAGCACCTTGTACTAATATGGGACATCTTTCTGATGGTGATTTACCATAACGGCACTTAGTGCGCACCTAACCCAATACTTTTGCTAGCGCGATGCTACTCACCGCACTAGCACTTCACAAGTAAATTTGCCATACCTGTAGTTATTGATGGTTTTCTAATTTAGAAAAAACACTGGCAAGGTTTTGTCCAATAGTTACTTAGGACAAACCAACATACTACAATAGGAAATTTTTCCGGCTTAGTTATTCGTTATCTTCACTCAATGCAAATTTGATCTCGTCAGAAGAGAACCCCTTTCGACTTAGCATCGCGTAAGCCTTAGAGCGTTCTTTATGATCGTTTAGGTCATAAGGCTTCTTCTGCAACTGTTCTAAACAAGAAGAATAGAAATCTAGCTGCTCTTCATTAATCAATCGGTCGATGAGCGATGACAGCTCACTTGTGTCGATTTGTCGTTGTCTAAGTTCTTGCTGAATGGCGGTCAGGCCCTTGCCTTTACGAGCATACTTGAGCACCTCTTTTTCCAAATCGGCTTTCTCGGCCTTAATTTGAATGTTACTTTTCAGTTGATGCGCTTGTGGGTGCTGGTCAATCGCTACCTTAACTTGTTGATAGCTAAAGCCACGCTTTTGCAGTGTCGCAACCAGCTTTTCACGGCTCATGGTAAAGCTTGAATAGTAGTGGTTGATTCGGTCTATCAAGATGGTTTGTTCATCAATAGACTTTTCGAACGACACTTTATGGATTGCATCAGAAATCACTGAATCGGTCAGCCCCTTCTTCTTCAGTTTTTCGACAATGTATCGAGAACCGAATTCACCAGAGAAAGCTTGTTCCACGAATTGTTCTGCAAACACTTGGTCAGACTTGAGATACCCGAAGCCTTTCAATGTCCCTAGAGTTTCATCGATCCATTCTTGATTGTCGGTTTTCACTTTGAGCTTCGCCACTAACTCGCTTTCCGTCATGTCTCTCTGAGTTAAATGCCACATCGCAGAGTTCATAACACTTTCAATTCGCGTCGCTTTTCTTACCGTTGTATTTCTAGTATTCGTTTTTTGCTGTGAATCGTCCATTCGATTTCAACTTTCCAGATTAAGCCTACCCCATCATAACGTAATTCTAAGGTGGTTGAGTGACATAAAAGAATGAAGCTCAACATAAGCGGCAGCCAATAAAAATGGACGCTTGTTCAGCGTCCATTTGATATCACATTAAGAATGATGGCTCTAAGCCATGCTTAGCTTTTTCGTATTAGCTTTTTTCGTAATAGCTCTATTCGAAATTACTTCTCGTACTAGCTCTTTCGCTTAGCTCTCTTCGTGATTGTAAATATGCACATCTCGTTGAGGGAATGGAATCGTGATGCCTTCTTCATCGAAGCGTTTCTTCACGGTTTCCGTTACATCCCAGTACACATCCCAATAGTCATCAGTCTTAACCCAAGGTCGTACTACGAAATCAACAGAAGACGTATTCAAGGTATGAAGCTTGATCATATGCTCTGGTTTTTTCAACACTAGAGGGTGTGCAAGAATGATGTCGTTCAATACCGCTTTCGCTTTATCGATATCATCTGAATAGCCAATACCGAAAACCATATCAACACGTCTTACACGTTCTGCCGTGATGTTGTTGATCACGTCACCCCAAATCTTGTTGTTTGGGATCACCAAGCGTTGGTTATCAATGGTTTGAACAGTCGTCGATACTAAGCTCATGTCTTTTACCGTGCCTTGCACGCCTGCCACTTTAACCATGTCACCGACGTCATAAGGACGGTAGATCAAGATCATCAAACCCGATGCAAAGTTAGATAGTGTGTCTTGCAATGCGAAACCAATGATGACACCGGCTACACCGAAACCAGTAAGAAGAGGTGCTAGCTCTATCCCTATTTGAGACAGTGCGATAAGCAAACCAATAAACACGACCGCTTTAGATGCGATGGATACAAAGAAGTCCTGCATCAATACACTGAAGTCCATTTTAGAGTGCGAAACACTCTTACGAACGGTTTTGCGAGCCACGTTAGCAATAAGGCGAGTTACATACAAAATACCGAGAAACAGAGCAAGTTTAACGATAAAAGAAGGGGTATTTTCAAAAGCCCATGAACTGAACGAACGAAGCCAACCATCCAACAGCTCCAGTGCAACATCAACATCCAACACATCGGCGTTAATGTCACCTGTCGTCGCTAGCAAAACACGTTTGTACGAAGTCACATCCACGCCAAACGGTTCCATTAGCGTGATGGTTTCTTCTAAGCTCGCGACCATAACGCTAGTTCGCTCACTGAAGCGTTCAAGCTCAGTTTTAATCGTCGCTTTCTCTTCTTCACTTACATAAGATAACCGGCGTTCTAAATCTTGACGTTGTGTATCCGTGTATAGAATTGCATTAGTAAGATATTGAGAACGAGAAACAAGTGCCGTTTTGAGCTCACCTTCAGGAACAGCAACATCAACACCACGCTCTTTCGACCAATTTAAGGTCTTAGCAAGCTGCTGATAATAGACATCCATCATTCCGATTCGTTTTTGAATACGCAATTCAAGGCGTTTTTTAGCGTCACCTTCAGCTGAACGGTTTTCTTTACTCATTGAAACGATTTTAGTTTCATTCAACGACAGCAATTTTTGTAGCAGTTCGACCTGCTGAGCAAGAGTGACATCCAGCCCCTCTTTTTTATCTGACGATAGCTGTGAAAAAATCTCTTCGCGTAGGCCCTGATTCTTACGCCTTAAGATATCTTCAAGAAAGGGCTTCTCAGCATCATGCGCCGTTTCTAATGTTGCTAGATCGAGCATTAACTGATCTTGTACTTCTGCGATTTTCTCAACGCTCTGCGCATAACTTCCAAATGCGACAAACGCCAACATTAACAATAGACAACGCCAAACCTTCATCATATTAATTCCTATCACTGTCTAAATTGACCCTATAAATAGTAGTAAAAAGAATATGGATAACAAGCATTTAAACGTATGTTATGTTAAAAATTCGCAAATTATCAGCCTGCTTCTAATATTTGAGAGTTCCAATCCCCTCTTATGACCTGTAGAGTACGCATCCAACAAAGAACACCAGCCAATATCTTCATTCGAGCACAGCACTAAAGCGCCCTAAATACGATGTTGGCTCACAGCAAGAGAGCATAAAAATGAACAACGAACTTGATATTATTGAGTCTCTAGAAGAACTAGAGCAATTCCTAATTTCAGTGGAAGCTGGCGGTTTAGGCCTTGAAGGCGTTGAAGGTGTAGGCATGGCAACCAATAATTCAGATGGTCGTCACTTCGTTGCTGTATTCAATAGCAGCCATAAAGTTCTGCTTGCTCGCTGGATCACCAAAGAGGTGTTTGATAACGGTAAAGACTTGGTACGTAACGGCCCTCGCCGCACTCACTAAGCCTTTCCAATAGCACCAATGATTAAAGCCCAACACGTTCACTGACGATCTGTTGGGCTTTTTTGTATCGCCTGTCCCGTCCTGATAGTTAATAAACCACTCAATACAGAATAATTAGCGATCATAGACAGAACCTTAAGCACTAAGCTCAGCGTAAATTCCGTCTAACGTAATGT
>NZ_JBGONQ010000016.1:0-94802 GCF_041439145.1 Vibrio sp. 1F255 | reverse complement strand
AACCGAGGTCCACGGATTTGCAATCCGCTGCATAGCCACTCTGCCAAGGCGCCTTAGTAACTCCAATCGAATCGCTCATTGCCATCCTCTTGGGTACGGGATGCATTCTACGGATTCAGACGATTGAGTCAATATTATTTTTGTATTTTTAATTCGTTTGAATAGATTTCATACGAAACAGGCCAAATAGCTGACTTTATGTTCAAAACACACTGTGAGCGGGTTATTCAAAGGAGATCTATATCACATTAGATATCCACTATTGATAACTTAACCTTAGGTTAAAGATCAAAAAAGCGAGCCTCAGCTCGCTTCTTCATCAATGATGTTTTTCGTCTAACAAATCGTCTTTGGCAGCCATCAAGTATTGTGCCATTGACCAATAAGTAAGAACGGTGGCGACATACAGTGCAATGTAACCTACCCACACCATCCAGTCGTCGTATCTCCAGATAAGTACCCAAAGAGCGAACATCTGAGAAACCGTTTTGACTTTACCAACCCAAGATACCGCAACACTTGCGCGTTTACCGATTTCAGCCATCCATTCACGAAGCGCTGAAATGATGATCTCACGAGCAATCATGGTCACGGCTGGAATAGTTATCCAAATAGAGTGGTAATGCTCTGTAATCAGGATAAGAGCCGTAGCGACCAACACTTTGTCAGCCACAGGGTCAATGAAGGCACCGAAGCGAGACGTTTGCCCTAACTTACGAGCTAGCATGCCATCTAGCCAATCAGTGAAACCGGCTACCCAAAACACCATCGCAGCAGCGAAAGGAGCCCATTGATAAGGTAGATAGAAAACGACAACGAATACTGGGATCAAAAATAGTCTCAGTAAGGACAAAATGTTAGGTATATTCAAACGCATATTATTGGGCTCTTATTAATTGCGCTTTAATGGTGCGGGATTTTTACTATTGTTTCAATGCTTGATAAATGTTTTCTGCCAAAGAATGACTAATGCCCGGCACTTTGGCTATTTCTTCGACAGTTGCACGCTTAAGTTCTTGTAAGCCACCCATATATTTCAGCAAAGCTTGACGACGTTTAGGTCCTACCCCTTCAATTCCTTCCAAAGCACTGGTTCTGCGCGTTTTACCACGTTTCGCCCTGTGCCCTGCAATCGCATGATTATGGCTCTCATCACGAATGTGCTGGATAAGATGCAGCGCTGGTGCATCGCTAGGTAAATTAAACTCTTCACCTTCAAGGGTTACCAAAGTTTCTAAACCCGGTTTACGCGTCACGCCTTTCGCAATACCCATCATTCTTGGTCTAAACGGCCAATCACCCCAATATTGAGAAATGATCTCATGAGCGCGGTTTAGCTGACCTTTACCACCATCGATAAAGATGATGTCTGGGATCTTGTCGACATCGAGTTGCTTCGAATAACGTCTCTCAAGCGCCTGAGCCATCGCTGCATAATCATCGCCACCTGTAATGCCGGTGATGTTGTAACGACGGTACTCTGGTTTAACCGGGCCTTCTTGATTGAACACCACACACGACGCAATCGTGCTTTCACCCATGGTATGACTGATATCAAAACATTCCATGCGCTTGATAGCATCCATCGACAGCACTTCTTGGAGCTCTTTGAAGCGCTGATTAATCGTCATCTTGTGATTAATCTTGGTGGTAATAGCCGTCAATGCATTGGTATTAGACAATTTAAGGTAACGACCTCGAGTACCTGAAGGGTTGGTATTGAAGTGAATCTTACGACCCGCTACTTCACACAAGGCTTCTTGAATCGGTGTGACATCTTCCATCAAATCGGCATTGAGAATCAAACGGGTTGGGATGGTTCTCGCTTCACTATGCGCAAGATAGTATTGGCTTAAAAAGCTCGAAAAGACCTCTTCTCGCACCGTATTGTTGGGAATTTTAGGGAAATGGCTTCTACTGCCTAAAACCTTGCCTTGGCGAATCATCAAGATATGAATACACGCTACGCCATTCTCTTGAGCAAATCCCAACACGTCCATATCTTCCATTGAATCGTCAGATACGTATTGTTGTTCTTGCACACGTCGAATCGCTTGGATTTGATCACGGAAAGCGGCAGCTTGTTCAAAACGAAGCTCACGGCTTGCCTTGTCCATTTTGTCGATGAGCGTCTCAAGGACTAATTTGTCTTTCCCTTGCAGGAACAGACGAACGTAGTCGATAAGTTCACTGTACTCTTCATCAGAGATGATTGAGCTAACACATGGCGCAGCACAACGACCAATCTGATACATCAAACACGGGCGCGTTCTATTGGCATAAACCGTATCTTCACACTGGCGGGCAGGGAAAATCTTTTGGATTAGGTGTAGCGTCTCACGCACAGCGCCGGAATCAGGGTAAGGACCAAAGTATTCGCCCTTTTTCTTCTTAGCACCACGGTGCATCGACAAACGAGGATGCTTGTGACCGCTAATAAAAATATAAGGGTACGACTTATCATCACGCAAAAGTACGTTGTATTTAGGCAAGTACTGCTTGATGTAGTTGTGCTCAAGAATGAGCGCTTCTGTTTCCGTGTGCGTTACAGTGACATCGATCTTGTCAATATTACTAACTAGAGCGCGTGTTTTTTCACTGTCGACTTTTTTACGGAAATAACTGGAAAGGCGTTTTTTGAGGTTCTTAGCTTTACCGACGTAAATAACGGCAGCCTCGGCGTTATACATTCGATAAACGCCGGGCTGCTCTGTTACTGTCTTGAGGAATGAGACTGAGTCAAACAAGTTGGTCACTATACGATCTCAGTGTTAAAGGGTCTCAGTGTCTAACATTCCATGTCTAATCGCTAAATGCGTCAGCTCTACATCGCCACTGATATCCAGCTTACTGAACAAGCGGTAGCGGTAACTGTTGACTGTTTTAGGACTTAGATTGAGTTGTTCTGAAATATCCGTCACTTTCTGACCTTTGGTAATCATCATCATGATTTGAAGTTCACGTTCAGATAAGTCTGCGAATGGATTTTCAGACGCAGGCGAGAATTGGCTCAAAGCCATCTGCTGCGCAATTTCTGGTGAAATGTATCGTTGGCCACTATTAACCACTCGAATTGCATTTACCATTTCATCCGGACCTGCCCCTTTAGTAAGGTAACCAGCAGCTCCAGCTTGCATCACTTTAGTTGGAAACGGATTTTCCGTATGAACAGTTAAAACGATGATTTTAACATCAGGGTTGAAACGCAAGATCTTCTTGGTTGCTTCTAAGCCACCAATACCAGGCATATTCATATCCATCAAAATAACGTCAGTATTGTTAGTACGACACCATTTTGCAGCACCTTCACCGCTTTCAGCTTCCCCTGCTACGTTCATTCCACGGACGTCTTCAATAATACGTCGTATCCCTGTGCGAACCAGCTCGTGATCATCTACAAGGAAAACATTTATCAAACTTGTATCTCCACACTATTAATTGGCTCTGCAACCACTGTGTCATTTCATCTGTTTGAAACAATTGAACAAAGGAACAGTGGATCGCAGCATTGAGTACATCTTAACTTAATTACTAAAAAAAAGCTCTGTTGAATATGTGCTGAAACACGAACTTTAGCAAGTACTTATTAACAAATAAGCTAACTAAAACAACAAGCTTTTTCTAAAAATCAACCAGTTAAAACAACACCCAATAAAATTACATAAGATAAAGATATTTTCAATACCATTGAATAACCATTCGCGACAATTTCACTTATTTGCTTATAGAGTCCCGTTATTTGCCTCTACTAACTAGAATTTAGTTAGTATTTTTACTGCCTTTTGTGCGCAGAGGGTCGCTAGATGGTAGTATTCGATTCCCCATTTCAATAGGTTACTACATTGGATATTCAGCAAGGCTTTGTACTCACAAGACAAGCAAGAGATTTTTCAGGGCGCACACAAATCGACTTGTGGTTAAGCACCCCTCAAGGCCCTACTCTGCTGACGATTCAAAATGAAAAACCGGTATTTTTTGTCGCTCAATCTGACGTTGAGGCATGTCAGGCAATCGCAGCGAAAGAGTCGATCGATTGCCAATTTAAGCCTCTAGAATTAGCCACATTCGAGCAAACACCTCTCGCCGCGTGTTACACCTCACTGTCGAGAAGCAGCTTTGGTTTAGCGCAAGCCTTTCACAACGAAGAAATCCAAACCTTTGAAAGCGATATTCGACTCGCCGATCGATTCTTGATGGAACGTTTTATCAAGGGAAGTATTGAGTTCACCGGATCTGCTGTGCAAAAAAATCAGCATCGTCGAGTCTCAAACGCAAAATGCCGAGCAGGTGATTACTTACCCAGTCTATCTGTGGTCTCGCTTGATATTGAGTGTTCGGAAAAAGGCGTGCTTTATTCAATTGGCCTAGACAGCCCGATGGACAGCCAAGTAATCATGGTCGGCGAAGCACAACAAGCTGAAACCAATATCCAATGGGTTGCCAACGAGAAAGCGCTACTTGAAGCCATGATAGCTTGGTTCTCTGAATTTGATCCTGACATCATCATTGGCTGGAATGTTATCGACTTCGATTTTAGGCTGCTGCACAAACGTTCAGAATGGAACGAAGTGAAGCTCAACATCGGCAGAGACAACCAACCGAGCTTTTTCCGCAGTTCTGCTCAAAATCAGCAAGGTTTTATCACGATTCCGGGGCGCGTTGTCTTGGATGGTATTGATATGCTCAAGACAGCGACCTACCACTTCCGTTCTTGGTCTCTTGAGTCGGTATCGCAAGAGCTGCTTGGGGAAGGCAAAGACATCCATAACGTTCATGACCGTATGGATGAGATAAACCGAATGTTTAAGTTCGATAAACCCTCACTCGCTAAGTACAACCTTCAAGACTGCGTACTGGTAAACAGCATCTTCGAGCACACTCACCTACTCGACTTCGCGATTGAGCGCTCTCGATTAACCGGTGTTGAGCTGGATCGCGTTGGTGGCTCTGTTGCGGCCTTTACTAACTTATATCTGCCTCAAATCCACAGAGCGGGTTATGTCGCACCGAACTTAGAGCCAGAGAATTGGATTGCGAGCCCCGGCGGTTATGTGATGGATTCAATTCCCAATCTGTACGACTCGGTTTTGGTACTCGATTTTAAGAGCCTGTATCCATCGATCATTCGCTCGTTTCTGATTGACCCTATGGGACTAATTGAAGGGTTGAAGCTTGAACTAGGCCCAGCAGAAAACCAAGCCGTTGATGGCTTTCGAGGTGGGCAATTCCACCGCTCTAAACACTTCTTGCCCGAGATGATCGAAAACCTTTGGGCTGCACGTGATGTGGCGAAGAAGAACAACGAGAAAGCGTTCTCTCAGGCGATTAAGATCATCATGAACTCATTCTATGGTGTGTTAGGTTCGTCTGGTTGTCGTTTCTTCGATACCCGGTTAGCGTCTTCAATTACCATGCGTGGACATGAGATCATGAAGCAAACCAAGGTTCTGATCGAAGACAAAGGCTATCAAGTGATTTACGGCGATACCGATTCAACCTTCGTGTCTCTGAACGGCAGTTATGATCAGCAAAAAGCAGACGAGATCGGGAACACACTGGTCGCTTACATCAACGATTGGTGGACGAATCACTTAAAAGAGACCCACAACCTAACCTCAATACTCGAATTGGAATACGAGACTCACTATCGCAAGTTTCTAATGCCGACCATTAGAGGTTCAGAAACCGGCTCGAAGAAACGTTATGCCGGATTAATCACTCAAGGCGATAAAGAAAAGATCATATTTAAAGGGCTTGAGAGTGCACGCACCGATTGGACACCTCTCGCACAGCAATTCCAACAAACCTTGTATGAGATGGTGTTTCACGATCAAGATCCAACCGACTACGTCAGACAGTTTGTTGATGAAACCTCTGCTGGCAAACATGATGATTTATTGGTGTATCAAAAGCGCTTACGCCGCAAATTACATGAATACCAAAAGAACATTCCGCCGCAGGTTCGCGCAGCTCGTATGGCCGATGAGATCAATGCTCAGTTAGGGCGCCCTCTTCAATACCAAAATAAAGGACGCATTGAGTATTTGATTACTCTGAGTGGCCCTGAGCCCAAGGAGTATTTAAAGAGTGGTATCGATTATCAGCACTATATCGACAAGCAGATTAAACCGGTCGCAGAGGCAATACTGCCCTTCATCGGTTTAGACTTTGAAAGAGTTAGTGGGCAGCAGTTGGGTTTGTTCTAGCACTATATTCAATATGCTCTTAAAACGAAAAAAGCAGAGATATGTTCTTCAGCACACTCTGCTTTTTAGTATCAATGGATCGGTTATAAATCTCTATCCGATTCTGAACTCGGTTTTCTGATACTGCTTAATCAACCACTCACCAAAGCCATCAAGAATACCGATCACCGAACGTTTAGGGATTGGTCGACCAGAAAGTAAAATGCCCAACCTTTGGATTTCGACTTCTCGATCTGGGTGATACTTCAAGAACTGTTGGCCACATTCAACAGGATCATCGTACCAATATTTATCGCGGTACATCACCAGTGAGTAACTCGCCCGTAGAAGCTTCTTGGCAATAATCACCTGCGCAGCGACTTGTTGTTCTGGCGTTGTCGCTCGTGCGATCTTGTTGCGATACACCGCCAACCAGTTTTCCGCATCCATATTCCAGTGCTTAGCGATTTCCCAACTTGTTTCAAAATCACCATAGCAGTCTGATAAGTCTTCACCATGCACACACACGGCTAAATGCTTGAGCATAAAACCCCAAGTGAAGATATTGTCGAAATCGACTATCTCACTCACTAAGGTAGTTTTTATCGCCACTTGAGTTACCTGCGGGAAGCTCTTTTGGAAACGCCATTTGATGGTGTTCAACAAAGTGGTTCGTTGGTCAGGAAACGGTCGATGGGTCACCACAACCACATCTAGATTGGAGCGACCGAAGACGGCTTGCTTACGAGCCACACTGCCATAAATATAAATACTGTGCAGATTAGATCCTAACCCACCTTTTAGAAAGGTAATCAGATCGTTAACCACAGGTTGAAATTCAGGTTGAAAAGGCTGTGTTGGGTCAATAACGGGTAGCTGCATAGGTCGTTTCGGTAAATAAAATAATGATTTAACTATAACTCTATGATCGCCTAGGTGACTTTATGATTCAAGCTATTCCTATTTATAGCATCTCCGAGATATAATCAGCGGATAGACCCACTAAGGACAAACACAAAATGCCTAGAGCAAGTGAAATTAAAAAAGGTTTTGCTATCACAGTAGAAAGCAAAACAGTGATCGTTAAAGATATCGAAGTAACAACACCAGGCGGCCGTGGCGGCCAAAAGATTTACCGCTTCCGTGGTAACGATGTAGCAACTGGCGTTAAAACTGAAGTTCGCCACAAGGCTGACGAAATTGTTGAAACTATTGACGTAACTAAGCGTGCAGTAATGTTCTCTTACGTTGATGGCAACGAGTACATCTTCATGGACAACGAAGATTACACACAATTCATCTTCAACGGTGAGACTATCGAAGACGAACTACTGTTCATCAACGAAGAAACTCAAGGCATGTACGCGATCCTTATCGACGGCAACGCTGCAACGCTTGAGCTACCAACATCTGTTGAACTAGTTATCGAAGAGACTGATCCTTCAATCAAAGGTGCATCAGCGTCTGCTCGTACTAAGCCTGCTCGTCTTTCTACAGGTCTTACTATTCAAGTACCTGAATACATCGCGACTGGCGACAAAGTAGTAGTAAACACTGCTGAACGTAAATACATGAACCGCGCAAGCTAAGATACTTATTATGACCGAAGCTAACGACCTAATGTCTTATGACGACGCAATTGACACTGCATACGACATCTTCCTAGAGATGGCACCTGACAACCTAGAGCCTGCAGACGTGATTCTTTTCACTGCTCAGTTTGAAGATCGTGGCGCAGCAGAGCTTGTTGAAACTGGCGATGATTGGGTTGAACATGTTGGCTTTGAAGTCGACAAAGAGATCTACGCTGAAGTGCGCATTGGTCTTGTGAATGAAGCTGATGACGTTCTAGACGACGTATTTGCTCGCATGTTAATCAGCCGTGATCCCGAACATAAGTTCTGTCACATGCTGTGGAAACGTGACTAATACCGCTGTTGACGCTCATCAGCATGAGTAAACAAGTATTCATGTAAGCGAGTTAAAAGTTAGCCGAGCCGATTGCTCGGCTATTTTTATCACGCCATTTCTCATCATGATTACTCACTTTCATCATCAACGTTAGATTCACTGATTATGACCAAAGCAAAAACAGACACACAATCAAAAGGCTATGCCTGCATTGGCCTAGTTAACCCAAAGACGCCAGAAAACGTAGGCTCAGTGATGCGAGCAGCTGGCTGCTACGGCGCCAACTCTGTGTTTTACACTGGCACACGCTACGACCATGCGCGAAAATTCCATACCGATACCAAAGAAAAGCACTTAGCCCTGCCTTTGATTGGTGTTGAAGAGCTGAAAGATATTATTCCAGTAGGCTGCGTGCCGGTTGCTGTTGATCTGATTGAAGGTGCTAAGCCTCTACCTGATTACAAGCACCCACCACGTGCGTTTTACATTTTTGGCCCAGAAGATGGCACGCTAAAGAAAGAAATCACAGATTTCTGTCGTGAGACGATTTACGTTCCGACCAACGGCTGTATGAATCTAGCGGCATCAGTGAATGTTGTGCTTTACGACCGACTGGCGAAAGGCGATAACTTTTCGAATCATAAGTAAAAGAAACGAGATACGAGATACGAGATACGAGATACGAGCAGATTATAGATGCGCCTACACGAGATAAGAGATGCGAAAAGCTCGCTTACTGTCACTTATGGCAGCATGTTTTCGATACTCGGTTACTCGCATCCCGCATCTGCTATTTCTCCAGACGTAAAAAAACCTGCTCAATGAGCAGGTTTTTTAGTATTCAGTGCTTTCAGCTAATGAAGCTTTACGCGTAAGAAATTACGTAATTACTGACGTGTTCTTGGCTTAGCTGGTTTAGCCGGACGACCGTTGTTCAGTTTAGGCTTACTTTTGTTAGCCTGAGGTTTGCCTTTGTTTGCAGCTGGAGCGCTACGACCTGAATCAGGTGTTGTAGTACCGCGAGTTGCAGGCTTCTTACGCTTAGTTTGGTTGCTACGGCCTTTTGGTGCGTTTGCACGCTCTTCGTGACGCTTAACAGCGCGACGAATTTTTTGGCTACGAGAACGCTCACGCTTACGAGAAGTGTTTGAAGGATCAAGATCCAACAGTGTCTCTTTCTCAGGCTTAAGCTCAACAAGCTCACGCAAGTAGTTAACTTCTTGAAGATCTAGCTCTTTCCAACCGCCACGAGGCAGTTTCTTATCAAGGTAGATATCACCGTAACGTACACGTTTCAGGCGGCTTACTGTTGTTTCTTGTGATTCCCAAAGACGACGAACTTCACGGTTACGACCTTCGTTAATCGCTACATAGAAAGTATGGTTCATACCTTCACCACCAGCGTAAACCACATCTTCAAAACGAGCCATGCCGTCTTCTAGTTGTACGCCACGAGTAACGTTTTTAACTTTCTGCTCAGTCACTTCACCGAATACACGTACTAGGTACTCACGTTCAACCTGACGGCTTGGGTGCATTAGACGGTTTGCAAGCTCACCATCAGTAGTGAAAAGCAAAAGGCCTGATGTGTTTGCATCAAGACGACCAACTGAAATCCAACGAGAACCACGGATCTTAGGTAGACGATCGAAAACAGTACGGCGGCCTTCAGGATCGTGACGAGTACAAAGCTCACCTTCAGGTTTGTAGTAAGCAAGTACACGACAAACCACTTCTTCAGAAGCCTTGCCTGAAACAGTATGGCCATCGATACGGATCACTGAGTTCTCGTCTTCAAGACGCTCGCCCAGTTTCGCAACTTGACCGTTAACACTTACACGACCAGATTTGATTAAACCTTCTAGTTCACGACGAGAACCGTGACCAGCTCGCGCTAAAACCTTCTGTAATTTTTCGCTCATTTACTCTTTTCTACCTAATTGTCGTCTTCACAGACGTCGAATGAATTTTTCGCGACCAAATCGCGGTCGCGTATTATCGCAAATAACCTGCCAAAAAGCACTTGTTATTTACTGTGGCAGGTTTGCTGTATCGTTACAGACTGTTAATCAGTAAAGCGATTATTCAAACGGCGCAGGATCGCCAGCACCACGACGTAGAACCACGGCATCATCGTCACTGAAGTCAATAACCGTCGTCGGTTGCTCACCTAAGTAACCGCCATTCAAAATGACATCAACCGCATGTTCTAGGCTGTCACGAATTTCTTCTGGATCCGACTCCGTAGTCTCGTTACCCGGCAGAATCAGAGACGTCGACATTAATGGTTCACCCATCGCTTCCAAAAGGTCGAGTGCAATCTTGTTGTCTGGGACACGAATACCAATCGTTTTACGCTTGGCGTTCATCAAACGCTTTGGCACTTCTTTGGTTGCTTTAAAGATAAACGTGTAAGCACCTGGTGTATGTGCTTTCAGTAGACGGAAAGCCACGTTATCGACGCGTGCATACAGTGATAATTCAGAAAGATCACGACATAACAAGGTGAAATTGTGCTTGTCATCGATGCGACGAATTTTACAGATACGTTCAAGTGCTTGTTTGTTTTCAAGCTGACAGCCCAGCGCATAACCGGAATCTGTTGGATAAACCACAACGCCGCCATTGCGAATAATCGCAACCGCTTGAGTAATTAAGCGTGCTTGTGGGTTATCTGGGTGTACATAAAAAAACTGGCTCATTGTTGATCCTCGTTATCGAATCTCTCGACTCTATCATCAGAAGGAGCTGGTTCACCTAAATACTGTCATCGGTATCAGTTGGTGAAACCGTTTGAAACTCCCAATCTTTCCATACTTCTTCGACCCCAGAAGGTAGCCAGAGATTACGTCCAAGTTCCATCCATGGGGATGGGTAATGGAAGTCACTGCCTTGGGAGGCTAATAGTTTGTATTGTATAGCATAATCCGCAAGTGTGCGTCTTTCTTGTTGCGCTTGCTGAGGCTGAGCGACTTCCATGGCGTCACCTTTTGCTTCAACAAATGCAGCTAACAGACGCTTAACCCACTTCGCTGTTAAGCCATACCGGCCGGGGTGAGCTAATACTGCTTGACCACCAGCAGCATGAATAGCCGTGACAGCATCACTCATTGAACACCACGTTGGCGGCACATAACCTGGGTTATTGCGAGTCAGAAACTTTTTAAACACCTGCTGCATGGTTTTTGCGTAGCCGTTATCGACTAACCACTTAGCAAAGTGAGCACGAGTGATAGGCGCATCACCAGCAATCAATTTAACTTCTTCTAGCAAGCCTTCACGAGTCGCTTTCTCAAGACGTTGAGCAATCATCTCTGCACGCCCAACACGGTGTTGCTTCTGTTGTTCAATTAACGCTTTTAGCTCTGGTGACTCCGGATCAACGTTTAACCCAACAATATGGATATCTTTGTTTTGCCAAACAGTCGAAATCTCAATGCCGTTGATCAGCTGAATAGGAAGATTGTTATCCGCAATATAGTTGCGTGCTTCAGCAAGCCCATCAGTCGTGTCATGATCTGTAATCGCTAGCGCTTCGATGTTAAAGCCAAGCGCTCGGTCAATTAGCTCAGGTGGAGTAAGTCGGCCATCTGAGGCTGTTGTATGACTATGTAGATCAATTCTCATATATTCTTTTTCATTGTTTTCAATTTTTATCGTTATATTTGTGTCAACACACTTGACCCGCAAGCAGAAAACTAGTTAACTAGTACACAAATACGAAGTATCACATTTGATAGGTTCACCATGTTACAAGAATTTAACCAAAACCATAAAGATAAAGTTTTAGAACTTTCTTCAGTAGAAGCAAGTTCAGAGCTTAATTGGTGGCGCACTTGGACAAGTTCTTGGTGGGCTAACGTGTACTTCTAGTTAAACAGTTTGTTTATAAAAAAGTTATCACTAAGCCCGCTTTAATAGCGGGCTTTTTAATTTGTCGAACATCTCACATTCAACTGACTAACAAATCATCGAATTGACCATATTCTAGATTGGGTGAAAGGTATCTTTATGCGACTATGTACGGCAGGAAATTTAAAGAATCATAAAGGAGGTCTTGTGAACAAGGCCATTGAAATCAAAAAGCTGGGAACCATTGAGGTCATCAATTCCTCAGTTCCTTACTCGCAAGATCCAACCAGCGTTTTTCATACTTTGTGTGAAAACAAAACTGATAGTCTTTTGTTGGAATCTGCCGAGATTGAATCTAAACAGAACCTGACAAGCCTACTCCTTATCGACTCTGCTGTTCGCATCGTATGTCGCGGACATGAAGTAACCTTTCAAGCATTGACTGAAAACGGTCAAGCGCTTATCGAACATCTCACTCAAAACGTGAAAGCAGAAATTAAATCTGACCTTACTGATAACGTTTTGACGCTGACTTTTATCGAACCAAGCAACGAATTAGACGAAGACTCACGTTTAAGAGAAGCCTCTTCATTCGATGCACTGCGTTTGGTTCAGCACAGCTTTGAGCAAGACGCGGATAACAAACACGCATTATTCATGGCGGGCTTATTCGCTTACGACATCGTGGCAAACTTTGAGCCACTAGGTGATGCTGAAGCAACCAACAATTGTCCTGACTTTGTATTCTACGTAGCTGAAACACTATTGCGTTTCGATCACCAAGAGAACGAAGGCCTACTTCACGCGAGCTTATTTGCTCAAGATGACAACATCAAAGCGCAATTAACTGACCGTCTAGCCGACATTCAAACTCAGTGTCAGTCCCTGAAAGCCATCACTGAAGTAACGCCGTTAGACAACGTTGAAGCTGTACCTAGCGTTTCAGATGAAGACTTCTGCCAAACGGTTCGTGATTTAAAAGAGTACGTAGTTAAAGGCGATGTATTCCAAGTGGTACCTTCACGCCGCTTCACTCTACCTTGCCCTGCCCCACTGGCGGCTTATAAAGAACTCAAACAAAGCAACCCAAGCCCTTACATGTTCTACATGCAAGACGAGCTGTTTACTCTGTTCGGTGCATCTCCAGAAAGCGCGCTGAAATACGAGACAGAAACCAACCAAATCGAGATCTACCCGATTGCTGGTACTCGTCGTCGTGGTAAGCGCCCTGACGGTCAAATCGATTTCGACCTAGACAGCCGTATCGAGCTTGAACTGCGTACCGACAAGAAAGAAAACGCCGAGCACATGATGCTAGTTGACCTAGCGCGTAACGATGTGGCACGTATTGCCGAAGCTGGCACTCGCCACGTAGCAGACTTACTGAAAGTAGACCGCTACAGCCATGTAATGCACTTGGTTTCTCGTGTTGTTGGTCAGCTCCGTGAAGACTTAGATGCTCTGCACGCTTACCAAGCTTGTATGAACATGGGCACGCTAACGGGCGCACCAAAAATCCGCGCAATGCAGCTTATTCGTGACGTAGAAAAAACGCGTCGTGGTAGCTACGGTGGTGCAGTCGGTTATCTAACCGGTGAAGGGACTCTAGATACTTGTATCGTAATTCGCTCTGCTTACGTTGAAGATGGCGTAGCACAAGTACAAGCTGGCGCTGGTGTGGTATTCGATTCAGACCCACAAGCAGAAGCCGATGAAACTCGCGGCAAGGCACAAGCGGTTATCTCAGCGATTCAAGCAGCTCATACTAAGAACCTAACAAATAAGAAGGAGTCGTAATCATGGCTGATATTGTATTCATCGATAACTTCGACTCGTTCACTTACAACCTTGTAGACCAATTTCGTTCATTAGGTCACAGCGTAAAAATTTACCGTAACAACATTCCTGCAAAAGTAGTTGAAGCGGCGATCAACGAACTAGACAACCCTGTTGCACTGCTTTCACCAGGCCCTGGCGCTCCAGCAGATGCGGGCTGTATGCCAGAGCTGATTCAGCTTCTAAAAGGTAAAGTGCCAATGATTGGTATTTGCTTAGGCCACCAAGCGATTGTTGAAGCCTATGGCGGCACCGTTGCAGGCGCTGGCGAAATCATTCATGGTAAGGTGTCGATGATGGAACACCAAAACCATGCGACTTACCAAGGCTTACCTTCGCCATTGGCTATCGCTCGCTACCACTCTTTAGTGGCAACGCATGTATCTGATAGCCTAACGGTGACCGCTGAAGTAGATGATTTGGTGATGTCTGTGGTTCAAGAACAAGACAAGGTGTGTGGATTCCAATTCCACCCTGAATCAATTATGACGACCTACGGTGCAACGCTTCTAGCAAACGCTATCGAATGGGCTCTTGAGAAAAAGACGATATAGGAAACGATCATGGAACAGATTAATAAACTTTACGAACAGCAGTCTCTTACTCAAGAAGAAAGCCAACAGTTATTTGATGTGATCATCAAGGGTGAACTAGACCCAATCTTGATGGCTTCTGCGCTAACTGCACTGAAAATCAAAGGCGAAACGCCCGATGAAATTGCAGGCGCAGCAAAAGCACTACTTGCGAATGCAAACCCGTTCCCGCGCCCTGATTACGATTTCGCAGACATCGTAGGTACAGGTGGCGACGGTCACAACACCATCAATATCTCGACGACTTCTGCATTTGTTGCCGCAGCGTGTGGCTTAAAAGTCGCGAAGCACGGTAACCGCAGCGTATCGAGCAAATCAGGCTCTTCTGACCTACTGGATTCGTTCGGTATTAACCTAGCGATGACAGCAGAAGACACTCGTACTGCAGTCGACGAGCTTGGCGTAGCATTCCTATTTGCTCCGCAATATCACGTCGGTGTACGTCACGCGATGCCTGTTCGTCAGACGATGAAAACGCGCACTATCTTCAACATCCTTGGTCCACTGATTAACCCTGCTCGCCCTAATATCGAGTTAATGGGTGTTTACAGCAAAGAGCTCGTCCGCCCTATCGCGGAAACTATGCTGCAAATGGGTATGAAGCGTGCTGCCGTTGTGCATGGTAGTGGCCTTGATGAAGTGGCTATTCATGGCGAGACAATCGTTGCTGAAATTAAAGATGGCAAAATTCACGAGTACACAGTGACACCGGCAGACTTTGGCCTGAACACTCACCCTCTTGAAGCAATCAAGGGCGGCGAGCCAGAAGAGAACAAAGCCATCACAACCGGTATCCTGACGGGTAAAGGCACTGATGCTCAAGTTGGCGCAGTGGCAGTCAACGTTGCTCTACTGATGCGTCTGTTTGGTCACGAAGACCTAAAAGCCAACGCACAGCAAGCAATTGACGCGATGAACTCTGGCAAAGCATACGAGCTTGTACAAAAACTTGCTGCACACGCCTAACGAACGACGAATCGAGACAAAGAACATGACACAGACTACCGATAAACTGTCGACCCACGTTTCAGTCAAAGAAGCTGAAATGGCGGAAGTATTAGCAAAAATCGTTCGTGATAAATACCAATGGGTTGAAGCGCGTAAGCAGACTCAACCATTAGACGAGTTTAAAGCGTCACTAACTGCAACAGACCGCAGCTTTTATGACGCTCTGAGCGGAGAACAAACGGTTTTCATCACTGAATGTAAAAAGGCCTCTCCGTCAAAAGGTTTAATCCGTGACGAGTTTGACCTCGACTACATTGCTTCTGTTTACAACAACCACGCAAACGCGATTTCTGTGCTGACAGACGAGAAGTACTTCCAAGGTGACTTTGAGTTTTTACCTAAAGTTCGCAGCATTGCTAAGCAGCCTATCCTGTGTAAAGACTTCATGGTTGATACCTACCAAGTGTATCTAGCTCGTCATTACTCAGCTGATGCTATCTTGCTAATGCTATCGGTATTAGATGACGAAGAGTACAAAGCGCTGGCGGAAGTCGCTCACTCACTCAACATGGGTGTATTGACCGAAGTCAGCAACGAAGAAGAGCTTCACCGTGCAGTCGCTCTAAACGCTAAGGTGATCGGCATTAACAACCGTAATCTTCGTGACCTTTCGACTGATTTGAACCGTACTAAAGAGTTGGCGCCGCTGATTCGCGAACTGGCTCCAAACGCAGTTGTGATTTCAGAGTCTGGCATCTACACACATCAACAAGTTCGTGACCTTTCAACGTTTGCAGATGGCTTCCTAATCGGTAGCTCTCTAATGGCAGAGAAGAACCTCGAGCTTGCGGTACGCAAAGTAACACTGGGTGAAAACAAGGTGTGTGGTTTAACTCACTCTGACGATGCAGCAAAGGCTTATCAAGCTGGTGCGGTATTCGGTGGTCTGATATTCGTTGAAGCATCTAAGCGTCATGTGGATATCGAAGCGGCTCGTTTGACTATGAGCGGCGCACCTTTGAACTACGTGGGTGTGTTCCAAAACCACAGCGTTACTGACGTTGCGAAAACGGTTTCTGAGCTAGGCCTGTTCGCTGTGCAATTGCACGGTGATGAGTCTCAAGCGTTTGTCGATGAGCTAAAACAGTCACTACCTGAAAGCGTTGAGATTTGGAAAGCTTACGGTGTTGCTCCCGATGCTGAGAGCTCGCTACCAGAATTACTGGAAAGCAACGTGACTCGTCACCTGCTAGATACTAAAGTGGGTTCTCAAACTGGTGGCACAGGCCAAGTGTTCGATTGGAACCTAATCAACAACCAAAGCGCAATCATGTTGGCGGGTGGCCTAAACCCAGAAAATGCTAACCAAGCCGCTAAGTTGGGTTGCTTAGGATTAGACCTAAACTCTGGCGTTGAATCCGCTCCAGGAAAAAAAGACGCAGACAAACTGCAACGTGCTTTTGCAGCGATTCGCAATTACTAGTCCAAACTCGGCGCTAGAAATTAGAAAGCAGAAACTAAAAACATATTTGTGAGCTTTGCCTTTTGCGAAGCTCAAACAAGATTAAATGACTTGGTGTGAATACACATCAGTAGAATTGAAGGAATAACACAATGGCTAAACTCGATGCCTACTTTGGTGAATACGGTGGTCAATACGTACCGCAGATCCTAGTGCCAGCACTAGACCAACTTGAACAAGCATTTATCGATGCACAAGCCGATCCTGAGTTCCGCAGCGAATTCATGACGCTTCTTCAAGAGTACGCTGGTCGTCCAACGGCACTAACGTTGACTCGTAACCTAACTAAAGGCACAAAAACCAAACTGTACCTTAAGCGTGAAGATCTACTTCACGGTGGCGCCCACAAGACAAACCAAGTACTTGGTCAAGCATTGCTAGCAAAACGTATGGGTAAGCAGGAAATCATCGCTGAAACTGGCGCAGGCCAACACGGTGTGGCAACGGCTCTAGCGTGTGCTCTACTAGGTCTTAAGTGTCGTGTTTACATGGGTGCAAAAGACGTTGAACGTCAAAGCCCGAACGTGTTCCGTATGAAGCTAATGGGCGCAGAGGTTATCCCTGTTCATTCTGGCTCTTCAACGCTAAAAGATGCGTGTAACGAAGCACTACGTGACTGGTCTGCAACTTATGAAGACGCGCATTACCTATTGGGTACTGCAGCGGGTCCTCACCCATTCCCAACGATTGTTCGTGATTTCCAACGCATGATTGGTGAAGAAACGAAGAACCAAATTCTAGCTCGTGAAGGTCGCCTTCCTGATGCGGTTATCGCTTGTGTCGGCGGTGGTTCGAACGCTATCGGTATGTTTGCGGATTTCATTGAAGAAGAAACTGTTCGCCTAATCGGTGTAGAGCCGGCTGGTAAAGGTATTGATACCGACCAACACGGCGCGCCGCTTAAGCACGGTAAAACCGGTATCTTCTTCGGCATGAAAGCGCCACTGATGCAAGATGAGAACGGCCAAGTAGAAGAGTCTTACTCTGTATCTGCGGGTCTAGACTTCCCATCAGTTGGTCCTCAACACGCGCACCTAAATGCTATTGGCCGTGCTGAATACGACAACGTGACCGACGACGAAGCGCTAGAAGCGTTCCAATTGATTGCACGTAAAGAAGGTATTATCGCAGCGCTAGAGTCATCTCATGCTTTGGCTCATGCTGTTAAAATGGCTCACGATGACCCAGAGAAAGAACAGCTATTAGTGGTTAATCTATCTGGTCGTGGTGATAAAGACATCTTCTCTGTACACGACATTCTTAAAGAGAAAGGAGCATTATAATGGATCGCTATCAATCACTCTTCACTCGCTTAGCTGAAAAGAATCAGGGCGCATTTGTACCATTCGTAACGGTTGGCGATCCTAACCCTCAGCAGTCTCTTAAGATCATGGAAACACTCGTTGAAGCGGGTGCTGATGCACTTGAACTTGGTATTCCATTCTCAGATCCGCTTGCAGATGGCCCGACAATCCAAGGTGCAAACATTCGTGCGTTAGATTCAAAAGTAACGCCAGATGTGTGTTTTGATCTTATTGGTCAAATTCGTGCTAAATACCCAGATCTGCCAATCGGCCTACTGATGTACGCAAACTTGGTGTACGCACGTGGTATCGAGAACTTCTACGAGCGTTGTGCGAATGCAGGTATCGATTCAGTATTGATTGCTGATGTACCAACCAACGAGAGTGGCGAGTTTGTTGCTGCAGCTAAGAAGTTTGGTATTCACCCAATATTTATTGCTCCACCAACAGCAAGTGATGAGACGCTTCAATCGGTTTCTGAGCTAGGTGGTGGTTACACTTACCTACTTTCTCGTGCTGGCGTAACGGGTGCAGAAACCAAAGCAAACATGCCTGTGACAGCCCTACTTGACCGTTTGAACAAGTTTGATGCGCCACCAGCACTGCTTGGTTTCGGTATCTCTGCTCCTGAGCAAGTAAAAGAAGCCATCGAAGCTGGCGCTGCTGGTGCTATCTCTGGCTCTGCGGTTGTGAAAATCATTGAAAACAACGTTGAACAACCAGAAGCAATGCTTAAAGCACTTGCTGAGTTTGTTACGCCAATGAAAGCGGCAACGCAAAAATAATAAATAGGCTCCCACTAGTGCGATAATTTGCGCTGTGGGAGTTTTTCTCCGAGAACACGTCCAAACCCTCTCAATTGTTAAATTTCTGATAAAAACAACACCTCATGCAAACCTGTAGCACACCTATAATACCCCACCAAAACATCACCACCATTTATAAAAATAATGACAAATCAAAAAGCAAACGTTTGCTTTAGTGTGAAAAATCATCAAATGACATTTGATTACTGCTTTTTGGTGTTCTTTCATCTCTGCTCATATTGATAAATGTAAAAGATACGTGTAAAACTTCTCGCGAAATATTAATCCAATGGTACATCGTACATTGGTGAGTAGTTCTGGGATTTTTATATTTAGTAGCACAGAGGTTATGGAAGTGTTAAAAGAAAAGAGTTTACTAAGCAACATCGGCGTTCAAGTCGTTATTGCAATGATCATCGGTACCCTAGTCGGTGCGATGATGGGTGACAGCGCAACTATGTTCGCTCCACTGGGTGCTATCTTCATCAATTTGATCAAGATGCTGGTTATCCCTCTAGTCGCGGTTGCCCTAATTTCAGGTGCTGCTGGTCTAGGCAACAGCTCATCAGCAGGTAAAGTGGGCGTGACCACTCTAGGTTACTTTGCACTAACGTCTGCACTTGCTGTAGCACTAGCGCTAGTAATGGGTGAAATATTCGAACCAGGTCGTGGTATCGATGTTTCTGGCGTTGAAGGCATGTTCTCTTCTGAATACGCTGCGAAAGGTGAACTTCCAACGTTCTGGGCAACCATCACAGGCATGATCCCGACCAACGTTTTCCAATCACTGAATGAAGCAAACATTCTGCAAATTCTAGTTTTCTGCTTATTCTTCGGTATTGCGATTTCTAAACAAGCAAAAGAGAAGCGTGACCCTATCATCAACGGTGTAAATGCTATCGTTGACGCTATGGTTTGGATGATCAACAAGGTTATGATCATTGCACCACTTGGCGTATTCGGCCTAATGGCAGAAGCTGTGGGTACATTCGGCTTTGGCGCACTTATGGTTGTGTTCAAACTGTTCGTTGTCTACATCGCTGCGATTCTGATCTTCGGCTTTGTTGCTTACCCGCTAATGATTCAAATCTTCACTAAGACTTCTGCTAAGAAGTTCCTAGTGGCAATGAAGAAGCCTCAAGCGGTTGCACTATCAACAGCATCTTCAATGGCGACACTGCCAGTAACAATGGAAACGGTAGAGAAAGAACTTGGCGTTCGTAACTCTACGGCTTCATTCGTTCTGCCACTTGGTGCGACGATCAACATGTCTGGTAACGCAATTTACTATGGCCTAGTTGCTATCTTCTTCGCACAGCTGTTCAACATCGACCTGTCTATGGGTGCTTACGTTGCTATCATCGTAACGTCTACGCTTGGCGCAGTTGGTCAAGCGGGTGTGCCAGGTCCTTCTTTCCTAGTGGTTGCGGTTCTTCTAGCAGCTGGTATCCCTATCGAAGGTCTACCTCTGTTGTTCGCTTTAGACCGTATCTTCGACATGATTCGTACTGCTCTAAACATCACTGGTGATGCTGCATGTGCAGTCATCGTTGATTCTCTAATCGAAGACGAAGCGAAAGAAGCTGAGCTACAAAAACAGCAAGCGTAATATTAAGCTTCAGTTTTGATTGATAAAAAAACCGCCTTCACACAGGCGGTTTTTTATTAGGTGATGATCAATATTGAGTCGGTAAATCTTACCCTTGTCAGGCTAATTGATGAGTCCAAACGCACGAGGCAGAGCCAAACTAATTTCAGGAATAAAAGTAATGGCCAACAGTGTGACGATCAATACGGCACAAAACGGCATGATACTTCTTATAACGTTTTCAATCTTAGAGCCACTGACACTACAACCCACAAATAGCGCCGTACCAACGGGTGGCGTTGCAATGCCAATACATAAGTTGAAGATAATCATCATCGCGAAGTGAATTGGATGCATGCCTAAATGCTCAGCAATCGGCATAAAGATAGGGGTAAAGATCAATACGGCTGGCGTAAGGTCCATAAACATACCCACAATCAGTAGAATCAGGTTCATCAGAATAAAGATGATAATTGGATTGTCTGAAATAGAGAGCATCCAATCACTGATCATGGTTGGTAGACCGGTAAACGCCATTGCCCATGACATAATGGTAGAAGCACCAATCAAGAACAGCATAATGCCAGTAACCTGAACCGTTTCTCTACAAATTATCGGAAAGTGTGCCCATTTGAGGGTTCGGTAACAGAGTGACAGTATAAAAGAGTATAGAACCGCTATACATGCCCCTTCTGTTGCAGTGAATATACCACCAATAATACCGCCAATAACAACAACAATAAGCCCTAAGCTTGGTGTTGCTTGCCAAACAATATTCAGCACATCTTTCGTTGTGAAGCCGTCATTCGCACTTGTTTTGTAGCCCTTCTTTTTAGCGATGAAATAGGCGACGACCATACAACTTAAGCCCATTAGAATACCTGGGACATACCCTGCGATAAACAACGCCGCAACGGATGTTCCACCCGATACCACTGAAAATACGATCAGTGAATTACTCGGCGGTATTAATAAGCCTGCCGGGCAAGATGCAACGTTTACTGCTGTTGCTAAGTTTTTATCATAACCATCTTTTTCTAATTCTGGGCCTAAGGTTTTACCAACCGCAGCTGCTGCTGCAACGGCTGATCCTGAAACGGCGCCAAACATCATATTGGCGAAGATGTTCACGTGAAAAAGTGAGCCCGGGATCCAACCAACCAAGAGCTTTGCAAGGTTGATGAGTCGACTCGCGATGCCACCTACATTCATTATATTCCCCGCGAGGATAAAGAAAGGGATGGCTAATAAACTGAAACTATCAATACCGGTAATGATTTTTTGACCCGCAGTAATACTGGCGACTTCAAACGGTAAGATGAAATACATGATGGTTAAAGATGACATGGCAATTGCAATCGCAATCGGCATGCTTATCGCGATCATGAATAAGAATAGGCCTAGCAGCCAAACACCAATGGACAAATCCATAATATAGAGTCCTTTTAAAACTTATTTTTTGTTGGGTTCACAAAAAAGATCAAACGTATTCATGACCAAATAAATGAGGATAATAACGGCTGAAATCGGCAATATTGAATACACCGTCGACATCGGTAATTGCAGTGCTGGAGAGAGTTGTTGTGTGGTTCTTCCCATTAGGGCGATGCCACCTTGAAGCATTGCTAGAAATACAAATGCGCCAGAAATGATATTGATGAGTACATGTAATGCGATATGTGCTTTACCCTTAAGATAACCATCCAATAACGTTATTGCTAAGTGTCCTTTGATACCGAATAAGTAGCTTGCTCCTAATAAGCCAAGCCATACCATCGCATAACGAGCAAGTTCATCAGTCCAGTTACTTGGATCATTCAAAACATAACGACTAAAGACCTGCCAAGTGACAGTAACGACAAGTAACATTAGTGCAAAAGAAGAGACAAAAAGAATCAGCCTATCAAGTAGGTTTCTGAAAGTTGCTAACATGGTGTGATACCTCAAAAAATTTTGCCTTAGCAAAGCCAAGGCAAAATTATATTTTCACTAAGACTGATTAAAGAGCTTCAATTTTTTCAATGAATGGAGCTAGTTTTGGATCTTTTTTCGCCTCATCAATCATAGGTTTAACAGCTGCACGGAAAGGGGCTTTATCAACTTCAACAAACGTGACACCTTCTTTCATTCCTTTCTCTTTGTTCATGTCATCTGTTGCATCCCAGATTTTGATCTGCTCTTCAAGAGACTCAGCAGCAGCTTCTTTTAAGATCTTTTGCTCTTCTGCCGTTAATGAACCCCATTTGTATTCTGAAATGATGATCACGTCAGGTGTCATCATGTGCTGGTCCATAGAGTAAAATTTGGCAACTTCGCTGTGTTTCATTTCAACTAAGCTAGAAATATTATTTTCAGCACCGTCAATTACGCCTTGTTGCAGCGCCGTGTATACCTCATTGAAAGGTACAGGCGTTGCTTTACCACCTAATAGGTTAACCATTTCCATCATGGTTGGAGAACCCGGAACTCGAACTTTCATACCAGCGAGATCAGCCGGTGAGTTAATGGCTTTTTTAGCGTAGAAGCTACGTGTGCCTGAGTCATAGAATGTAAGACCGATGAAGCCTTTACCTTCACTTGAAAGCAACATCTCTTGTGCTGCTTCACTTCGCATGAAGGTTCTCATATGTGGAACGTCACGGAATAAGAAAGGCAGTGCATTAACCTTAAACGTTGGTTCAAAAGATTCGGCTAACCCACCATTGATTTTGGCCATATCAATCGCGCCAGTAACAACTTGCTCCGCTTGGTCACGTTCAGAGCCTAATTGACCGTTTGGAAAGATCTTAATCGTAAGTTCACCATTCGATTTTTCTTTCACTTTATCAGCCATGATCACCATGCCTTGGTGAGCTGCGCTTTCTAATGACATTGCATGCCCTAACGTCAAAGTTTTTGCTTGAGCGCCAAATGCCATAAGAATTGAAGCCGCTGCAATCGTCAGTAGGTGTTTTTTCATGTTCTTCTCCAGAATCCATTTTGTAAGAGGTACAGTTTTTATATGCAACGCTATAGCTAAGTTTGAAATCTAACGTTCTATTGCACATCGCTCATAGCAGTAACGTTTCATTACAATATTCTTACCTCTATGAATTTTGTATTACAATACTATGTGTATATTTTGTGAACTAAGATTCATCTATTTGCCAGAGAGCTGAATTGATTGTGATACCAATCATATTTGGGACTAATTAGACCATTAAGCAGTCTAACTTCGGATTTTTGGGGAATTCCGATCGCTTTCAACTGCTTTTAGAACAGTCTATTAGCAAAAATTACGCGCAAATTTGTGTTATTTTAAGATCTTAAAATCAGAAATTAAGCACGGACAAAGAAGGTCTCATCGATTGAAAAAGCGAGTCGTGAACTGCGATTTCTGAGGTGGTCGAGGTAAGGTTTTAGGCTGAGCGTATGGAACAAGAGTGGATAAGCAGGGATAAAGACAACGGTGGGAATCTTACTAGGACGAATTGTTTGTAACAAAAATCCGAGAGCCTCACAGCCCTCGGATTTTTTTGATGGTCTAGTTTTTAGGCGTTAGACGAATTACAAATCAGCACCATAAATATCAAACGTGAAGTACTTAGCGGCGATCTTGTCGTAAGTACCGTTGGCTCTGATCTCTTCAATCGCGGCATTGAATTGTTTCGCCAGTTTTGAATCCTGCTTTCTCAGTGCTAACGCCGTACCTTCGCCAATGTAGGCTTTGTCGGTTACTGCTTTACCTTTGAACTCAAAGCCCTCGCCTTCTTTCTTATCTAAGAAAGCTAATGACAGTTGATCTGAGTTGCCGAAGGTTAGATCTAAGCGACCGTTTTGCAGATCCAGATACACTTCATCTTGCCCTGTGTAACGCTTAATGTTGGCAACACTACCAAACTTGTCGGTTACGTAGCGATCGTGAATCGTACCTTGCTGAACACCGATGGTTTTACCCGCTAAGCCTGCCTCATCAACGCTGAATTCTGCGCTTTTAGCAGCAACAAATACGGCTGGTGTTTGGTAGTACTTGTCAGTAAATAAGATTTTACGCTTACGCTCTTCGGTAATGCGCATCGAAGCCATAATCACATCTGACTTTCTTGCCAACAAACTTGGAATTAGCGAATCCCAGCTTTGTGAAACCCAAGTACAATCGAGTTTAGCTTGCTCACACAAGGCGTCAGCTATCTCAATATCAAACCCGACAGGCACACCGTCGCTGTTTTTATAGTTGAATGGCGGATACGTAAAGTCCGACGCTAAACGGATTTCTTTCGCCTGTACCGTTGTACCAAGTAAAGCGGCCGCACAAGCGAGTCCTAGTATTATCTTTTTCATCATTGCCATCCTAGATATGATCTTTATCGAGTTGAGATTGAATTTCTTTATGTTGAGCTTGTTGAATTTGTTTGCCTTGTTGACTCTGTTCTAATTCGGTTTGGTAACGTGTTAGTGACGTTATCACTTCTAGCATGCTCTCTTGGCTACCAATACTGATTCGAACACAGTTACGCAAAGCCGGTTCATGGTTTTGGTTCCTTGTCACAATGCCGTCCTTCGCCAAGACACTGAACACTTGGTGCCCTGCTTTTTGACGCAGCAAAATGAAGTTTGTCGATGAAGGGTAAACAGACTCGATGAAATCAAACCGCGTTAGCTCACAAGCAAACCAGTTACGTAGTTCAACCAGCTTTTGCGTCGCGTCTTGCATCACTGAGACTCGTTCATCGGACAAAGCGTCTAGCACGATTTGAGATGAGCAATCTGGCATCGGATACGGTGGAATCAGCTTCGCGACATACTGCATCACATTTTGACTCGCTAAGATAAAACCACAACGAACCGCAGCCAGTCCAAATGCCTTAGACAAGGTGCGAATCACAACCAAATGTGGATAGCGTTCAATAAGACTAACGGCTGACGTTTGTGGTTCAAATTCGATATACGCTTCATCGACGACCACTAGCGACTTCCCAATCGTGCCTTCCAATACCTGAATCAAATCCGATTTAGGAATCACATTGCCCGTTGGATTGTTTGGTGAGCAAAGAAACACGATATTCGCCAGTTCTGCCTTATTCACAATATCAGCGACGTTCAGGCTAAAGTCTTCCTGCAATGGAGAGTCCAAGGTATTAATCGCCAATGCATCAGCGCAAAACTCATACATCGCATACGTTGGAGAGCAGATAAGTATGTTGTCGCACGCCGGTTTACAGAATGTTCTGATCAGCAAATCAATCGCTTCATCTGCACCACGAACAGCCACAGTCGCGGCATCGGTACTACAGTAATCTTGATAAGCCTTAGCAATATCTTGCGGTAAGAAGTCTGGGTATCGGTTGTGACTTGCTTCTCCTTGAAACAGCGAGCTTTCCAATTCATTGGCGTTTAGCCAGACACGTCCATCACCACCAATTCTTCTTGCCGATTGATAAGGTATTAATTTTTTTACAGCCTGAGGCACTAAGCTATCAATAAAAGATGTCAAGAAGCTATCCCTTTCACAAAATCACAATGTCTTCATCATTGCCTTCATATTCAAAAAATGTGACTTATACATATATTGAATCACAAATGATGATTAAGTATTTACATTCAAACAGAACACTATTGATAAATGAATCGAAATAATCACATAATAGCCATGATAAAAAGTCATAGGTAAAGATATGAATCGCACACTTCCTTCAACCAAAACCTTGCTCGCGTTTTTGTCTACGGCAAGGCACCTCAACTTTACACGCGCGGCACATGAGCTCAATGTTACGCAAGGTGCAGTGAGTCGTCAGGTATTGTCGTTTGAAGAAAGCCTTGGCTGTGATCTCTTCTATCGCCATGCTCGCGGATTGTCTTTAACGCCGAAAGGAGAAGAACTGGTTCCCCTGATACAAGGAACGATTCATCAGCTGCAATCGGCTCTAAATCAAGTGGCTAGCTCTCCGTCTAAGATCAAACTCAACGCACCGAGCTGTATTACCTCTTGGCTACTACCTAAGTTGATGTCTTTTCAGCAAGCCTATCCTGAAATTGATGTCGAACTTACGTCGACCATCAAGCACGTCTTCGAACCAAGCTTTGATCCGTTTGACGCCGTAATTACCTATGGTAAGAAGCCAAACCAACAATCGATTATCAGCCAATTATTGTTTAACGAGCAGCTAGCGCCCGTTTGCCAAGCACAAAGCATTACACAGAGCCATCTTGTCGACGACGCATCGACCATCATCAAGCCACACAAGCTTGCCCAATACACTTGGCTACACGCCAACAATGAGCAAAGTGATTGGCGACTTTGGTTAGAGCACATAGGCAGCCACGACCTTTCAAGCAAGAACAACCAACAATTCGCAACACTCGATCAAGCTATGAACGCCGCCATTCAAGGGTTTGGCATTGCCATAGGCGACATCACGCTGGCCAAGCAAGATATTGATTTGGGTAGATTGGTGAAAGTGAGTGAAGGCAGTGTCTTCTCTGGAAATGGTTACTTCTTGCTGCAACCCAAGAATCGACAAAATACATCCTTATCTACGCTTGTTGATTGGCTCGTCGATTAGCGGCAATCATTGTTGGTAGGCCTCTTTATAAGCGGCAGGAGAGCGTCATAATGAGAATTTTTCCGTTCTCAAAATGAAACTATTTGATGTCTGTTTCGTATTGATTGTCAGAGAATAGAACGTACCTTCCTTTAACTATTTGAAAAGAAGTTCAATTCTATTTAGCCTGGAATTTATTCTGTTCCGTTGGAGAAAATGGCATTCGAGTTGCTTTGTCATAGATAACCCAACCAATATACAGCAGGTTGCACCAGTTTCACTGCAGCTTGTCACGGAGGATAGGCTATGACCTTACAAAGACATACGTATTACGGCTTGATTCACCATGGAATTAAAACCCTATTAATGGACAGAATTGGCCACTTCACAGAGCGTGAATATCACGAGTATCTCGACTTAACGACCGGTAAATCGACATGTTTTGCCATGAGTGAGCAAGAGCTCGAAAACACCTTAGACAGCTTAAAGAGCGAAGGTTACCTTGAAGATATCAAAAAGCTGATACCTCGCTATCAAACCTCGTCAATGCGATAACCTGCTTCAACTCTTTAAACACGATGAGTGGTTAGATTGAATTAATTGGCACCCAATTGTCTCGAGCTATTTAGAATCGAGACAGTTTTCGTTAGACTGTCAGCAACTCAACTAACTGGATAGTCAGTGTCTCATGAAACAAATTCTTGATTTCATTCCTCTCATTATTTTCTTTGCGCTTTATAAGATGTACGACATCTATACCGCGACCGGCGCTTTGATCGTTGCCTCTGCAGTTCAAATTATTTTGACTTATTTCATCTACAAGAAAGTCGAAAAAATGCAGGTCATCACCTTTCTAATGGTTGCCGTATTTGGTGGCATGACCATCTTCTTGCACGACGACAACTTCATTAAATGGAAAGTCACCATCGTTTACGCACTGTTTGCGATTGGCCTGACGGTCAGTCACATCATGGGCAAATCAGCGATTAAAGGTATGTTAGGCAAAGAGATCACACTGCCTGATTCGGTATGGGGCAAGATCAACTGGGCATGGACGCTGTTCTTTACCCTATGTGCCGTTCTCAACGTTTACGTTGCTTTCAGCCTACCGTTGGATGTTTGGGTCAACTTCAAAGTGTTTGGTCTACTCATCGCGACCTTGCTCTTCACCTTGCTCACTGGTGTTTATATCTATAAGCATCTACCAAAAGACCAGCAGAAAGAGTTAACGGATAAAAATACCGACGAGAAATAGCCCTTAGGGATGAGTCCTCATACCCTATTTGATACAATTATTATCAATATGCGATTGGCCAATGATACTCGTGATCATTGGCCGCTGATTATTTGTGTTCGGTGAAGACGTTAAAAATTAGACCACCACGAGTCTCGTAAACACATCTATTTTTATATAAAACAATCAATACCATTAAGAGTACGACAATGACTATTCAATCAACTTTGAACCCGATTGGTTCTTTACTTCTTCGCACATTAGCGATGCCTTCTGATACAAATGCAGCAGGCCAGATTTTCGGTGGTTGGATAATGTCACAGCTTGACCTTGCTGGCGGCATACTGGCAAAAGAGATATCTAACGGCAAGATAGTCACGGTTTCAGTATCGAGTATCGAGTTCAAACAGCCGGTTTCAGTGGGTGATGTTGTGTGTGTTTATGGTGACTGCACTAAGATTGGTCGCAGCTCGATGAATATCGACCTAGAAGTCTGGGTTAAGCCTGTACTTGATCACGGTATCGGCGACCGCTACAAGGTTTGTGGCGCGACATTCAACTACGTTGCGGTTGATGAAAGTGGTAAGCCTCGCCCAATCAATAAATAGTACTTTTCACCAAGCTGCTAATGTAGACGGTCTTTAGTTTCAACGAATGAAATCGCTAAAGACCATACAACTCTCTCGCACCAATTCACAATTTCTTATCATTAACCCTTCCAATACCAATTAGTTCGCGTAAATTAGCAAGATAGCGAATTTAAACGCCCCAATTTAGTGAAGTAAAATAAGGATATCTCAATATGTGGTACGTGATTTTTTCTCAAGACGTCGAAAATTCATTAGAAAAGCGCCTAAGTGTTCGCCCACAACATCTAGAACGCCTACAAACACTTCACGATGAAGGCCGACTGTTAACAGCAGGCCCAATGCCAGCCATTGACTCAGATAACCCTGGTGAAGCTGGCTTCACAGGCTCTACTGTAATTGCTGAGTTTAATTCTTTAGAGGACGCACAGGTATGGGCAGACGCAGATCCGTACATTGAGGCAGGTGTCTACCAAAATGTCATTGTAAAACCATTCAAGAAAGTATTTTAACGTGAAAAAATGGATTATTGGCTCTCTGGCTTTAGCTCTGCTCGCAGGCTGTGCTTCAAGTGAGCAAGACCAACAAAGACAGCTTGAAATGATGGCGCAACACCGTGCTGGCGTTTTATCTGCCGGCCTGCCGATTGAGTATGGCCCACTGTCAGTCATGCGTGTACTGGCAAAAAACACCGTTATCGAGATCATGATGATCTACAACCAAGACGCTAAAGGTGCTAAGCCTTTAAACCAAGTCGTAGATATGAGTGTTAACAGCTACTGCACCAACTCTGAAGTTAGAGCAAACCTTGACATGGGCTTGGCTTACAACATTAAGGTTCGCAACACTCGCGGACAACTGATGGTTGAAAAGCTAATCAGCAAAGAGACATGTCAGAGCATTAACTAGATTTGATTTCTAACGTTAAGCTAGTAACAAACAAGAAAGGCCTTGCAGATGCGAGGCCTTTCTTTTCTCAGACTTTTGTTTTTAGAACGATAACACCCTAGCTTTAATTATGCTGATGCTTCTGCCGACTCCCACTCTTTACGCAGCATTTTAGTCGCTGAAACTAAATTAGCCAGTGCCGCTTCTGTCTCTGCCCAGTTACGCGTCTTCAGCCCACAATCAGGGTTTGCCCACAAACGTTCTGCTGGGATTTTCTTTGCCGCTCTCTTAAGTAAATCAACAATCCACTCTTCTGAAGGAATGTTTGGTGAGTGGATGTCATAAACGCCAGGCCCAATCGCATTCGGGTAGTTGAACTCTTCAAACGCTTTCAGCAGTTCCATGTTCGAACGAGAAGTCTCTATGGTAATCACATCGGCGTCTAGCGCAGCGACTGAATCAATGATCTCGTTGAACTCGCTGTAACACATGTGGGTGTGAATCTGAGTTTCTGGTTTAGCACTCGCAGCTGAAATCTTAAAGGCATCCACTGCCCACTCTAAGTATTCTGCATGGTCACGCTTTTTCAATGGCAAACCTTCACGAATGGCAGGCTCATCAATTTGAATAATGTTGATACCTGCGTCTTGCAAATCAGACACCTCATCTCGCAGCGCAAACGCCAGTTGATTGGTTATCTCTTTGCGTGAAATATCTTCACGTGGGAATGTCCAACACAAGATAGTAACAGGCCCAGTTAGCATGCCTTTCATCTGCTTTGAAGTCAGAGATTGAGCATAGGTCGACCATTCCACCGTCATTGGTTTTTCACGCTCGATATCCGCAACCACAATCGCAGGTTTCACGCAACGAGAGCCATAACTTTGTACCCAACCAAATTTGGTAGTTTGGAAGCCTGCTAGATTTTCAGCAAAGTACTCCACCATATCATTACGTTCAGCTTCACCATGAACCAGTACATCCAAATCCAGTGCTTCTTGACGTTTAACGGCATCCGCAATATGGCCTTTCAATGCAGTGTTATATTCCGCTTCACTCAGTTTGCCAGTGCGGTAAGCGCTACGTTGAACACGGATCTCGCCTGTCTGTGGGAATGAACCAATGGTTGTGGTTGGTAACAGCGGTAAGCCTAACACCTCAGACTGGTGCGCGGCACGTTCTGCGTATGGAGCAGTGCGCTCTGCTAGCGCTTTAGTTATCGTGTTAATACGAGCTTGAACTTGCGGCTTATTCACATGAGTCGCGCTCTTGCGTGCAACAATCGGCTGGCTGTAGGTTTCACACGCCAAGATAGCATTGTGGTTACCGTCTAGTGCAGCACCCAATATACTCACCTCGGTCACTTTCTGTTTCGCGAAAGCAAACCAACTCTTCACTTCATCGCTGAGTGAATCTTCTAACTCAAGGTCGACTGGACTATGCAAAAGTGAACATGAACTTGCTACCCAAAGTTTGTCTCCTAGCTTCTCTTTCACTGGTTGTAGTAACTCTAGTTGAGCGGCTAAATCAGCTCGCCAAACGTTTCGTCCATTAATCACCCCTGCTGAAAGTACCCAGTGTTCAGGTAACTTACCCACTACTTCATCAAGTTGCTGTGGTGCTGCTGCTAAGTCGATATGTAGGCCATTAACTGGTAGCTCTACTATCTTATCTAAGGTATCAGTCACCGAATCAAAATAAGTAGTGAGCAGCAGTTTTACATCACCTTGAATCACTTGATACGCCAACTTGAATGAATCTGCCCATTGACTCTCAAGCTCAAGCGAAAGAATTGGTTCATCGATTTGAACCCACTCAACCCCCAACTTAGCGAGTTTTGCCAAAATTGCTTGGTAAGCGGTAAGAAGGCGCGGAAGAAGAGATAAACGATCAAAACCCTCCTCCACTTCTTTACCAAGATATAAATAAGATAACGGGCCTAACAAAACTGGCTTCACCTTATGCCCGGATTTTATCGCTTCACTCACTTCGTCAAACAGTTGTGGCCAGCTCACTTCAAAGGAATCGTCTTTGCTGAACTCAGGCACAATGTAATGGTAGTTGGTGTTGAACCACTTAGTCATATCAGAAGCCGCAGAGCTATCTTTAGTGCCGTCACTAGACGTATGCGTACCACCGCAACAAGTCGACTGAACCTGAGATTGACCACGCCCCACACGGAACAAAGTATCTAAATCTGGGAAGGATTTTTCATCTTCAGAACCACCAGTATGGCGCTTTGGTACGTGGCCTAGAAGTAAAGTCGTTGTTAATACATGGTCGTACCATGCGAAGTCACCCGCAGTTGCAAAGCTAAGATTCGCGTCAGCTTGTACATTCCAGTTACGATTTCTTAGTTCGCTACCGAGTTGCTTTAAATCTGATTGGCTAATCTCACCGCGCCAGTATTTTTCTAAAGTGAATTTGAGTTCGCGTTTTTCGCCGATACGTGGGTAGCCTAAAATATGCGTTGTCGTAGTCATGAACCTGTTCCTTATTCAATAATTTTTAGTGTTCGATCAAACTGCCTAGCTTATGGTTTAAGTTCTTTATAAGGCGTCTGGATGGCTAAACTATCTCCCTAATCTGAACGATGAACAACGTCCAAATATTCATCTTGTTTATTAAAAATATTCATCTTGAATAATCTAAAGCTGAAAGAATTAAATCCATCTGGACATCTAGACGTTTACAAATGAAAGAAAACCCCGTAGGGTGATTATTAAGAAATATTGAATTGGCTTAGGGAATATGAGGAAAACTCATGATAGAGCTTAAACACCTTCGAACATTGACTACCTTAAGAGACAGCGGCTCGCTAACAGCGACGGCAACTTCTCTTCACTTGACTCAGTCGGCGCTTTCTCACCAACTGAAAGACCTTGAGGCGCGTATCGGTGGTCAGCTTTTCCTACGTAAAACTAGACCAGTTAAGTTCACCTCTGAAGGTGAGATTTTGCTTAGGCTTGCCGATGAGATACAGCCAAGAATAGCTAAAGCGGAGAACGAACTCGCGAGCCTGAAAGAGGATGTGAATGGTCGTTTGCACATGGCGATTGAATGTCACTCATGCTTCCAATGGTTAATGCCTGCTTTGAAGGAATATCAAGTGGCTTGGCCAAGCGTAACGCTAGATTTCTCGTCAGGCTTTGGGTTTGAGCCGCTACCCGCGCTAATGGCAGGCGAGCTAGATTTGGTGATCACCTCTGATATACAGCCTCGCTCTGAGGTTCACTACGAACCACTCTTTGATTTTGAGATGCGTTTGATCACCGCAATCAACTCACCTTTGGCAGAAAAAGCGAGCATTGAACCGCAAGATCTTAGCGATCTCACCATGCTCACCTACCCTGTTCAAAAACAGCGTTTAGATGTCGTGAAGCACTTTTTACAGCCTGCGGGTGTAGAACCTAAAAAGTGGAAACAAGCGGACAACACGTTAATGCTAGTTCAAATGGTATCAGCAGGTTTGGGAGTAGCGGCTCTACCAAACTGGGCGATCAGTGAATTCTCAAGACAAGGGCTGATTGCCAGCAAGCCATTAGGCAAAGGACTATCAAGAAGACTGTTCGCAGCGGTAAGAAACTCTGAGAAAGATAAACGTTACCTGCAAGCTTTCTTTAGCACGGCAAGACAGCAAAGTAAGAGTCACTTAGATGGCATAGAGGTCGTTTAAAGATGATTTATGGCTAAGTTAAGCTCGATCGATTCGTCAGAAACAAAAAAGTCACAGATAATCTGTGACTTTTTTTCTCTCAACACCCACAACACGCGATGCATGTCATTTTCGATAAAAGATGCGCTAATCTTTAGCTTATCTCGAGTAAGACTTAAACTGGTTAGTCAATGGATCGTATTGATAGCCAAGCATATCGAGCTTGCCCACGACACTTTCTATATCCATTTCATACATACTGATCAGCTCTTCAAAGCTATCGCACTCTAGGCGAAGTTTCTCATTCACGATTCCCAGCAAGATAATGCTATCGAAACCTTTGACGTTGCTTAAATCCATCTCGTACTCCTTACGAACACACCGACTAAAATTAAGTTTAGAACGCTTACCAAGGCCATGCTAAAAAACTGATCACACTTCTTAAAGAGAATGCGTGATTAATGAGCGCACGTAATTAATGAAAGTGCGCGATTAAAGTGCCCAAACTGGCGTTAAACCCACAACGGCCACCAATAACATCAACAACGAAATACTCAGTTGAAGCTTTTCAGGCGTTCTTGCGAACAGTAAATGCCAACACCACACCACGATTGAGGAGATCAACAAAGCAAAACTAAATAGCAAAGTGGAAATCACAGGTTCTAATTGAGCTTCAGACAAAGAGTAAACACTCACGACGGTCGCCAGTACTACCAACATACCGGTTAGCACGCCCACAACAGGAAGCACTCGATGAAATGCCTGCAACCGTGTCCTTGCAATCGTCAGTAGTAGATGGCCAAACGCTGCTCCTAACAGTACCACTAGCAGCAAAGTAGTAATGATACCAACAGCGGTTGCTTGCTCAGTCGCTTGTATAGCAACATATGACAACGCTAAACCACAGGCCAAGTACATCACCCAGATAGGACCAGAATCGCGAGTCTTCTTGGTTTGAACTTGAGAATAGAAATAAAAGATCGCGAACACGACCAGAAAGGCTTCAATTTTTACTGAAGCGACGGCAAGCCACAGCACGCCAATCGCAGGTAACATCTTGTGGATCCGACCACGCTGCCCCGGACAAATATCCCCTTTCACCAAGATGAGGGTTAAGATCAGTTGGGTTCCTAAAAGCATCGGAGCAAATTGTACTAATAACGTTTCGACCATTGTGGATCTACTTCTTCAGACTTATTTTCGCGAATAATATCAAAAACTGCTGCGAACACTAATCAAAATCACAAATTAGCGACGTTATTCAAGGCTTCAACTATGCTGTTGTATGGCTCTTTTATCGCCATTTACCGTAAAAAGACGAAAGACACCAGAACTAACAGGGGCATGTTCTACTGGCTAGTCTAGGCTCATGCCGCTATAATTCCCGCCTCAAAAATCAGAGGTTGAAATATGTACAGCGATATCACTCCTATTCACGAACACAAAAAATACTGGGCCGAGTGCTACGGAACTGCACCCTTTTTGCCTACCAGTAGAAAGGAGATGGATGCTCTTGGATGGGATAGCTGTGACATTATTATTGTAACTGGTGACGCTTATGTCGATCACCCGAGCTTTGGTATGGCTATCATCGGCCGTCTGCTTGAAGCTCAAGGTTTCCGCGTGGGCATTATTGCTCAACCAAAGTGGGACAATAAAGATGCCTTCATGAAGCTAGGTAAACCTAACCTATTCTTCGGCATCACAGCGGGTAACATGGACTCCATGATCAACCGCTACACCTCTGATCGCAAATTACGTCACGATGATGCTTATACTCCGAACAATGAAGGTGGCAAGCGTCCTGATCGTGCAACTCTGGTTTATTCTCAACGTTGTCGTGAAGCTTACAAAGGCACGCCAATCGTGCTTGGTGGTATTGAAGCGAGCTTACGTCGTGTAGCTCACTACGACTACTGGTCAGATAGAGTTCGCCGCTCTGTATTGTTTGATGCAAAAGCTGACATTCTTCTTTTTGGTAACGCTGAGCGTGCATTGGTTGAAGTAGCACACCGCATTGCCGATGGTGAAGACATGTCTACGCTGACCAATATCCGCGGTACTGCTATCAATCTTCCTGCGGCCCCTGAAGGCTTCAAGATCATTGACTCTTCTCGTATCGAAAAGCCGAACAAAGCGTATGTTCCGGTTAACCCGTACGAAGTTGAAACTCAGTGTGATACCAAGAAAGACGAAAAAGAAGAAGTAAAAGCGCAACCTATTACTATTCGCCCTTCTCGTCACGATGCAAAAACTACAGCGGTTCGTATCCCAGGTTACGAAAAGCTAAACAATGACCGTATTCTTTACGCTCACGCTAGTCGTATTCTGCACCTTGAGACAAACCCGTACTCAGGTCGTGCTCTGATTCAACGTCACGGTGATCGCGAGCTTTGGATTAACCAAGCGCCTATTCCATTGACCACAGAAGAGATGGACTACGTGTTTGGCCTTGCGTACAAGCGTGTTCCGCACCCGATGTACGGCAAAGCGAAAATCCCAGCATACGACATGATCAAAACCTCGGTTAACATCATGCGTGGTTGTTTTGGTGGTTGTTCTTTCTGTTCAATCACAGAGCACGAAGGTCGCATCATTCAGAACCGTTCGAAAGAATCTATCTTGGATGAGATCGAAGACATTAAAGATAAAGTACCGGGCTTCACAGGTACTATTTCTGACTTGGGCGGCCCAACGGCGAACATGTACCGTTTAGGTTGTTCAGATCCAAAAGCTGAAATTAACTGTCGTCGTCCATCATGTGTGTTCCCGAAAATCTGTGAAAAGCTAAACACAGACCATCAACACACTATCGACCTGTACCGCTCTGCGAGAAAAGTACCGGGTGTTAAGAAGATCATGATCGCTTCTGGTGTACGTTACGACTTAGCGATTGAATCTCCAGAATACGTTCGTGAGCTTGTGACTCACCACGTTGGTGGTTACTTGAAGATTGCTCCAGAGCATACTGAAAAAGGCCCACTGGATCTGATGATGAAGCCGGGCATGGGCACTTACGATCGTTTCAAAGAGATGTTCGAGAAGTACAGCGCTGAAGCCGGTAAGAAACAGTACTTAATTCCTTACTTTATCTCTGCTCACCCGGGCACAGAAGATGAAGACATGCTTAACCTAGCAATGTGGCTGAAAAAGCACAACTACGAGTGTGACCAAGTACAGAACTTCTACCCATCGCCAATGTGTAATGCAACGTCGATGTACTACTCAGAGACTAACCCTCTGAAACGCGTGAAATATAAGAAGCGTGAAGATGTTCCTGTGCCGAAAGGTGATCGTCAACGTCGTCTGCATAAAGCACTGCTTCGTTACCACGATCCTGAAAACTGGAAAATCATCCGTGAAGCACTGATCAGCATGGGTAAACAGCACCTAATTGGTGACAAAGCAAACTGCCTAGTACCAGCAGAAGACTTTGATGCACAAACACCGGCACAACGTCGTAAGTCTGGTCGTCACGGTTCACAACGCTTTGCGACTAAGCACAGTAAATCTCAGCCAGGTCTTGGTGGCGAAAGCCCACGTAACCACTCTGGTAAGAAACCGGGTGGCAAGAAGCCGAATGGTAACGGCAACGGTAGCCAAGGTAATGCTAACCAAGGTGGCGGTAATGGCAATGCTCGTAAACCAGCGACTGGCTTCATTAAGAAAGGTCCTGGTGGTCAGCAATCACAAGGTAATGGCGGCGGAAATGGCAAACCAAACCGTAACAAAGCGGGCAATGGTCAAGGTGGCAAACCTGCAAGTAACGGCAAGAACCGCCAGCGCGCAGCACAACGCTAATATCGCGAACCGATTGACTTCGCTATCGTAAAAACAAAAGCGCAGCTATTTAGCTGCGCTTTTTTGTGTCTGTTACAAGATAGCCTAACGAGCAAACACCCAATACTGACTAAGCAAATAGTTACTGACCATGCCCACCAAGATGCCAACCGCCATTGCGATAAACACTGCCCCAGTAAATGCAGGCAGCAATTCAGTCATCAACTTAAAGCACAGCAAATTAGGTATCGCCGATATTGATGCAGAGAACATGAACTTTTGCCATTGAATCAGCTTTTCGGACCAATTCCCCTGCCCTTTGAATTCAAAGGTCAACACTCGATTTCCAAACCAGGTTGTCGTTGCTGCAACGATGAAAGAGCCAATTCGAGCACTCATTAACGGCAGCCCAATAACGTAATGCAGCAACGCAAACACGGCACAATCGACAACAAAGCCACCCGACCCCACCATAGCGAATTTAATCATCTTATGATGAGGTTGTAGTTTTTGGTTTAGCACGTCGAACTTGTGGCTAAACAGTCTCGATGACGAGTTAAAATAGAACATCGCCATCACTTCGAATATGGCTCAACGATAGATTTGAGATTTGGTTTGATGTTTTGGCTATGACAACTAAATAGAGCGCGCTTGATCTTCACCGTCGGCTCTAAAATACAGGTCAACGCATTGTCTTTAATCTTGGTTTCCACTTCCGCTCTTTTACCAATCAGATAGAACTTGTCGATACCATCTAACTGTTTAACATCAAGTAGCTTTTTCGCTTGTCCATGACTGTAAAATTGCCCAGAGAACGGTCGTTTACCGATGTAAAAGCTCGGCGCTTCATCCGTGATCTGCTCGAAGATAATACGGTCACTTTTCTCGTTCGCTTTGCCTAGGTTGAGGTAGACCATCGCAATCATTAACAGCACAGGTAGCACCAAAGCCACACTCGAGAACCACTTCTTATCTTTTTCTACCACAAGCGTTGCCACCAGCAAGCCAAGGGCTGGAATACCCGGTAGGACGTAAGCTGGAAGAATATTACCCGCCATAGTGAAAAGAATTAGAGGAGAGACCAACCAACACACAAGGAATGAAAACAACCCACTATGTTCAGCGTTAACTTCTGCGATTTTCTTACGACGGGCGAAAGTCAAAATAGGCAACACAATCGACCACGGCGCAGCCGCTTGAATCCAGAAAATCCAAATCATGCCTCTTGCTTGGTCATGGGCAGAACCGTATAAATCGCCCTCCCAACCACTCACAACAAAACGCTTAAAGTGCTCGCCAACAATAAAGTAATCAATAAAACCCGGTGTTGCCATTTCAGCCATGATGTACCACGGCAAAGCAATCGCTAGCATCACGCCTAAGCCTGACAACAGTGGAAAGCGTTGCCATAACACTTTAAAAGCGCCAAAAAATCCATGTTGCAATACTAACCAAGGGAAAACGGCGATACCCATAATCACAATCGCTACCGGCCCTTTTGCCAGCAAGCCTAGTGCTAAGCCAATGAAACCGACATAGCCCCAAGACCGATTAGTCTTCGCGCTCCCTTCTCCCTTCGAACCCTCTCCTCCTAACCAACATAGGTAGAAACCTAACATGGCTATGGTCATCGCTAACGTTAATGCCATGTCAGTCATAACAGCACCCGCCGCGATAGAGAAAATCCCACATGTCGCCAATACCACGGCCGCCACCAAGGCACTTTGTCCGGTGCGCTTAGCCATGTACGCAACCAACAAAATCGTCGCAAAACCTGCTAACCAGTGTGGCGCACGCACAGCAAACTCACTCAAACCAAACAGCTCAATGCCAATCGCGCTCATCCAGGTAAACATCGGAGGCTTACCCCAGAAAGGGATGCCGTAATCAAATTGAGGGGTTAACCAATTGCCGGTTTCTACCATCAAGCGAGCCATCTCACCGTAGCGCGCTTCCGTAGTGTCCATTAAAGGGTATGTCGCCAGAGATAAGAGCCTTAGAACCAATGCAAAAGCCAACAAATACCATAGGTGCGTTCGGTTCAGGCTCATGCTGACTCCTCTAATTTAAAATGCGTTTTTAATGCAGGGGTATCGACCACCGATTGGATCAGATACAAAGGACGGTTCTTGGTTTCGATGAAAATACGACCTATGTATTCCCCCATTAAACCAATACTCAGAAGTTGAATGCCGCCAAGGGCAAGTTGAACCACCATCATTGACGGGTAGCCCGTAATAGGCTCACCAAACATCATGGTTTTGAACACGATGAAGACGCCATACACGAAAGCAGTAAGCGCCACTAATCCACCAACGGCCGTCGCAATACGCAGTGGGCGGATAGAAAATGATGTGATGCCATCCATCGCCAATCCGATGAGTTTCAGGTAGTTCCACTTGGTCTCGCCACAGAAGCGAGCGTCGCGCTTAAACTGAATCGTTGCTTGTCTAAAACCTGGCCATGAAAAGATGCCTTTCATGTAACGGTTACGTTCAGGCAGTTGGTTGATATGGTCGACAACCTCTCGGCTTAACAGTCGGAAATCACCCACATTTTCTGGAACATCGATCTTCGCTGCCACGTTCATGACTTTGTAAAAGCTTGCTGCTGAAAACTTCTTAAACCACGTTTCACCATCACGTTGGCTACGCTGCATATTGACGACGTCATAACCTTCGCGCCATTTGGCAATCATTTGAGGAATCAGCTCGGGTGGGTCTTGTAGATCGGCATCGAGCAAGATCACAGCTTGTCCTCGGCAGTGTTCGAGGCCAGCACTCATCGCTGATTCTTTACCAAAGTTACGGCTTAAACCGATCACAGAAATTGAGCTATTGATTGAAGTGAATGAACTCACCAAATCCAAGCTGTTGTCTTTGCTGCCATCATCGACATAAACAATTTCACTGGTGATGGGTAAGCTATCCAGTACCTTGGTTAAGCGAGAATGAAACTCTTCTAACACCTCTTGTTCATCGTAAAACGGCACAATGATCGATAGTGAAACGGCGGGATTGATCCGTGATGTGGAGACTTTAGGTCGGCTAATATGAAGTTCAGACATAATACGTTCTTCTATTTTTTAATCTGAATCCAATCTACCCCCTCATAAGTGAAAGTTATGTTATTGACATATTTTTCACGCTCACTCAGGATAATGTTACCGTCTATTTCTGTATGAGAATCAAAATGAAACGAGTTCTATTAGTCGAAGATAACCGTGAAATCGCAGGCGTATTATTTGATTATTTTGAGTGCATTGGGATGGAGCTCGATTACGCGGACAACGGTGAGCTTGGCTTGCAACTCGCGATGGATAACTCTTTTGATATCATCATATTAGATCTGATGCTGCCAAGAATGGACGGCCTAACGGTTTGTAACAAGCTAAGAGACCAAGGCAACACAACCCCGATCCTGATGCTTACCGCGCTTGATAGCCGTGAAGACATGTTGAAAGGGTTTGACCACGGTGCCGATGATTACCTAACCAAGCCTTTCGATTTGGATATTTTAGAAGCGAGAATGAACGCACTGGTTCGTCGTTACCGCGGAAAAGTCGCCTCTTCAAAACTTCAGTTCGATGAACTCACCATCGACCAAAAAACCCGTAAAGCTTACCGCCAAGATAAACTACTAGCGCTCAACCCAACCACTTACACCATACTTGAGATGCTGTGCCAAAGCGCACCTGAAGTAGTCACTCGTGAAGCTATTTCCTACAAGTTATGGGAAGAAAACGAGCCCAACAATGATGTGTTGCGCAGTCACATTTATCAGTTACGTAATCAACTCGACAAGCCTTTCGACACTCAGATGTTAATTACGGTGCCTAAAGTTGGCTTCCGATTGGAGCCATCGAATTGATTTCAAATGTTCTTACAAGCACAAAAACCCTAACGGGCCGCTTAGCGGTTTTCTTTGGGTTAATGGCCGTAATTGTGTCGGCATTTGTCTATGTGGTATTTATCACAGCCCTGTACTTGTCGGAAGACCGCGTGGGTGAAAGACGCATCCTAATTGACCGCAACTATGCAGTCGGGTTATTCCAGTCAGGTGAAAGTGGAGAGCTTCGTATTGATGACCTGACTATCGCTTACAACGATCTTTCCTATCTACCGAAAAAGTATTTAAAGTATATTGAAGGCAAAGAAAATTTCATTGGTGAGGTCGGTGAAGATCCAGAATCTCGCATGGTCTATGTAGGCGAGTATACTCATGAAGGTAGAACTCACCCTATTGTTCTGCTTTCTGAAATAGACCGTGTCGAGCTTAGTGTCTTTGAGCTCGTTTATGCCACCACATTTGTATTAGCCCTTCTCTCTATTCTAATATTCAGCTTCGGAGCTCTGCTCTATCGGTTGTCTAAACGGCTGATTGAGCCCTTCAACTCCCTGTCTGAACAGCTTGAATCCAATAAGCTCAATCTAAACGAAGAATTTGGAGTGAATGGCGATGCGGCGGTGGAGTTTCGTCAGTTGACGGATCAACTCAATCAATACAGAAGAGAAATCAATTCTCTAGTAAAACGCGAGCAAGCTTTCGCACGCTACTCAAGTCATGAACTAAGAACTCCGTTGACTGTTGCTCGTGGTGCCAACAAACTGTTACTGAGAAGCGAAACAACCGAATTTCAATCTCGTCAGGTTGAACGTATTGATGAAGCCATTGTTCAAATGTCTGAAATGGTCGATGCACTGCTTGGTCTCGTTCGCTATGAAAGAAACAGTGACGATGCACCGCTACGTTTATTCAGCCAGCAAGAGCTAGAGACTATCGTTTCTAAAAATTCGTTGCAGGCTGACGAGAAGGAAGTCGCGATAACCTTACAAGTTCAATCAGAACCCACAATTCAAGCCACCAGCGCGATAATGAACATGTTGGTCGGAAACTTGTTGAGAAATGCCATTGCAGCGACCAATAGTGGCACCGTAACGGTCACTCTGTCCCACGAGAGTGTTGTGATTGAAGACCAAGGAGAAGGCCTCCAAGAACAATACAATCCAAATGGGCATGGGTTAGGTTTATTGATTGTCGAGGACTTATGTCAACGCTTCCAATGGGGCTTTGAATTGGTCAATCGCAGCTGTGGTGGATGTACCGCTAAGATCACCTTTCAAACCGATCTATCCGCATCCACCCCAGAGTAAATGAGTTCATAGTTCGAAGCTCAATATCGAACGAAAACTTGATTTAGTTGGTTTACAGCGGTCCCTAGCTACTAGATACTCGTCAGTCCTATTTGAACTATAAATGCTGGCTCTGAGTCAGCATTTTGTCTAAGTGCGATGAAACTAAATAATAGCCCTGTAACTCAACATCAATACAACGAGCACACCTTTTTCTTAAAGCGTGACGATCAGCTTCACTCCCACTTTTGCGGCAACAAAGCCAGAAAGTTCATGAAGCTACTGGAAGACGATAGCCCAAACACCACCACTCTAATAAGCTATGGTTCCGCTCAGGCTAACTCCTTGTTCTCACTCGCCGCACTTGCGAAAATCAAAGGCTGGACGCTTGAGTTTTACGTCGACCACCTGCCTCAATGGCTACAAGAACGCCCACTCGGCAACTACCGTGGCGCTATCGATCTCGGGGCTAAGGTTATTTCAGTCAAAGAAACAGGCTCTGAGCTTCATCCACAAGAGTATATTGAGCAAGTAAGACAACCTGACTCACAATGCATTGTGTTACCAGAAGGTGGACGCTCTCAGCTTTCTGAATACGGCGTGAAGCAACTGGCGATTGAAATACTCAGCTGGACGCGTTTCGAAAACAAACACGATTTCGTGGTAGCACTTCCAGCAGGCACAGGCAGCACAGCTCTGTATCTGCATAAGCATTTAAAAATGCACAACATCCCAGTGTTAACTTGCGCTTGTGTTGGCGGCAGTGATTACCTAACACAGCAGTTCAATGAACTCGGCGAAACCGATCACCCGCAGATATTACCACTTAAAGCCAAACACCACTTTGGTAAGCTTTACCAGCAGGACTATCAAACTTGGTTGGATCTGCAAGAACAGACGGATATTGAATTCGACCTGCTCTACGACCCATTGATGTGGCAATGCCTAGAGCAATGGCAAGAAGAGAACCCAACAAAAACCGTCATCTATATCCACCAAGGCGGCATCTTAGGTAATGAGTCGATGTTGCCGCGCTATCAACGTAAGTACCCAGAACTTCGAAGTAGTCACACCGCTGATAACGCTACTTGGTAGTAATCCGTTCTTTTCTACTCTAATACCCCCCGCGTTTCTGCGGACCTGAGAATTTCTCAGCACATCATGAACAGCCATCGCACTCCCTTTCGATGGCTGTTTATCAGTAATCGCCACCTGCTATCCCTGCCATACATTTCAAGTTAGAGACATAAATCTGGCGAGAATCATCGCGTTATCTATACTTTCGATTGGAACGTCAATTGTCATCGAAAGGAATTACGCATGCGAAAACTCACTACGCTCGGCCTGTTTTCAGTTTTACTGCCCTTCTCTGCGATATCAGGAGAAAACGTCACTTACCAAGTCGATGGGATGGATTACGAAGGTTATTGGAGTGAAGCCAGTGACCAAGCGCCTTTGGTACTGCTAATACACGATTGGGATGGCTTAACCGATTACGAGAAGAAACGTTCTGAGATGCTCAACGAACTAGGTTACAACGTGTTCGCCATCGACCTATTTGGTAAAGGCATTCGCCCTACCGAAGTGAAAGATAAAAAGCAACATACAGGCGAGCTGTATAAAGACAGAGAAAAAATGCGTACGTTGCTCAACGCTGGTGCCATGGAAGCGAAAAGACTTGGCGGCAACTTAGATAACAACGTAATGATGGGATACTGTTTCGGCGGAGCCGCTGTATTGGAAGCCGCTCGTGCGGGCATTCCTTCGAAGGCTTATGTCACCTTCCATGGCGGTTTATCAACACCAAAAGGCCAAGACTACTCGCAGACTAAAGCTCCCGTAGTCGTGTTCCACGGCACGGCTGATGCCATGATTTCAATGCACGACTTTGGAAGCCTCGCCGCTCAACTTGAATCAACCAAAGTTCCGCATGAGATGATCACTTATAGTGGTGCGCCACACGCCTTCACAGTATTCGGATCGAATAACTATCAACATGAAGCTGACCAAAAATCTTGGGATAGATTTACCCATGTGCTAGAAACCACGACCAGATAATCTTCTCCCTCAGAACCCACAACCCCATTCGAAAACTTAAGAATGGGGTTGTTTAATTATCACTGCATCATCTCGCTACAAATAGCGGTGGATACTTAAGTCATCAGTTTTAATATCACTAGCTGAGCCACTGACCACGCTTGCCAAGATCTTTCCTGAGCCACATGCCATTGTCCAACCTAATGTCCCATGTCCAGTATTTGTAAATAGGTTCTTGATAGGCGTCTTACCGATAATAGGCGTACCATCCGGCGTCATTGGTCTTAACCCAGTCCAGTATTCAGCCTTAGAAAAGTCACCCGCTTGTGGGAAAAGATCTTTAATCACCATATCAATCGTGGCTTTGCGTTTTTCAGGGATAAGGTAATTAAACCCCGCAAGTTCTGCCGTCCCTGCAATGCGAATACGATCATCAAATCGCGTCATCGCTACCTTGTAAGTTTCATCCATCACAGTCGAGGTTGGTGACTTATCTGCATTCACGATCGGCAGTGTTAGCGAATAGCCTTTCACTGGATAAACCGGGATCGACAAATCGACTTGCTTCAACAGTTCTCGAGAATAGCTTCCTGAAGCGACCACGTAAGCATCCGCTTTGAACTCGCCTTGAGTCGTTGTAATACTCTCAATGGTTTGATTCTGATGATTGAGCCTAACCACTTCGGTATTAAACACGAACTGAACGCCGAGTTGCTTGGCTTTTTCGGTCAAGGTTAAACAGAACTGATGACAATCACCGGTTTCATCGTGTGGTAAATACAGGCCGCCCACCAGCTTGTCTTTAACGTCTGCTAAACCAGACTCCACTGACAGACACTGTTCAACATCAAACAGCGAGTGTTCGATTCCACTCTCTGTTAATAGCTTCATATCCTGCTGAATAGCGTCCAATTGTTTTTCGCTTCTGAATACTTGCAAGGTGCCTTTCTGCCGGCCCTCATAAGCCAGTTGTTCACTGGTTCTTAGATGAGTGAGACACTCTCGGCTGTAGTTAGCGACTCGCAACATGCGCGATTTGTTTTGTGCGTATTTGGCTTCATTGCAGTTGGCGAGCATCTTAGTCGCCCAAGAAACCAATTCAGGAGAAAGTGAAGGCTTAACTTTTAAAGGGGCATGCTCTTGGGTTAACCATTTCATCGCTTTCAATGGAATACCAGGCGCCGCCCATGGTGAAGAATAACCGTAAGAGATTTGCCCAGCATTCGCAAAACTGGTTTCTTTGCCACTGCTATCTTGACGATCAATAACCGTGACCGAGTGACCTTCTTTTGCCAAGTACCATGCGCTGGTCAATCCAATAACACCACTGCCAATTACAATAACTTCCATTCTCTTCCCCTAATGCCTGACAAAGCCAAATCTGTCGAACACAGCTGTCAGTCTAAAACTCGTTTCGTTAATAATTTGTAACTTATTCCGCATGTGTTGACTTAACAATAGAGAGAGCGTTGACAAAAACTCAATTCGACTTAAAAACGAATTCGGCAGTTTGAAAGTGTGATATTGGCGGTATTTGAAAGCTTAGGTAGGAGTCGCTAAGTAAATCAACTAAGCCTAGATATTGTAAGCGTCATGGCTTAAGAAAGTGGCGTTCTCGAGTAAGAAATCCAACAAGGTTTCGGCTTGTAGCGTAAGTGCACGGCCTTTCAAAGATTGAACCTTAACCGTCGCCTTCGATAGCATCTCCAACTCGGTCGCAACCACTTCAATCTGCCCTGACTTTATTTCATCGATCACAGTGAGCTTAGGCATAAAGGTGACGCCCAACCCTGCTGAAACGAAGTTAGTCAGTGCCGTGACTGAGTTAGTTTGAAGTTTTGGCTGCAAGGTAAGATGGGAAATTTGTTCAGCCTGCTTTACTAGCCTCCCCATACCGGTCGAGTTATCGATCAAGGCGAGAGAAGCGTCTTGAATATCTTGCATTACCACTGGTGCTTCTTTCATCGTAAGGAAGTGCCCCTTCGGAGCAATCAATTCGAGCGGATGGCTGCGTTCAACGTGGGAGTGCAGTTTAGGGTGCGGTGCAGACGCATAGGTTATCGCAAAGTCTATCTGTTGATCTTCCAACATCTTGACTGCATCCAATGCCCCAGCGATCTCAATAGAAAGATTGATATCAGGATAACGAGTCATGAAGGTTTGCATCGGTTTAGAGACCAAGTTGGTGATGAACCCTTCCCCAATCGCGATGCTAACATTACCGCCCTTGAGGTTTTTAAGCTTGGTTAGTCGAGCAAGCACTGCCGCCTCTCCACGAACAATGGAGCGATAGTAGTTCAACAGTTCGTTCCCCGCCTCAGTCAGCAGAGATTGGCGGTTGTTGCGCTCCCATACTTTCATTTCCGCTTGCGCTTCTAACTGTGTCAGCATTCGACTCATCGCGGCAGGGTCAACGTTCATCATCTTAGATGCCTTACGTAACGACCTGTATTTTGATAACGCGTTTAAGTACTCGAGAGCACGGATATTAAAGTGGTGCATTCAACTTCCTTGTAATTCAACTGACACTTAATCAAGCGTCTCACAAATTTGCTGCGAACATATATCCCAATTTATCAAGATCGTAATTGCTCTTACTAACTTGTGCACCGAGTCACTTCAAGGCATTACATCAAAGGTTGATATACGTGTATTTTTTGCTGTAGATAACACAAAGGCGACAACTTTCGTCATCGCCTTTGTGGTCATTATCCCGATGTAAACCTCAAGCAGTCAATAACTGGTCACTTCACTACAGACCAACAAAGAAACTGATCACCAATGCGTTGATCAAATCAACAAAGAAACCACATACTAATGGCACCACAATGAATGCTTGTGGGCTTGCGCCATATCGATGAGTTACTGCGGTCATGTTCACAATTGCTGTTGCGGTCGAGCCTAGAGTGATACCACCGAAGCCTGAACATATCACCACAGAATCGTAGTTTCTTCCCATCAAGTAATAAACGACAAACACAGTAAACAACAGGGAAAGCAAGATCTGGATACTCATGACAACAGAGATATAGCCAAACAGTCCATCGAGATCCCAGATACGCAACCCCATCAATGCCATGGTCAAGAACATGCCTAAACAAATATCAGAGATCATCGCTAAGCCTTTGCGGCCTTGAGCGATTTTCTCTTGTGTACGACGTTTCTTAAACAGTGCGCGACCAACGTTTCCGATTAGGATACCTGCGATCAAACAGCTAACGAATAACGGCAGTTTCAAACCCATTGAGTCGATAACTTCACTCAAGCTGTAACCCAGCATCAGTGTTAAGTTAAGAATCAACCATGCCCACAGAACGCCGTAGTGGCTTAGCTCTGTTTTTGTTTCACTCTCTTGGAATGCACCAACCGTAACCTCTTCTTCATTAGAAGGGCTTACTTTGTGTTTATTGAGCAGGTAGTTGGCAATCGGGCCACCAATCACACACGCTGCAATTAAACCAACCGTGTTTGAAGCGACACCAAGTTCGAGCGCGTTAGCAATACCAAACTCTTCCACAAACATTGGTGCCCACGCTAACGTTGTTCCTACGCCGCCTATCAAACTAACAGACCCAGATAGCAAGCCTGCTTTAGGATCCATTCCAAAGCCAGAAGCGACTGCCATTCCGACTACGTTTTGCAACACGATAAAAATGGCAGCAAGACACAGTAGGATGAACAACGGTCGCCCACCTTTAATCAGTGTTTTAATATCCGCTTGTAGCCCGATGCCAGCAAAAAAGTAGAGAAGCAAAAAGTCTCTGACATCTAGGCTAAAGGTGATTTGGATTTCAAAAATATAGTAAAGCGCCGCTACGGTCGCTGCGCAGACAAAGCCACCAATCACAGGCTCTGGCAGTGAATACTTTCTTAATACTTCAGATCGCTCAATCAAACCTTTACCGATAAACAGTAATGAAATCGCGATCGTAAAAGAGAGCATTGGAGAAACTAGGGTTTCTGTCATGAGGCTATGGGTTCCTAATAGTTAGATTATTCATAATATTGCGTACTATTAATAATCTAGATTCAGGCCAAAAAATCAAGCGATTATCGATGATAAAAACATCTAATATGGTTAATTCTGCGACGGTATTAATAGAGGTAATAACTATAAAGAAATGATTAAAGGAACGGATACTAGGGAGATATACAGATGAGGTGGAATATAGGGGCTCTAAAACGAGAAAACCCCAGCATTTCTGCTAGGGTTTTGAATAGTGGTGGAAGGATGGGGATTTGAACCCCAGATACGCTATAAACGTATACTCGCTTTCCAGGCGAGCGCCTTAAGCCACTCAGCCATCCTTCCACTAATTGTGTGTTGAGCATGTCACTCAACGAGGCGCTACTTTATTGATTCTGCTTGCTTTGGTCAAGGGGCATTCTCAAAAAAAGTGCCTTTTTCGGTTTGTTCGATTACAAATTAACTCATTAGATCAAAAACAAACCAAATTTCATTCTTTCGCTGCACTTACGCTTGTTGCTTTTCTTAAGCTTGTTGATAGTAGCCAGGAACTCGAAACCATTTACGACACATATCGAGGAAGTAGCCGTAAAGTACGCCCATACCGCACGAGATAACTGCATTACTGGTGACAGCCGTAACGATCTGGTCGCCTGAAGCACCCACTGCCAACAAAATACCCGCATACACTGGAGACTGGAATAACACGTATGCCATCAAATCAGACAAGTTTTTCATCAATGAGCTTTCTGAAAGTTTTGCACCATTGCGTAAGAACCAATCACGAAAAACGCCATAAGGCCAAGCGATAGCAATGTTTACAGGAATAGATAACGTTCGAGAAGCAAGAGATTGCTCAAACGTCATACCAGAAATAAACACTTCTACGATCATGCCAGAAATAAAACAGAAAACGACCATAGCAAATGTATCCGCAGCTGCGTTTCGAATACAAAATGGACCACGAGACTTCATTGACGACAAACCTAAAATATATCACTGCTTAATTAGTGATTTAGTAACATATAAACAAGGCACATTTGCACCTCACCAGATAATGTCGCTATTAAATCACAAGATTAGTAGTCATACACTCCAAATTAAAAATCAAGTTGTAAATTAACAACCAAAAACCACTTTAAAAGCAGTCACTTTCACCAAAAAATCCAACCAAGGTCAAATATTGGACAGTTCGTCATTTACTTACCGTAATTAAACAACATTTAAGCCATAGGTAGATTTACAGTAATGATATTAATGACATCTTGTGTAGGTGGTGATCCTAAAGCAACCTGCTCTAACGCTTTATCGACTTGTTCAGTAAGTTCCGCGTTGTTCATAGCTTCAACGTGGACACGTAGGCTCTCTAGTGCAAATTGAATCAGTTCTAGGTTGTTGTCTTCTAGCGCCACATACAACGTCACTAACAGCTCTTCAGTGTTATCTTTGTTGCGAAGATCAGGTTTAGGCAGTGACTCGCTTTTACTTTTCGAATCGTGTGGTTTTACGTCTTGGCTTTCGAGCTCATCCGCTTTTACTTCATGGTATTGATAAAGCTTATTTGAATAGCGGAACAAGGCATCATCCAGTTCACGCTCGTCAATCGGCTTAGCAATAATATAATCCACACCTGCCCCCAACATACGCTCACGAGTCTCTTTAAAGACATCAGCCGTACAACCAAACACCAATACCGATGACACATCGCCTATCAAAGCACGAATAGCAGTGGTTGATTCAACGCCATCCATCACAGGCATATGGTTATCCATGAGCACCAAATCAAAGCGCTCAGCAACCACGGCTTGTATCGCAAGTTCACCGTTTTCGACGCTCTTACAGGTAAAGCCTTTACTGCTCATGAAGGCTTCAATGATCACCGTGTTAGTTCGGTTGTCCTCGACGATCAGTACCTTTAAGCCAGAGTAGTCCAACTTCTTATGTGGCAAACTCTCGATTTCTCCTGGCTGACATGGCTGAATCTTCAAGCGAACATCAAAACTCGTGCCTATCCCTTCTTCACTGGTGACGGTAATACTGCCATCCATCAACTGGGCAATTTTCTTCACAATCGCGAGGCCAAGGCCAGTTCCGCCAAAACGCCTTGTGGTCGAAGACTCCGCTTGTTCAAACGGTTTAAAAATACGCTTCTGAGCTTCTTTAGAAATACCAATTCCGGTATCACGAACTCGAATGCTCAGATAGGTGTCACTCCCCTCTACAACTTCTTTCAGGTACACCTCAACAAAGCCTCTGGAGGTGAACTTCACCGCGTTGTTCAATAGATTAAACAAAATTTGGCGAAGGCGAGCTTTATCTGAGAAGTACCAACGACCCGAAGTCACCTCAGAGTACACTTTGAATTGAAGCCCTTTCTCGGAAGACAATGTGTAGTAAACACTGTTAATACTGCCGATGATCGAATCAAGCGGGAAACGCGTTTCATCAAGATCCAACCTGCCCTGCTCGATCTTCGAGAAGTCTAAGATCTCGTTGAGTAGAGTCATCATATGATCGCCGGACTCATACAAGCTCTTAAGATGCTTCTCTTGTTCAGAATTTAGAGGCGTTTTTAATAGGATTTGAGCGGTACCCAATACCCCATTCATCGGAGTGCGAATTTCATGTGACAAGGTCGCAAGGAAAGCGGTTTTTGCATTGGTGGATGCCTGAGCTTTAACCTTTTCCGCTTCGAGATAAATGGTCTTTTCGTTGAAGGTTTTAATCAAATGGCCGATTTCGTCATCACTCGGGTAATCCACATCAATGATTTCGCCGGCTTTCGAGCTATCAACCTGTGCTGCAATCCTTGTGATTGGACTAATCAAATAACGGTTCAATAAGTAATACCCCGCCATGACACAAAGTAGCAATAGCGGAACAATACCGCCTTCGATGCTCATCACCTGACGAAACACTTCGTCTTCTACTCGTGATTTGGAGTTCACCACATCCACTTGCCAGCCGAAATCACCAAATTGATTGCTACTGATGTAAATGCCTTCAACGAGATTAAAGTTATGCGAAACCAACACTTGGTTAAGCTTATCTCTGAGCGTAATGCCAAGGTTGTATTCTTCGGCGTGGTTCTTGATAAAACCAAGCAGCTCTTCGAGCGAGAGATCCACCGTGGCAACACCGGCAAAAGTACCGTCGTAATAATAAGGGGAAGACGCCGTAATCATTCGAACGTGTGTGTATGGGTCGATATACACATCGCTCCAAGAGATCGTTCCTTGTTTTTTGTTGACGACAGAGGTGTACCAATACTCTTCTTGATAAGGGGCATTTTTGGGGTTGTTGTAAGAATATATCTGATCGATTCTTCCATCGTCGGCTTTATTAAAAAAGTAACTGTTGAGAAGCTTTTTAGAATCGAGCGCATAAGGTTCAGGCCAAATACCGGCACTGACAATTGTATCGTCGCTCGCCGCCAACATGGACTTAAATAGCGGAATAACATCATCACCGTTACGATGCGCTTGAGCAAACCCAACGAGACTGTCTACGAAGCCTCGAGAACTACTGAGTGGCTCTGTAATCAATGCGGATAACAGTTGCGTACGCAAGTCGAGGTTTTGTTGTAATTTGGCGCGCACAGGGGATTCTACGACGTAATACGTCACACTACCGACAATGGCAATAAACATCGCAAGGTATAATCCAAGCGCTACCATGCTTTTTTTCTTTAAAGACGACCGTATCTGCATAATTCTTTTATTGTTTTCTTTTCTGTTAAACCTAGTGTTTATCATCCATGACATCAAGCCTTTTTAGATTGAAGCTTGATTGGCACAAGTTCATTGGTACTATAAGCGCAAATATGTTCCCTTTTACGGTACCTCACTTTGACTTTACAAGATATTCTTGCGCTTCCAGAGTTGGAAGGAAAGCTAATCACAGAACACAAAACAATGGGCTTTGTCACTGCAATGGCAGCGGCACCGAATGTGTTAACCCCGCATGAGTGGCTACCGTTCTTATGGGGTGGCGAAGAAGTCGCACCTTTTACGGATGGTGAACAGCTAGAAAGCTACATTGAAGTTATCATCGAGCTTTGGAATAAAACCCGCCCAGAACTGATTGAAGGGACTTGGGTTTGGCCTGAAGCTTGTCAATTAGACGACGAAGAAGTGGTGAACACTGCCGCTCGTGATTTTTGTGAAGGCTTTCTTCAAGGCTGGCAGATTGCTCGCGACGATTGGGAAACACTAATGCCTGAAGAGAGCGAAGATAACGCACTCGTTGGCGGTGTCCTGCTGTCACTGAGCATGCTTTACGATCCAGAAACGTCAATTGCTACGATTGCAGAGCAAGGCATCGAAGGCCTAGAGCAGTTCGAAGAGATCTTTAACGCTGTTCCTGTGATGCTTTGCGGACTAACGCAGCGTGGCATTGCACTGGCTGAAGCTCAATAACAGTTAGCTTTATACAAGCCAAAAGGCCTCATTATGAGGCCTTTTTTAGTTTTCAGACGAAATAAAATAGTCGCTTTAGAAGCCTTTCCAATCGAAGTCATCAATTCGCTCATCAGCAATATAAAACAGCTTAGTGCCACTGCTGACCACTTGATCTAACTCTGGGTTGAGTTCAATACCGCTCCCCGTATCAATGGCGATCAGAGTTGCTTGATACTTCTCTTTAAACACTGAGAAAATAGGCGCGACGGTGACAGACTCAGCGTCTTCAGGGAAATACGTTGAATACTGTGTCATGCCTCTTGTTGAGCTCAATAATTCTTGGTGAAGCGCACTGGAACCTGGGTCTACCGCAGCCTTTGCTAGCATCTCAGCACCCACCGCTGGAATACATTCTGAGTTAGGGCAATGCTTGTGTAACAAATCGCTCAGCGCTTCATCTTTAAAGTAAACAAGAAGGTGCGCTTTAGGGTTTCGGTTGGCACAGTAAAGCGCCGCAGATAACGTAATGTCGTCTTCTGGGTTATCAATCAGGATGCAACTTGCAGACTCAATGCCCGTTTTCTCCATCTCTTTGCCATCGGTGTAGCTGTTTACTTTGACGAAATTGATTTCACCGGGTAACGGGTTCTCGATATCTGAACGCGTACATAGCACGATTGGTCGTTTACCCGTTTCTTCGTGTTGTAGCATGCGGATGAGATGAATGGTTCTTTGCTCATTCCACCCCAACATCAAAATGTGGTTGTCCACTCTAACTCTCCTTTTTCCTAGCAAGCCCGCTCGCCAATATTCAACACCTTCTGTCGCCACTTTACCGAGCAACGCGGCAAAAAGGCTCAACCCGCCTGGAATCACAAATAGAATAACGATCCACTGCCCCGCTACCGTGGTCGGTGATAAATCACCATAACCAACCGTAGAAGCCGTCACCACCAAGTAGTAAGCGAATACGGTAACCGAACTGGTTAAATCTGTTTCACCCGCCAAATACAGCATCGACCACGATAAAGCGATGTAGCCAAGAAAAGTGAACAGTAAGTTTTTGCCATTCAAAACAAAGATGTTTGCTTTGATCCAGCGTTTGAGTTGTAACCAGATTATCATTCGAGCCTCTAATCTTTTCCTCTTACTTACATGCTAGAAAAAATACGCGATATCAACAAGATGTATCATCAGAAAAAGATACATGACCACAAGATTGATATTGGCGGCCTATACGCAGATGCAAAAAAACCAGCACTATTGGCTGGTTTTTTTATTGGTTAGATAAAAGAACGACTTACGCGTTACCTTTTACCTGCACATTTAACTGCTCTGCAAAATCTAGCATGCGGTTCAATGGAATAAGAGACTTCACGCGTAATTCGTCAGAAACGAAGATTTCGTGTTGCTCACCACCATTCTCAAGCGCGTTTTCAATCGCTTCAAGGCCGTTCATTGCCATCCAAGGACAGTGTGCGCAGCTACGACACGTTGCACCAGCACCCGCTGTCGGCGCTTCAATCAGCTCTTTTTCAGGAACCAATTGCTGCATCTTGAAGAAGATGCCTTTGTCTGTCGCAACAATCATCTGTGGATGAGGCAGCTCTTTTGCTTTCTTGATCAGTTGGCTTGTTGAGCCTACAGCATCAGCCAGTTCAACCACGCTTGCTGGTGATTCTGGGTGAACCAAGATAGCCGCTTCTGGGTATACCGATTTCATTTTCTTCAAAGCATCAGCTGAGAACTCATCATGAACGATACACTCACCTTGCCAAAGCAACATGTCAGCGCCAGTTTGATTTGCGATGTAAGAACCTAGGTGACGGTCTGGCCCCCAAATAATGGATTTGCCTTCAGCGTCTAGGCTTTCAACGATTTCTAAAGCGATGCTCGACGTAACTACCCAGTCTGCACGAGCTTTAACAGCTGCAGAGGTGTTCGCGTATACAACCACAGTGTGGTCAGGGTGAGCATCACAAAATTCTGTAAATTTGTCAGCTGGGCAGCCAAGATCAAGCGAACATTCAGCTTCAAGTGTTGGCATTAAAATGCGTTTTTCAGGAGTAAGAATCTTTGCAGACTCACCCATGAAACGAACACCAGCGATGATCAAAGTGCTTGCTGAGTGACGGTTACCGAACTTAGCCATCTCTAATGAATCGCCAACGAAACCACCAGTTTCTTCTGCCAGAGCCTGAATTTCAGGATCGGTGTAGTAGTGTGCAATTAGAACTGCATCTTTTTCTTGAAGTAGTTTTTTGATGTTTGCGATGTGGGCCTGTTTCTGAGCGTCGCTCAATGGAACTGGCTTAGGCGGAAACGGGTAAACTGTATCGATTTTATCTAGTATATGACTCATTGCTCTTGCTCTACGCAACTTCTTCCGAGAATCCGAGTATTCTACACAGGACAGCGATTGGGATCAAAAAGGATTGGTTGCAAGCGGTGACTAGCTAATGCTTAAAACGCATAAACAAGGCGATGTGTTGTCATCACTAGCAAGAGAAGTAAACACTAAACGGAAGTGAACAGGTATAAAAAAGAGGCGCCTAAGCACCCCTATTTTGGTTATAAGTGGGTTTTGGCCACTTTAGCCGAAGCACTGTTTGGGTGCTCGGTTACGACTTGTTGGTAATATTTCTTAGCTTGCGTCGCGTTGTTGTTGCGCGCTGCTATGTCACCAAGCTTAACCAGTGCATCTGCTCGCTTATTTGAGTCTTTGTAAGATACAACAGCGGCAAAACTTTTCACGGCTTCTTTATCTTGCTTCTTAGCAAAATAAAGCTGACCTAACCAGTAATGAGAATTAGGCGTGAAGGTAGAATCTGGGAAGTCTTTTTGAAACTTTTGGAATGCAGCGATAGCACCCGTGTAGTCTCGTTGCTTTAGAATCATATCTACAGCATTTTGATAAGCAGTTTGCTCATCCACATCAGTACTGAACGTACCAGAAGCGTCTTTAGAGCCTTCGCTCGCCGCCACTGCTACCGTTGCTGTTCCTGCTGCTTTCACCTCGCCTCTTACGCGATCCAGTTCAATGAACAGTTCACGCTGACGCTCTAGCATTTGCTTCATATCGTAGCTGTTTCGTTCCAGCTCACCACGAAGTTCACTGATCTCCAGTGCCATGTCGTCGATTTGCTGTTGCATTTGAAGCTGAACGAGATTGCGATTTTGAAGCAGGCGCTCTAAACGCTCAATATCTGATTCGTTAGATGCTGATCGAGAGGAAGATGATGAATTGGTTGCGGTGCTATTGAGATCGGATACTGGAGCTGGTGCAGCGAACGCGGTGTTCGCTGCACTTGCCAGTAACGAAAGCAAAATGACTCGCTTTGTGTTACTGAACATGAGGCAATTCCTCAATTATATAGTCTACTAAAATTAGTAAACTAGTACTGCGCGACGGTTTTTAGCGTACACATCTTCAGATTGACCTAGAAGAAGTGGCTTCTCTTCACCGTAGCTTACGATAGAGATTTGGTCAGCTTGAACACCTAGAGCTTGTAGGTATTTCGCTACAGCTTGTGCACGACGCTCGCCAAGTGCGATGTTGTACTCAGGAGTACCGCGCTCATCAGCGTGACCTTCGATAGTAACGTTCATGTCAACGTTCTTAACTAGGTATGCTGCGTGAGCTGCTAGCATTTCTTCGTAATCGCCAGCGATAGTAGAGTTATCGAATGCGAAGTAGATTGTTTGAGTTTCACGTAGCGCTTGCTCTTTAAGCTCTTGCTCAGACAGTTGACCGCTAGCGTCAATTGGCGTTACAACAGTTGTGTCTACATTGCCTTCTGAACCTGAAGTTGTTTGGTTGCTTTCAGTACCAGATGTTGCAGATGTTGCTTCATCAGTTGAGCTACATGCCGTTACTGCCATCACTGGTAGTGCAATCATCAAGCCTTTAAGAACTTTGTTAAGTTGCATCTTTTTTTCCTTACGTTATCAAACTTAGTTTCTACAGCGACTAAGAGTGCTATAGATAGTTAAATGCCACAATAGTTAACACTATCAATAGCTAAAAGAATATGTAATTTTCCCTAGAGGAACGGTGACCATGCAGGCGCTCTTACGCGTCCGTTAGTTGCCGGTAATCTAGCTTTAAAACGTCCATCGATAGAAACCATCGATAGTACATTTGTTTTGTTGTAAATAGAGCTATAGATAACCATACCTCCATTCGGTGCAATACTTGGAGACTCATCTAACAATGTTTTTGTTAGTACCTGAACCGCACCGGTTTCCAAATCTTGCTTAGCCAAGTTAAAACCTGAGTTGCTGCGATTCACCATGATCATGAATCGACCATCAGGAGTGATCTGGCCACCTAAGTTTTGGCTACCTTGCCAAGTAATACGAGAAGTCGAATTATTGGACAAATTTACATTATAAATCTGTGGTTTACCACCACGATCCGATGTGAAAATAAGAGACTTGCCATCTGGGTGCCAGAATGGTTCAGTATTATTCGAACGGCCGCGGGTAATTTGAGTCAGCTTACGGCTAGCAAGGTCAAGTGTGTACACCTGAAGGCTGCCCGTTTTCGACAATACCAATGCCAATGTTTTACCATCTGGCGAGAATCTTGGCGCACCATTGTGACGAGGGTATGACGTCACTTTCTCACGTTCACCCGTGTAAATATTCATGATGAATATTTCAGCTTGGCCATTCTGGAAGCTCACATAAGCTAGCTTTTTGCCGTCTGGTGACCATGCTGGAGACATGAGAGGCTGCTTAGAACGAAGTACTAAACGCTCGTTAAAGCCATCGTAGTCAGCAACACGAAGTTGATACGGGTACTTGTCTTTATCGTTCACTACCACGTAAGAGATACGAGTTAAGAACGCGCCTTTCTCACCAGTTAGCTCTTCATACACTAGGTCTGAGATACGGTGTGCGTACTCTCTCAAGCGATTACCAGGAACCGTAGCCTTCTTATTGAATAGAACGTGATCTTTAGAAAGCACTAATTGGCCTTCATCACTCAGCGCACGACTTTGTCCTTTGGTCAGTTGACCACGAACAATATCGATCAATTGGTAATTCACCACATACTGCCCTTCGGCATTTTTAGTGATACTACCGGTAAGCAATGAGTCAACACCTAGGTTAGTCCAAGCATCAAAGTTAACCTCAGTTTCGCTGTAAGGCGTTTGAGGCATTTTGCTTGTCGCAACTGGGCTGAATTTACCACTGCGCTGTAAGTCAGAAGCGATAACCGCTGATACATCGTGTGGCAATGGCTCTGAGCCTTCCCAACGGAAAGGTACAATAGCGATAGGTCTTGCAGAGTTAATACCGTCTGTAATAACCAGCTCCAGCGCTGCATGTGCAAACTGGCTGCTTGTAGCTATTAAGAAAACAAAACTCAGTAATAGTTTCTTTAACACAAGTTCGTCCTTTTACTCTGGTGATACAGTTAAGTTAATGTCTTTCAGTGAGTTCACAATGTCTGGGTCTTTAGGCAACGGGTAAGATTGTACTTGTGCCACCGCACGCTTGGTTGCTGCACATAAACGGCTATCGCCATCTAAGATACTCAAACTACCCAATATCGCGTTAGAGCCCGTTGGAATCAGCTTAAGGTTCACTCGACATGAGCGTCCTCGATAGCTGTCTTCTAACAACAGGTTCTGTTGAATCAGTTGGGTATAGATAGCCCCGTAACGTTGCGCTTCATCAGTGATAAATTGTTGTCTTGCTGAAGAGTTTTGAGTCGCTTCAGTTTCAAGCCCAGCAAAGATATCGTTCAATGCGGCTTCTTGTTGTTTACGCTCTTTTTCTGCTTTTGCTGCAGCTTCTTTTGCCTTACGGGCTTTCTCTGCTGCGGCTGCCGCTTCTTTCTCTTTCGCTATGCGTTGCTTTTCCGCGAGTTCAGCGGCTTCTTTCTCTTTACGAGCTTTGTCTGCTGCCTCTTTCGCTGCTTTTTCTTTTGCCACGCGTTCTTGTTCAGCTTTTGCGATTGCCGCTTCTTTGGCTTTACGCTCGTTCTCGGCTTTCACTAACGCAGCTTCTTTTAGCTTACGGTCAGCTTCGGCTTTAGCGGCTTTCTTTTGCTCTTGCTGTAAACGCGCTTCTTCAGCTTTGCGTTGTTTCTCTTTCTCAACTCGACGCTTTTCAGCTTCACGAGTTGCTTTAGCTTCTTTCGCTTGCTGTTCTTTTAGCTTGCGAATATTTTCTTCTTCAGCTTTACGATTCTTTTCAAGTCGTTCGCTTTCACGTCTGAGTTTGTCAAGACGCTCTTGCTCTTTCTTGCTTGCCGCTTCTCTTTGTTGACGAATCTGTTGAGCTTGCTGGCGAACCAACTGAGGATCAATCACCACTGCTTGAACCATCTGCCCTGTAGGCTTTGGCTCTGACATCGTGAAATCCGCCCCCCAAATGAGCGCAACGAATAAAATGACGTGCAGCCCAAGAGAAATAAGAAGCGGTGATCTGAAATTATTGGATTTTTTATTATTCGCTTTCATGAATGCTACGGAGCTATTCCCTTATATCCGTTAAAAGGCCAACCTTTGGCACACCTGCACGGCTTAATTCATCAAGTAATAAAACCACTTCAGCGTATGGCGTTGCGGCATCACCACCAACCGCCACTGGAGAGTTTGGCTTCAGAGACAACTCGGCTTTCACACGGACGATAATATCTTCCATTGATAAGCCACGCTGTACTTCTTCGTCATTAACGCTCAAGCCAAGTTCACCGTCTTTGTTCACTTCAACGATGATGAAACTTGCGTTGTCGTCACCCAGTAGGTCTTGTGCCGATTTAGCCGTTGAAGCCTGAGGCAATTCAACGTCAACGCCTTGAGTAACAAACGGCGAAGTCACCATAAAAATGATCAGCAAAACAAGCATAACGTCGATGTAAGGTACAACGTTAATCTCTGCTGTCATTTTGCGTTTTTTAGGTTGGTATCCAGCCATCTATTATTCCCTGCCAGCCATCGCTTGACGGTGAAGAATACTGTGAAACTCTTCAGAGAAAGTCGCGTAGTTGTGTTCTAGCTTGCCTACTCGGCTGCTGAAGCGGTTGTACGCCATTACCGCTGGAATCGCAGCGAATAGACCCATTGCTGTTGCGATCAGTGCTTCTGCAATACCAGGAGCAACCATTGCGAGCGTCGCTTGCTTCACTTCACCTAATGCGATGAATGAGTGCATGATGCCCCAAACCGTACCAAATAGGCCGATGTAAGGACTGATAGAACCGACTGTCGCTAAGAAAGGTAAGTTCGTTTCAAGTTCGTCTACTTCGCGAGCTACTGCAACGCGCATTGCACGGCCAGTACCTTCCATGATGAAGTCAGGAGACGTTGCGTTTGATTTACGAAGGCGAGCAAATTCAGTGAAGCCTGCATAGAAAATCTCTTCGGTACCAGAAAGCTCATCTTTGCGCTTATTGCTCTCTTGGTACAATTTAGCCAGATCAACACCAGACCAGAACTTATCTTCAAACACTTCAGTTTGTTTAGAAGCTTGAGATAACACTTTACTTCTTTTTATGATCATCGCCCAAGACACAACAGACATGCCCATAAGAGTCAGCATGACCATCTTCACTAGTAAACTAGCTTCTAAAATTAGGCCTAAGATTGAGATTTCAGCAGTCACTATTCGTTAGCTCCGTAAGAATAAATGTTGGCATTGCCTTTGGTTTCATTTTTTGATTGTCGATACATGCTACCTTAACCATTGCTTTACACAATGCTTTGCCATCAGGATTTACGATCTCTTGACAGAAGACCAAGGTAGCTCGCTTCAACTCGTAAATATTTGTAATGACTTGTAAAGAATCATCAAGGCGCGCGCCTTGAATAAAATCTATGTCCATATGTCGGACTACAAAACCGATGTTTTGTTCTAATAATATCTGCTGAGAAACGCCAATTGAGCGCAACATCTCAGTTCGAGCGCGTTCAAAAAACTTGAGATAGTTAGAATGGTACACCACGCCACCGGCATCGGTGTCTTCGTAATATACGGTTACTGGCCACGTAAACGGCTTAGATAATCCCTGCAAATTGATTCCACAACCCTAAAACGGTAAAGAGATTACTATAACCTAACTCCTTATCATTAATAGTATATCGCTGTGAATTTTTTGAGTTTGGAGACGAAAAAAAAGGCCATCTGTATAAGATGACCTCTTTTTGACTAAAAACCCAACAGTTACTCAGGTTTACTTTGTTATAAACCTAATTCACAACCTTATTTAGATAAGGCGCAACACCGTTAGGTAGAGCAAAATTGTGAGCGAAACGTACGGGCTAAACAGCAGCTGCCACATCCAAGCTCTTGGCTTAAATCCGATACCGTAAACCATGCTTGAGCATACTGCCCAGATAAACATTGGCCCGATGATCGCGTTAAAGCCACCGATGCTTGTCGCATACGCTTCAGGATCCCACATTACCAAACCGACATGCATGAAACCCAATATTAAGGATAAAGCTCTTAACAGAGTCTTATCCATTGGTTGATGCAGCTTAGCAACTTGCTCTGCGAGATTACTCACTGTCTTTGTCCATCATTTCAGAATGCTCAAGCCATAGAGCATTGATGATGCCGAATGCACATGCTAGAAGTACACCCAAAATCCATGCGAAATACCACATAAAATTTCTCCTAAGTTATTTCACTTCTAGCTTAGTAAGCTGAAACGTCGTTATCTTCGATGTGTTTCTTATCTAGACGACCGAACATTTTGTAGTATGTCCAAGTTGTGTAGCCAAGAATCACAGGAACCATTACCGCCGCAACGACAGTCATAAGACCAAGCGTTAGCTCACTCGCTGTTGAATCCCACATAGTCAAACTATGGTCAGGGTTCAGGCTTGATGGCATTACGAATGGGAACATTGCAAAACCAGCCGTTAAAATCACACCAGCGTTAGATAGGCTCGAGAATAAGAAAGCGAAACCACCGCGCTCAAGACGAGATGCAATCACAGCGAATAGTGGCATAACCACACCAAGAATCGGTGCTGCCCACATTGCTGGGTACGTCTCGAAGTTTGTCATCCACGCGCCAACTTGAAGTGATACTTCTTTGTTTAGCGGGTTAGAGTCTGCGAACGTGTCAATCGTGCTTGTAATGACATAGCCTTCGATAGATTGAACCCAGAACCCACCAATAACAAACAGAACAATTGAGATTAGGCCTGTGATCTGAGCAACGTTACGAGCACGAGCGTGCAGCGCTTCTGTTGTCTTCATTTGTAGCCATGTTGCGCCTTGCGTCACGAACAACATCAGAGCCAACACACCACATAGCAATGCAAACGGATTTAGCAGAGCGAAGAATGTGCCGTGGTACTTAGACATCATTAGATCGTTAAGGTCAAATGGAACACCTTGTAGTAGGTTACCAAATGCTACACCGAAGATGATTGGCGGAACTGTGCCACTAAAGCAAAGTGCGTAGTCCCACGTTTTACGCCATTTTGGGTCTTCGATTTTAGAACGGTAATCAAGTGCAAGTGGTCGTAACCAAAGCGCTGCTAACGTCGCGTACATTGCGAAGTAGAAGCCAGAAAACGACGTTGCGTAAACCAGTGGCCAAGCTGCGAACAGTGCACCACCCGCAGTGATAAGCCAAACTTGGTTACCATCCCAGTGAGGGGCAATCGTATTCAGCATGATACGACGTTCAGTGTCACTCTTACCGATAACCGGTGAAAGTGCTGCAACACCCATATCAAAGCCATCTGTTACTGCGAAACCTACCAGTAATACACCAATTAGGATCCACCAGATGAGTCGTAAGCTTTCGTAATCAAACATTAATATTCCCTCACTTATACTTCAACTGAACGGCTAACTTTGTCTTCAACAGAGTTATCGTTTTGTTCGAAGTGGTAACGGCCTGTCTTCAAGCTACTTGGACCTTTACGTGCGAATTTCAGCATTAGGTAAACTTCTGCAATCAGGAACACTGTGTACAGTGCCAGGATAGCGAATAGAGAAGTCCATAGCTGTTCAATAGTTAGTGCTGATGCAGCAACGTTAACCGGTAGGATTTCACCAACCGCCCATGGTTGACGACCAAACTCAGCAACGAACCAACCTGCTTCAATCGCAATCCAAGGTAGTGGGATTGAGAATAGTGCTGCTTTAAGTACCCATGGTTTCTGTTCGATCTTCTGACGACACGTTTGAACAAACGCCGCACCGAATACAAACAGCATGATGAAGCCACAAGCAACCATCAGACGGAATGACCAGAATAGAGGCCAAACTGTTGGGATAGAATCATCCGCAGCCATTTGGATTTGATCTTCTGTTGCGTCAACAACGTTGTCTGTGTAGCGCTTAAGAAGTAGACCGTAACCTAGGTCACCTTTCACTTCGTCGAACGCTGCCATGTTTTCTTCAGACTTATCGCCTGCACGTAGTTTTTCTAGAAGTTCGTAAGCGTACATACCAGTACGGATACGATCAACGTGATCATCACGTAGGTCACGCAAGCCCGTTACTTCTTTATCAAGAGAACGCGTCGCAATGATACCCATTACGTAAGGGATCTTAATTGCGTAGTCAGTATCCATTGTTTCTTGGTTAGGAATACCAAAAACAGTAAATGCTGCTGGTGCTTCTTCCGTGTGCCACTCTGCTTCTACCGCAGCGAGCTTCACTTTCTGAACTTCACCAAGCTCGTAACCAGATTCATCACCTAGTACGATTACTGACAAGATCGCCGCCATACCGAAAGACGCTGCAATCGCGAAAGAACGACGAGCAAAGGCAAGGTCACGACCTTTAAGAATGTAGTATGAGCTGATACCAAGGATGAACATCGCACCCGTTGTGTAACCAGACGCTACTGTGTGTACGAATTTAACTTGCGCTACTGGGTTTAGTACAACTTCAGCGAAGCTCACCATTTCCATACGCATGGTTTCAAAGTTAAATTCCGCACCCACTGGGTTTTGCATCCAGCCGTTTGCTACCAAGATCCAAAGCGCAGAGAAGTTAGAGCCTAGTGCTACTAACCAAGTTACCGCTAAGTGTTGACGCTTTGACAGTCTGTCCCAACCGAAGAAGAAAAGGCCAACAAAAGTAGACTCTAGGAAGAATGCAACAAGCGCTTCGATAGCTAGCGGAGCACCAAAGATGTCGCCAACATAGTGAGAATAGTACGACCAGTTAGTACCAAACTGGAACTCCATGGTTAAGCCTGTCGCTACACCAAGAGCAAAGTTAATACCAAACAATTTACCCCAGAACTTGGTCATGTCCTTGTAAATTTGCTTGCCAGTCATTACATAAACAGACTCCATGATGGCAAGTAGAAATGCCATACCTAAAGTCAGTGGAACAAATAGGAAGTGATACATCGCTGTAAATGCAAACTGCAATCGCGACAGATCAACAACATCAATCATGGTAACTCCTTTGTGTCGGCTGAATGACACTTGTGTGATTATTCACCTCAAAAATCCATGTTAAAACAATTTGTAGAATTGTTATTACAACTTGAAATTTGTAGCAAAAACGTACCGTTATAGTTAGATTATTGTTAAGCATGAGCTAATATAGCTGGCGCTAATATTACTGGTAAAATCAGTATGTTTCAAAAGGTTTATGGGAGAACCCTGCGTTGATTTGTATCAAATTTATTCGTGCAAAATAGGGTTAATTTTGTACAATTATGATTAAAATCACACCAATTCGGCTTGTCTTAATAACACTGCATGATAGCTGTGACAAAACCTCAGCACACCATCAACATTCAAGTCACAACTACCCATAAAGTATTAACAAGAAATATGACAACTTATTTCAATTTTTGTTAGCCAAATCAAACCTGAAATCAAAGTTTTCATTTTTGAACAGCCCTATTTGAGTTTTATAGCGACTCGCGCAAAGAGTTGTTATTCAGTAAAATGCAAAAACCCCAGTGCTTATGCAACTGGGATCTTTAAAAATGAATAAATTAGCGATTGGAGGGTTTATCTATTCCAAAGTGTAAATACGCTCTGTCAGTGGTGATTCGACCTCTTGGCGTTCTTTGTAGATAACCTTGCTGTATCAAATAAGGCTCTAACACATCTTCAATGGTGTCTCTCTCTTCACCAATCGCGGCTGCCATGTTATCGATACCCACTGGACCGCCACCAAACTTCTCCATAATTGCGAGTAGAAGCTTTCTATCCATGTAGTCGAAACCTTTAGCATCGACATCCAACATGTTTAGCGCTTTGTCAGCAACCTCCGGACAAATATGCCCGTCGCCTTTTACTTCCGCATAATCACGAACACGGCGCAGTAGACGGTTAGCAATACGTGGCGTACCACGAGCTCGGCGAGCAACTTCTAGCGCCCCTTCGGACTCCATAGAAAGACCAAGGCAATCTGCACTGCGCTGAACGATGTTTTGTAGATCTTCAACCTTGTAGTACTCAAGACGCTGAGTAATACCAAAACGGTCACGTAACGGCGATGTCAGTGAGCCAGCACGAGTGGTTGCGCCAATCAAAGTAAAAGGAGGAAGGTCAATCTTGATAGAGCGTGCCGCTGGGCCTTCACCAATCATGATATCTAATTGGTAGTCTTCCATTGCAGGGTACAACACCTCTTCAACCACAGGGCTTAAACGGTGAATCTCATCAATGAACAGGACATCATTTTCTTCGAGATTGGTCAGTAACGCCGCTAGGTCGCCTGCTTTTTCTAGAACAGGGCCTGAAGTCGTACGAATGTTGACATCCATCTCATTGGCAACAATGTTCGCCAACGTGGTTTTACCCAAGCCTGGAGGGCCAAATATCAACAGATGGTCGAGCGCCTCGTTACGCAGTTGTGCCGCTTTGATGAAAATCTCCATCTGGCCACGAACGTGATCCTGACCTTGATAGTCAGCCAGTGCTTTAGGGCGTATTGCACGATCAATGACATCTTCATCTTTGAATACTGGGTTATCCGGTGCAATAAGGCGATCGGCTTCAATCATAAATTCTGCTATTCCTAACTATGCTCTTGTTGACTCTGCGCTTCTTGACTCTGTGTAAAGGCAAAGTGAATGAGTCTATTTTGTCGAACAAGTATATTGGGTATTAAACCATCGATTTCAGAGCTTCGCGAATCAACTGTTCGCTGGTCATGCCATCTTTAGCCACTTGAGAAACCACCTTGGAAGCTTGAGTCGGCTTGTAGCCTAATGCAAGTAGCGCACTTACCGCTTCTTCTTCCGCGTCGTGAACGGTTGGCATAGAATCAATCGGAGCTGCATCTGTCGCTGGAGTAAACAAGTCACCCGCGCCCCACCCTTTCAGGCGGTCTTTCATTTCAACAACCAGACGTTCAGCGGTTTTCTTACCCACACCCGGAAGTTTAACCAGCGTCGAGATGTCTTCACGTTCAACACTTTGAACAAACTGGCTAGCCGTCATGCCTGAAAGAATGCCAAGGCCTAGCTTAGGGCCCACACCGTTCGCTTTGATCACTTCACGGAACAGCGCACGCTCTTTAACCGTGTTAAAACCATAAAGTAGCTGCGCATCTTCACGTACAACAAAGTGCGTGTAGATGATTGCCTCTTCGCCCACGTTTGGTAATTCGTAAAAACAGCTCATTGGCATTTGAACTTCATAGCCAACGCCACTCACTTCGATTAGTAATTCTGGTGGCTGTTTTTCTATTAATGTACCGCGTAGACGTCCGATCACAATTCACTCTCTTGATGGAATATAATTTGAGGGACAGAATATAAAAGAACTGGATGCTTATCCAGTTCTTTGTGTTTATTAGGATGATTTATTTAAGCTTGCTTAGCTTGGGAAACCACGCTGTTTAAGCTTTCGACCAGTTCTTTTACTGAGGTGACATGCCCGGTCAGTTCAGAACCATAATTAGCGACTAAACTTGACACGGATTTGGTTTCTGCAACGCTCTGCGCCACTTCTGAACTGGCGAGATCGAGTTCTTTCAATGAGCTCATCTGCATCGCCATAATATTGGTGAGCTGATTAACATCGGTCGAGATGGTTTGCACCTCAGAGATAATGCCGTTCATTTCATTGGCCGTAGTTTCAATGATGGCTCTGCCATGTTCCACTTCTTCTTTACTTCGGTCTAATAAGGTTCGAATTTCTATCGCGGAATGGCTGCTTTTCGCCGATAGCTCTCTCACTTGGTCTGCAACTACCGCAAAACCTCGTCCTTGCTCACCGGCACGAGCCGCTTCTATAGCTGCATTGAGTGCTAATAGGTTGGTTTGCTCGGCAACCGAGGTAATCAAATCAGCGACTTTCATGATTTCTTGATTACTTTGAATGATCTGGCTGATTGCACTGGTTGAGGCTTCTAGTGATTCTGAGCTCTTTTGCGCTTTCATTCCGACCGCTTCGCTGCGCTCTTTTAGCTCACCCACAAATGAATTAGATTCTTCGATGCCTTGAGTCATTTGATGCAGTTGTTGGCTCATCTGTTCTGCTGCACTCGCCTGAGATTCGCAATTGATGTTCAACACTTCAACTTGAGCATGCAGGTCTTGAGACTGCTGATCTAAATGGACAGATACGCCCTGTAAGCTTTCAGAGTTTGAGTTAGCTTGGTCTAGGACAATAGAAAGTCGACCTTCACTTTGCGTCGCTTGATTGGCAATCTGTTGGCTTTCCGAGATCGCATCTTCTGCCATTTCAATCGCCACCTCTTTTTGCTTAGCGGTAAACGCTTGAGCAATGCAAATCACCACCAGCGGCATGATCACACCAGACCATGTTTCAACCACCACCGCTTCCGGAGTAAGTACTAACTGCGGAAATTCAAAGCCATCAAGATGAGCTGAAGTCATCACCAAAGAAACGCCAATCACTAACCCACTCCATACAAGGGCGACAATTCGAGTTCCCGACAAGAAAAAAGCGACCACTAACAAAGGCACCCAATAAGCCTGTGTTGACGCCACCACACCACCGCTTTGGTAGATGATGTTCAACGCGTGTACTGCCATCCCGACAAAACCAAAGCTAAGTGCAAGGCTGGGTTTACTGGTAACACGCAACAGCAGTGCGGAGATCAGTTCAAACACGATAAGGAATACAGATGTGGTGATCAGAAGTTGCTCTTCGTGCTTTGTCCATTTAATTAAGCTGTAGACACCCACAAAGAAGGCGATAAAGGTAAAGAGTAATAAGATATCGGCTTGTCTGACTTGGTTGTTACTCCACCCATTACTTTTGGGTAGAAACAACGCGCGCCACAGCTTGATAGGGTTCATCAGTGATCATCCTTGATTAACTTGTTAGACCTCTGACCAATGTTAATAACATGTTAAATGATGCGCAATGTTATTATTTGGTTTGTGTTCGAAAGATCTCATTTCATCAAGGATTTAGGGGCGTATTGTTTTGAACTGAGCCAAACGAGGCGTAAGGCTCATGTAATGCAAGCTATTAGAAAATAGAGGGATGGGATTAACGGTAGCGCCCTTTTCTCGCGCCTGTCGCTTTACCAGCAAGAGCTACCAAAGTTTTATTGGTGTTGGCGTGAGTGATCGCTACGCCTAGAGCATCGGCAGCATCGGCCTGTGGTTTAGCGGGTAACTTAAGCATGCTCATCACCATGTTCTGAACCATAGACTTGTCCGCACCACCATTACCCGTCACCGCTTGCTTAATTAAACGAGCCGCGTATTCATGAACGGGGAGATCAGCATTTACCGCTGCCACTATCGCACTGCCACGCGCTTGTCCCAGCTTAAGTGCAGAATCCGCATTCTTCGCCATGAAGACCTGTTCTATCGCAAACACATCCGGTTGAAACTGAGTGATGATTTCGCTCACACCGGCGTAGATTTGTTTGAGTCGGCCCGGCAGTTCTTTTTCAGAGGTGCGAATACAACCGCTACCTAAGTAATATAGATGGCGACCATTTTGACGAATCACGCCATAGCCGGTAATACGCGAGCCAGGGTCAATTCCTAAGATAATAGACATAACTTCAATACTGATTATTTATACATGCTTTATGAGCTTAGTATATCGAACGCAAAAAAAAATGCCCGTCAAATTAACGGGCATTCTCTAATTTACTGGCAAGTCTTGGCTAATTAATTGAGAGCTCTCTATCAACTAGGATCTCTTCATCAACAAGAAAAGATAACAGGCTTACGCTTGCTCTTTTTTCTCTGCCAATTTAACTGCGATTGCTAGCTCTTCCAGTGATGCTGGGTTCGCTAGGCTTGGCGCGTCTGTCAGTAGACATGCTGCAGCTGTTGTTTTCGGAAATGCGATAACGTCACGGATGTTCTCAGTACCACAAAGCAGCATTGCTAGACGGTCAAGACCGAATGCTAGACCAGCGTGCGGTGGCGTGCCGTACTTAAGCGCTTCAAGTAGGAAGCCGAACTTCTCTTGTTGCTCTTGTGCTTCGATACCTAGGATACCAAATACCGCTGTTTGCATTTCTGCGTTGTGGATACGTACAGAACCGCCGCCTACTTCGTAGCCGTTGATTACCATGTCGTATGCATCAGAATTTGCTGCTGCTGGGTTCGCTTTTAGCTCTTCCGCGTTCACACCTAGTGGTGATGTGAATGGGTGGTGCATTGCGTGTAGGTTACCTTCGCCGTCTTCTTCGAACATTGGGAAGTCAACAACCCACAGTGGAGCCCATGCAGATGTGTCTGTTAGCTCTAGATCCGTACCTAGTTTAAGACGAAGTGCGCCCATTGCTTCAGCAACGATGCCCGCTTTGTCTGCGCCGAACAGAATGATATCGCCAGATTCAGCTTGAGTACGATCTAGAATACCGTTGATTACGTCTTCGCTTAGGAATTTAGCAACTGGAGATTGAATACCTTCCATGCCTGCAGCACGGTCGTTAACCTTCATCCAAGCTAGGCCTTTCGCGCCGTAGATGTTTACGTGTTCAGCGTAGCCGTCGATTTGCTTACGAGTTAGCTTAGCACCACCTGGAACACGGATAACTGCTACGCGACCTTTTTCGTCGTTAGCTGGGCCAGAGAATACCTTGAATTCAACATCTTTAACCAAGTCAGCAACGTCCACTAGCTCTAGTGGGTTACGTAGATCTGGCTTATCAGAACCGAAACGACGAATCGCTTCAGAGAAAGGCATTACTGGGAATTGACCTAGTTCAACATCTAGAAGTTCTTTCCACATATCGTGAACAAGCTTCTCAGTCACGTTACGTACTTCTTGAGAAGTCATGAAAGATGTTTCGATATCGATTTGAGTAAATTCAGGCTGACGGTCAGCACGTAAATCTTCATCACGGAAACATTTAACGATTTGGTAGTAACGGTCAAAACCAGACATCATCAGCAGTTGCTTGAAAAGCTGAGGAGATTGAGGAAGTGCGTAGAAGCTACCTTTGTGAACACGGCTTGGTACTAGGTAGTCACGAGCACCTTCTGGTGTCGCTTTCGTTAGTACTGGCGTTTCGATGTCTAGGAATAAGTTCTCATCTAGGAAACGACGAACGAAGCTAGAAGCACGTGCACGAAGCTTAATACGGTCGCTCATTTCTGGACGACGAAGATCGATGTAACGGTACTTAAGACGCTGCTCTTCAGAGTTCGTTTGGTTGAAGTCTAGTGGAAGCGCTTCTGAACGGTTAATGATCTCTAGACCCGTCGCGTAAAGTTCTACTTCACCAGTAGCCATGTCTTTATTTACTTGGCTGTCCGGACGAACTCGTACTTCACCAGTAAACTTGATACAGAATTCATTACGCAGTTGGTTAGCGATCGGGAAGATATCTTTCATATCTGGATCGACAACAACCTGAACGATGCCTTCACGATCACGCATATCAATAAAGATAAGACCGCCTAAATCACGGCGACGGTTTACCCAGCCGCACAATTCTACAGTTTGTCCCGCCAGGGACTTGTTCAGGTTACCACAGTAATGGGTACGCATAATGAATTTCCCAATCTCTTAATTATTTACTAATTTCCAAGCTGTCAGTGGTCATTCCACACAACAGAGCAAAGGAACATTTATACGCGGAAACTCGCTTAAAATCGACCTTCCACATTCGAATTTATTGTGTTTTATCTGGCTTTGCTGCTTTTTAGCCCATCAAGTGCGCAAAGATTCATCAAAACCGAAAAAATTGCGATAATTATATCTCGAAAGTACCTTAATCAGCAAAACTCTCGTAAAGTAGATTTTCGTTTCAACCCAAAAACTTTTTGTAATGACTGATGGCGTGATGGATAACGGTGTAATAGATGGATAATCGTGTAATAACAACAGAAACTTTACCTCTAAGACTTGGATTAACTATGTGGTCTCATTCTGAGTGGCAAAGTCAGTTCTACGGTAAAGGCACCAAGCCTGCCGAACGCTTGGAAAAATACACCCAAGTTTTCCATACCGTTGAGGGCAACACCACCTTTTACGCTACGCCAAGTATGTCTACCGTTCACAATTGGAAAGCCGCCAGTCACGATGATTTCAAGTTCACCTTCAAATTGCCCAAATTCATCACCCACCAGCAACAACTGAGACACTGCCAAGCCGAACTCAAAGAGTTCTTGATGACGATGTCGCCACTGCATGACCGTATTGGTCAATGGACGATTCAGCTGCCGCACAGTTTTGAGCCCAGCATGCTGCCTGCCCTACAAAAGTTTTGCACCTTATTCCCAAAAGATATGCAGCTTGGCGTCGAAGTTCGACACTTAGGTTTCTTTGATAAGGGCGATGCGGAAAAACGCTTCAACCAATGGCTGGTTGAGGAAGGCATCAATCGCATCATTATGGACAGCCGCCCCGTTTTCTCTGCGCCACCCACCACAGAAGCGGTGATCGATGCGCATCAGAAAAAACCGCGTGTTCCTGTTCATGCAATTGCTACCGCCAATAACCCGATGATTCGATTTATTGGTCACCCAGACCAAGAACCTAATATTGAGTTTTTTAAGCCTTGGTTTGCCAAAATCCCAAACTGGCTTAATGAAGACAAGCAGCCCTATTTAATGATCCACACCCCAGACAATAACCACGCACCTGAACTTGCGATTGCTATTTATAAGAGGCTACAAAAGCAAGTCTCTGAAAATACATCATTATTACTGCCCGAACTGGCTCAGTTTCCAGCTCAAAAAGGCAATCACCAAATCTCGATGTTTTAACCTCTCACTTGTAAGTAGCTTCGAACCTTGAGCTAAATCTCAGTTTTCGTGACAGTGGCGTTTTTTTTACGTAAAATACGCCCCCTTTTATTTGGTACGAATTTTGTGCCAATTACGCTGACTGTCGAGAGAAAATGCTATGAGCAACACAGACAATATCTTTTCCGCTCCTATTGATAAAATTGGAGACTTCACCTTTGATGCAAGGGTTGCTGAAGTATTTCCGGATATGATTCAACGTTCAGTGCCTGGCTATAGCAATATCATCTCTGCAATCGGCATGCTGGCTGAGCGCTTTGTAAAGCCACACTCAAATATTTACGACCTTGGCTGCTCGCTTGGTGCTGCGACACTTTCTATGCGTCGTCACATTCAGCAAGAAGGCTGCACGATTTTCGCGATCGATAATTCAGAAGCCATGGTTGAGCGCTGCAAATTGCACGTTAATGCTTACCGCAGTGACACACCGGTAGAAGTGATTGAAGCCGACATCCGTGAAGTGGAAATCAAAGACGCTTCTGTTGTGGTGCTTAACTTTACGCTGCAATTTCTTTCTCCAGACGATCGATACGCTCTGCTTGAGAAAATTCATGCTGGCTTGCGCCCAGGCGGGATCTTAATCCTGTCAGAAAAATACGTATTCGAAGATGAAAGCTCAAATGAACTGCTTATCGACCTGCACCATGATTTCAAACGTGCTAACGGGTACAGCGAGCTAGAAGTAAGTCAGAAACGTAGCGCAATTGAAAACGTGATGCGCCCGGATTCGATCCCTGTTCACAGAGAGCGATTTGATAAGATTGGCTTCTCAAGCAGCGAAGTCTGGTTCCAATGTTTCAACTTTGGTTCAATGTTCGCGATAAAGTAAACATTTTAGATTACGTAACCGTCGCGACACCGTTAGCACGTACTAAAATGTCATCCTCAAGAGCGAGGAACAAACGAATTGGGGATCTCTTATCAAACACGATAAACGAGATTCCCTAGCATGTTTGTCCACACTCTTAATGGAGTGACAAATTTAATTTCTACACCACCAACTCAGTGAAAACCTATGTTTAATTTTGCCAATTTTTATCAACTTATTGCCCAAGATACTCGCCTTCAGCCGTGGCTAAATGTCCTGCCACAGCAACTGACCGATTGGCAAAATGCAGAGCACGGTGACTTTGACCGCTGGCTACGTGCACTAAACAAGATTCCACAAGACGTGCCAGATCAAGTTGACCTGAAAAATTCAGTGACGATTGGTAGTTCTACGCCATACCACACAGGCGAACTGAAAAAGCTAGAAAGCTTATTGAAGACTTTCCACCCGTGGAGAAAAGGTCCTTATACGGTTCACGACATCCATATCGATACAGAGTGGCGCAGTGACTGGAAATGGGATCGTGTGCTTCCACATATATCTCCATTAAAAAACCGTTCGGTTCTCGATGTAGGTTGTGGCAATGGTTACCACATGTGGCGCATGCTGGGTGAAGGTGCTCGCTTAACGGTTGGTATCGATCCTTCCCACCTATTCTTGGTTCAGTTTGAAGCAATTCGTAAGTTGATGGGCGATGACCAACGAGCTCACCTATTACCTCTAGGTATTGAGCAGCTCCCAAAGCTAGAAGCCTACGACACGGTATTCAGCATGGGTGTGCTTTACCATCGTCGTTCACCACTGGACCACTTGATTCAACTGAAAGACCAATTGGTGTCTGGCGGTGAACTGGTTCTTGAAACCTTGGTGATTGAAGGCGATGAGAACGCAGTATTAGTTCCGGTTGACCGTTACGCGCAAATGAGAAACGTCTACTTCTTCCCTTCAGCTCGCGCACTGAAACGCTGGCTAAAACAAGTTGGTTTTGAAGACGTACGAATCGTTGACGAAAATGTCACGACAATTGGTGAACAACGCACCACAGAATGGATGACACACAACTCTCTTCCAGATTACCTCGATCCGAACGATCCAAGTAAAACGGTTGAAGGTCACCCTGCACCGAGACGTGCGATTCTGGTAGCAACAAAGCCATAGATTTACTGCCCACAAAGCAGTGGCATATTGAGTAAATAAAGCACAAGCCTATTAAGGCAGCAAAACAATTGCTTGCATGGTCAAAAAGCCACTGTTAATTTCGCGGTGAACCTTGCTTCCTTAGCTTAAGAATTGAACAAAAATTGACTTGTGTTTAATAAGTGAGCTATTCCAAATAGCAATAATTGGCGTAGCGCTCACATTGCGATTCAATATGACCAGACTCTTACAATAGGATGCTTCACGCATCCTTTTTTGTGGGCTAAACTTCTAAATAGTCTGAACTATTCTCTAATTCTCAAAGGTTTTTTTATGTTTAAGCGATTATCGCCTATTGTGGCGGTTGGTTTGCTCTCTGGTTGTACTCTTACAAATGGTGCTACCTACCACCAAGAAACTCTCGACGCTATTGCCCGCTCAGAGACAAACATCGCAAATAAGGTTCAAAATCTTGAACTGCAACTAAGCAATCAAAGTGACTATATTGAAAGCTTAGAAGACGAAATTACTACCCTTTCTAGTCAATTAGATACCCATCTAACGAGCATGGAACACAAGGTTATTGAAGAGCTAGAGGAAGAGGAACCGGTCGCTATTGCCGTTGCTCCTATCGCTCCTATATCACAACCGACTATCCTTGGCGGCATCGAAAAAGTGTTTATCGACTCTATCAAGCAAAGCTTTGATGCTCGTGTTGATACAGGTGCAACCACCTCTTCTTTAAACGCTGTCGATATCAAAGAATTCGAACGTAACGGCAAGAACTGGGTTAAATTTCACCTAGACGACAAAGCCCAAGCTAAAGAAGACCAGAAATGGATTGAAGCGCCTGTTGTACGTTATGTAAAAATCCGTCAATCAACCAATGATCAAGCAGAACGTCGAGCTGTGATCGAATTATGGGTGAAAGTTGGAAAAATCCATGAAAAAGCGCAATTTACATTGGCGGATCGCTCTCAAATGAGTCACCCTGTGTTACTAGGGCGCGAATTTATCAAAGACATAGCGCTAGTAGATGTAAGTAAAAAGTACGTACAAACGGAAGTTAAATAACAATAGTAGGGTAAGCTATGACGTCAAGAATTCCATTTTATATCTCTATATTCCTGCTTATTGTGGCAGGTATAACACTGAGTATGTTCAGACATACGACCTACGGTGTACCTTGGACTCCAGGGGAAACCAGACAGGTTTGGGACGTTGAAGCTCGCATCGAGTTCAACGCAGTAGGCAAAGAAGCAAAAGTTTCCTTAGCGGCTCCTCATACTCAGTCTAACTACACACTTATCGGCGAATCGGCTTCATCGCCGGGTTACGGTATCTCTTACTTGAATACCGAATCAGGTCGCCGCGCAGAGTGGTCTATTCGATACGCAGATGGCCCTCAAACCATCTACTACAAAACACAATTCCTAGTCGACAACCAAGCAAAAGTTGATGCTATCGCACCAGAAGGTGAAGTCTCGCAACCAAGCTTCGACGGCCCTGAAGAAGCGGCTTCTCTTGCATTGATTGATAGAGCGACGAAACGTTCTGCAGACAATATCACTTTTACCCGTGAGCTCATCAAAACACTTAATGATCCAGACAGCCAAAACTCAGCGCTGATTCTGAACAACATGACCAAAGTGGAAGCGACACACAAGCTACTTTCAGCGGCGAAAATACACAACAAAGTGGTTGGTGTTATCGAGCTAGAAGATGGTCGTCGTCGTCAGTCGATTCAAAACATGATTCAGATCTGGGATAACGACGAGTGGGTTCTATTCTCTCCTGAATCAAGCGAACAACAAGTTCAACCAAACCTACTCATCTGGGACGAATCAAACGTTTCTCTACTGGATGTTGTTGGCGGTCAGAACAGTAAAGTTCACTTCTCTATGATTGCTCAAGAGGTTTCACCAACGGAAGCAACCAATAGTAAAGTCTCTGCTGATCAACTGTTAAACCTTTCAATTCACAGCCTACCGTTAGAAGAGCAAGCGATGTTTAAAACCATCATGCTGATTCCTATCGGTGCTCTGATTGTTGTGTTCCTACGTGTCATCATCGGCCTGAAAACGTCTGGTACGTTCATGCCAGTACTGATTGCGGTAGCCTTTGTACAAACACAACTGGTAACGGGTATTGTTGGCTTCCTGCTTATTGTAGGTACGGGTCTGATTATTCGAAGTTACTTGTCCAAACTCAACTTGCTCTTGGTAGCCAGGATATCCGCCGTAATCATCACGGTAATCATGATTATCTCTGTGTTTACTGTAGTCGCGTTTAAAGTGGGTCTGACTGAAGGTCTATCTATTACGTTCTTCCCTATGATTATCCTATCTTGGACTATCGAACGTATGTCTATCCTATGGGAAGAAGAAGGCGCGAAAGAAGTAATGCTGCAAGGTGGTGGTTCTCTATTCACTGCGGTTCTTGTTTACTTAGGCATGACTAACCCGTTCATTCAGCACTTAACGTTTAACTTTATTGGTTTACAACTTGTTATTCTAGCGACCATCTTGCTACTAGGTAACTACACAGGATACCGTCTAACCGAGCTTCGTCGCTTTAAACCGCTAGCGGAGGACTAAGTTATGTTTGATCAGTTTACTTCACCGTTTAGGTTGAAAGACAAAGGCATAATGGGAATGAACAAGCGTAACCATAGTTATATTGGTCGCTACAATGATCGTTCCAAGTATCCACTCGTTGATGACAAGCTTAAGACGAAGATCATTGCTGAACAGGCTGGTGCTACTGTACCAAAACTGATTGGCGTGATTGGTCATCAAGCTGAAGTAAAAACAATCCACAAGATGGTAAAAGAGTGGCCGGGTTTCGTAATCAAGCCAGCTCAAGGCAGTGGTGGTAAAGGTATCCTTGTTGTGACTTCTCACAAGGACGGCGTTTACACCAAGCCATCGGGTTCGACTATCAATGAAGAAGACGTAGAGCGCCACATCAGTAACGCTCTCGCGGGTCTTTTCTCACTCGGTGGTAAGAACGATGTTGCTGTAGTTGAAAACCTCATCAAGTTTGACGAGTGTTTTGACGGCTTCAGTTACGAGGGTGTACCAGATGTACGAATCATTGTATTCAAGGGCTACCCTGTAATGGCGATGATGCGTCTATCGACTTCGGCTTCTGATGGTAAAGCTAACTTGCACCAAGGTGCTGTGGGCGTAGGTATTTGTATCGCTACGGGTAAAGCCGTTCGTGCGGTTCAATTTGACCACCCAGTGACTCACCACCCAGATACGGGTAAAGAGTTGGCGCTACTACAAGTACCCCATTGGGAAAAGCTGCTGACACTTGCATCAAGTGCTTGGGAAATGACAGGCCTTGGTTACATGGGTACGGACATGGTTTTAGACCAAGAAGAAGGCCCGATGGTACTGGAGCTAAACGCTCGCCCTGGATTAGCAATACAGATTGCAAACGGCGCAGGTTTATTACCTCGCTTGCATCATATTGAAAACCTGGGCACACCGGCTGAATACCCAAAACCAGCAGAGCGCGTTGCCTACGCTGCTAAGCAATTTGGTGTTCACGGTAGCGAAATTGTTCCAAACTAAGCTCATCTAAATTAAAGCGAAACGACTCAGTTATTGATACTGAATCTAGCTCGATAAAAAGGCCGCATAACTCTGAGAGTTACGCGGCTTTTTAATGCCAGCCGTCTTCACCGAGCTAATATGATTAAGCCTCTGTTACTTCACTCTCAGGCTCACGAATAGGATCAATACGCACAGCCGCCACCTTAAATTCAGGGATCTTCGCGTGTGGATCAGTCGCTGTGGTAGTCAAACGGTTAACTGGTGATTCAACAAAATGGAATGGAATAAATACCACACCCTTTTGCATTCGTTTAGTCACAAAGGCCGCGATTTCGATTTCACCACGACGTGTTGAGACCTTAAGCATCTGACCATTCGAGATACCTAGCGCTTCAGCATCATGAACACTCACCATGGCACGCGGCCCTGCTAAGTTATCCAACCCTTTTGTTTTACGTGTCATGGTTCCGGTGTGGAACTGTTCTAGAATACGGCCTGTCGTTAATACTAACGGGTATTCCGCATCCGGTAGCTCAGCAGCGTATCTAAACGGAATCGCCTCCATTTGACCACGCCCACGCGTAAATTGGGTCTGGTGCATGATACGTGTGCCATCAAGGTTGTTCTTATTACTTGGCCATTGCACGCCGTTCACCGTAATGTTCTCCCAACGTAAACCACCATACTGTGGCGTGACACGCGCTATCTCATTGGTGATATCAGCAACCGAGTCATATTCCCAATTGCCGCCCATCGCATTAGCCAACATTTGGATAATCACCCAATCTTCTTTCGCTTCACCTGGAGGCAATACCGCCGGGTTAATACGCTGAACACGACGCTCGGTATTAGTAAAATGACCAGACTTCTCAGCAAACGAGCAAGACGGTAGCACCACATCGGCATATTGAGCGGTTTCGGTTAAGAAAATATCTTGAACCACGAGGAAATCTAACGCTTCAAGACCTTCAATCACATGCGCTTGGTTCGGGTCACTCAGCACTGGGTTCTCGCCCATTACGTACAGACCACGAACATCTCGATGACACGCTCCATCAATAATTTCGGTGAGCGTTAACCCCGCTTCCGCTGGTAAGTCAGAAACACCCCACTCCATCGCGAATTTTTGACGAACCATTGGGTTGTACACTTTCTGATAACCCGGAAGGTTATTTGGCAATGCGCCCATGTCACACGCACCCTGAACATTGGATTGACCACGTAATGGGTTGATACCGCCGCCTTCAATTCCGATATTGCCACACAAGAGCTGTAGGTTAGCGATTGATCGAACGTTATCGTGACCAGTGGTATGTTGCGTAATGCCCATCGAGTAGTACACCGCTGTACGCTCTGCAGTACCAATCAATCGCGCCATTGCGAAGATGTCTTCCGCTTTAACGCCAGTTACCAGCTCCACTTTGTCTAGTGAATAACTTGGTGACATTACCTCTTGAAGCAAGGTATCAAAGCCATCCACACGGTCTTCGATATACTCTTGGTCGTACCAACCGTGTTTGATGATTTGCTGCATCACACCATTGATCAACATTACATCAGTACCCGGTCGGTGCGCTAAATAAAGTTCAGCATGGTCAGCAATATCGATTCGTTTTGGATCGGCAACGATCAATCTCGCTCCACCATGTCTCACAGCTTGCTTGATATGCGAGCCAATAATTGGGTGTGCTGACGTGGTGTCGGAGCCAATAATAAAGATCACATCTGAGTGCTTGATGCTTGGAATATCATTGGTCATCGCCCCGCTACCTAGCGAAGCCTCTAAACCAGTAACAGTAGATGCGTGACAAAGGCGCGCACAGTGATCGACGTTATTGGTACCGAGTTCACGACGTATGAATTTTTGGAAGGCATAGTTATCTTCATTGGTGGTTTTCGCCGACGAGAACCCCGCTAAAGCGTTACTGCCAAAGCCTTGCTTAATCGCAGTAAACTTCTCGGCAATAAGCTTAACTGCCTCATCCCAACTTGCAGGTTGCAACCAGCCATCTTTACGAATTAATGGTGTGGTTAAACGCGCATCGCTGCCCACAAAATCGAAGCCAAATCGTCCCTTAACACACAACATGCCTTCATTAACCGGAGAGTCTCCGCCTTCGATATAGCGAATTTTGTTTTTCTGCTCATCGATATGCATGGTTAACTTACAACCCACACCGCAATAAGTGCAGATGGTATCGACTTTCTTGAGTACGTCTGTGTCTCCCTGCTTTCTGTCGCGAGCATCGACCATTGCACCGGTTGGACACGCCTGAATACACGATCCGCATTGAACGCAGTTTGAGTCGCCCATTAAGGTCTTGTCCGCCCCAAAGTTAGGACGACATTCTGGTCTTGATGCAGGTTTGCCATCCGATTGGTTCATGAAGCTTAGAACGCCATGAACATTCTGTTCTCGACACGCTTGGATACACTGGCCACAACTAATACAGCGGTTAGCGTCAAAGATAATGAACTCAGAACTGTCATCGACCGAAAATTTTTGTCTTGTTAACCCGACCTTCGCTTCTTCAGCACGAATCGCCTGCCAACTCTCATTCGAAGCCACATCGATTTTGTATTCAGGATGGGTTTGCGTTGCTTTGTATTCAGTCGAGTAGTCTCGTAGGTCGCAATCTGTATTAGCTTGGCAGCCACACTCTAGACATCTTGCAGCTTCAGCGATTGCATCGGCATTATCAAACCCTGTTTCTACTTCATCGAAGCTTTGTTCACGCTGTTCGGGCGTTAGCTCAGGCATGATCTTGCGCGCCATGCGTTGTATAGATTTGTATTGCTCAGGATCCACCGCTTTGAGCTGTTTGTGCTTTCTTGAGTTAAACGGTTTAGCCGGAATATTTTCCATATCACCATGGAAGAAGCGATCGATCGCTTGTGCAGCAATACGCCCATCCCCAACCGCTTCGACTGCAGTTGCAGGGCCGCGTCGGAAATCACCAATACTGAAAATATTTCCGGTTCCGGTATGCATGGTTTGTGGATCAGCATCTGCGGTATTCCAACGAGTAAGAGGAATATCAATTGCTTCATTGTCCATAAAACTCAGGTCAGGCTTTTGTGACACGGCAGCAATAACCGTATCAAACGCTTCAACAAAGAACTCGCCAGTTGGTTTAGGGCTGCGGCGGCCTGAAGCATCAGCAGGACCCAAAGCCATTCGTTCTAATCGTATTTCTGATACATGACCATTTTCATCGGCTATGTTTTCTGCAGGGTTGGTTAAGAAGTGGAACTTCACACCCTCATGTTCAGCTTCTTCGATTTCGTAATCTTCTGCTGGCATCTCATCTCGAGTACGACGATAAATCAGCGTAGTATCCGCGCCATCACGAACTGCGGTTCGAGCACAGTCAATCGCTGTATTACCGCCACCGATCACGGCAACCTTTTTACCAGTGACGTACTGCTGATCGGTCACGTAATCTTTCAGATAATCGACACCCAAATAACAACCTCCGAGTTCGCTACCCGGGTAATTCATCTCAACCGCTTGCGATGCACCAACGGCTAAACAAACCGCATCAAAATCGTTACTTAAATCAGACAGTGTAAAATCAACACCGAGTTTTTTACCGCACTCAACCACCATTCCGTTGCGACACATCAACTCGATTTCTTTATCTAGAATCGACTTAGGTAAGCGATATTCAGGGATACCGTAACGCAGCCAACCACCCGCTTGCGGCATCGACTCATAGACACTGACATCATAGCCTTCGTTAGATAGGTAATAACCCGCCGTAAGCCCACCGGGGCCACTACCGACAATTGCAATACTCTTGCCTTTATTCGGTTTCTTAGCTGGCATGTAGCTCTCTTGAGTCGCTAAATCCGCGTCGGCAGCGTGTCGTTTGAGTTGGCGAATCGCAATGGATTCATCAACCAAGTTACGACGACATTCGGTTTCACAGAAAGCAGGACACACACGACCAATTGAAAGCGGCATTGGTAATGTCTTTTTGATCACTTCAATCGCTTTGATGTGATCATTTTGAGCAATATGGTGCAGGTAAGATTGGATGTCGACCCCAGCAGGACAGGCTGTTTGGCATGGCGCCTCACAGTCAGCGTAGTGATCGGTCATAATGCGATTCAACGCTTCTTGTCGATGATTCGTTAACTGTTTTGACTGAGTGGTAATATTCAACCCATTAGACACTTCAAGCTCACAAGAGCGAGTAACACCAACGCCATCAACTTCCACAACACACAAATCACACGGCACTTTATCCGCTGTTTTATTCAAACCACATAAAGATGGGATTTCCAAACCACATGTTTTTGCCGCTTCAAGAACGGTTTGTCCTTGCTCGACGATTCGATATTTCCCATCAATAACGATTTGAATCATACCTAAGTCCTACCTTTACCTTTCGCACACGCGAGTTATCAATAATTAAAATTTAAGTAATACAATATTATTAATATTATTAAATCTATGTCATTACCATACATTATTTGTGGTTTTGTGCGTGTGACCTCAAACAAGTTCCATTGATAATAACTACAAGGTATGAGTGGTCTTATCAGTATCGATAAAAGAATTAGGCGAGAGGAGTTCAGTTGAGGAAATTAGATTCAAGATACAAAAAAGCCCCTATTGATTAGGGGCTTTGTACAAATATCATTGAGTCGCTTTCGAGCTTATAACTCAGTTATCAAGCTTATTGCTCGGCTATCAAGGTTATTGCTCAGCTTCTTCAATAAGCTCTTGAACTGGGGATGCCGGTTTGTTTTGAGCAAAACCGCGCAGGCCAACAACATGTACGTGCTCGTGATCTTTAAAGACCTTACGAACCAGTTTGTAGGTTGTGCCTTTCTCAGGGCTAATGTTCTCTGGTGCTGCAATCAAAAGTTGCATACCTAAACGGTCACACAGTTCGAACAAGGTAGAGATAGATTTCGCATCCAGACGAGCTGCTTCATCAAGGAACAACAAACGACATGGAACGATGTCTTTGCTACGAAGTCGACGAGACTCTTCTTCCCAGCTCTGAACAACCATCAGTAGGATAGACTGACCAGTACCGATCGCTTCACCGGTAGAAAGTGCGCCCGATTCAGCTTGTAACCAACCATCAGAACCACGGTTAACTTCAACACTTAGCTCTAGGTAGTTACGGTAATCCAGTAGCTCTTCACCTAGAACTTGTGGAGAACGTTGACCCATATCGATATGTGGGTTAACACGTTGGAACAACTTCGCCATCGCTTCTGAGAAGGTAAAGCGCGTTGATTCAAACAAGTCTTTGTGTTGCTCTTGCTGAGTCGCTAGACCTGATAGCAAGATCTCGTGACTTTCACGAATCTTAACGTTCAGACGTACGCCCTTAACCTGACCAAAGTAGATGTTCGACAAACCTTGGTTCAGCATACGAATACGGTTCTGCTCGCGCTGAATCGTTTTCTTGATGATGCTTGCTACTGACTCAGAGCTGATCGCCAAGCGGTTTTCACGCTGCGTCAGTTCTTCTGTTAGTCGGGCTAGCTCAACTTCCATCTCTTCGATTGCTTCTACCGGATCATCCGTATGAATGATGTCTTGGCGAATACGCTCGCGAAGATGTTGGTAAACCGCAATATAGAACAGAACCTTACGCTCTGGATGTGCGTTGTCTTCAGATAGACGCAGCGAATCACGTAGATCTTCATTGTCAGCTACAGCTAGACGTAGCGCACCCAGTGATTTATCCGACATAGAGCGAAGCTCGCCCGCCGTTAGGTAAGCCAGTTCACGCTTGTGCAAACGACGTTCAACATCATTTTCACGAGCTAAGCGAAGTACTGAACACCAGCCTGCTTTTGCTGCAACAACGAAAGTACGAAGTTCTGTGTACTCTTTCTGAACTTTCTTAAGACGCTTAGCTAGGGCTTTCATCTCAAGTTCTGTTGACGTAATCGTACGCTCGTATTCGCTCTTACGGCTGCGAGATGTGTGCAGACGCTCTTGAAGCTCGTCACGACGACGTACAGCACGCTCTTCAGCGCCTTCATCAGCGTTTACGCCAAACTCTTGTAGCTCTTGTTTGAACTCTTGAACCGTTTCTTGCTTCGCTTGATGTGAGCTCTTCAGTGCCGCCAATACTTGGTTGTATTGGTTCATCTGTTCGCGAGCTTGCTTCAAACCATCGCGGCCTTTGGTTCTTGCTTGTTCAGCTTGAACCAGTTTCGCTTTTAATTGCTCGCTCAGTTCACTGCTCTTGTTAAGCAAATCAACAGAATCTGCGTAAGCAAAGTAGTGACGACGCTCAATCAGATCAGACAGTGCGAACACTTTGCCTTTTAGCGTTTGTAGCGCGTTATCAGATTGACGATATTCGGCTTCCAAAGCTTCGAACTGCTCTGGGTCAGCGTCTAGTGCAGATACGATCTGTTCTAGAGAAGCAAGCGCCTTGCCGTGCGTATTCAAGTAAGACTTAGCTTCACTCAGACGTTCTAGTTGTGCTTCTAATTCAGCTAAGCGCTCAGCCAATGTTTCGTCTTCTAAAATACGAACCATTGGAGCTAATTTATCTAGCGCACCGAGTGCCTGCTTGCTTTGTAGAAGCTGGCTACGTTGCTGCTGCTCTTTAGAGTTAAGCTCAGCCAGAGAACGAACAATTTGATTACGCTTATCACGAATCGCAGCAAGTGCTTGTTCTGGGTCTGCGTTAAACGCAACGTGCAGGTGCTTCGCAACAAAGCTGTTGAATGCTTGATATAGACGATTCAGCTTTTGAGAGTCAAACGCGGCTTTCGCGTGGTTCTCAACAACAACGTCACGCTCTTCGCGCAATTTCTCTAGACGTTGTTCACGAGCCGCACGGCCAAACAGTGGGATCTCAGGGAAACGTGAGTAACGCATTTGGCGATCGTTCAGCTGAACACATACTGCGCCTTCAAGCTCATCGGCATTAAATGAACTGTCATCAAACGCGTCGACATCGCCTTCTAGGATGTAAAGGTCTTCTGGACAATCATCAAGATCCACCAGCTTCTCTTTAATACCATCAAGATCAGAAACCACAATTGCGTGACGAGCTGGGCCGTACATCGCACTGAAGTACGGCGCATCACCAATCGTGATGTCATCGTAGATCTCAGAAAGCAACACGCCACCAAGCGTATCCGCCAGACCTTTCAAACGAGGATCGTTAGAGCCACCTGGCGAAGCTAAACGCTCAATTTCGTGCTCAAGTTCAGCTCGGCGCGTAGCCAACTGATCTTTTGCTACCGCTTGAGATTTCTCATCTTCAAGCACTTGTTGCATTTGAGTCATCACCGCTTGGCTATCTTCTAGCTCAGCGTCGGTTTGATCTCTTAATGCTTCAAGCGCATCGTTTGCCGTGATCCATGCTGGAGCAATAGACTCAAGTTTTTGAATCTCTTGATCGTGGTTTTGTTGTACACGACGTTGCTCACTCTTCGCTTCACGCAGCTCTTCTTGAGCGTACTCAAGAGACTCGATCTGCATAGCGTGACGTTCACGTTCTTCATCGAAAACCGCTTCGTCAGTCAGTGAGATGTTGTGTTGCTTTTGGTATTCAGTCGCAAGCTCTTTTGCTTGACGCTGCTGAGCCACATCACGAGCCATATCGCGGTGCTGAGCACGCCACTGCTGTTCATTTTCAACAACGTGTTTTGCGTTACGGCCTTTTTCTAAAGCTTGCTTAGCGCTTTGAGACGCTTCTTTACGCTCAACGTCACCCACAATACTTTTAACAAGAGCGAGCGCTTTGTCGAACTGCGCAGAAGCAGCAGAAGACATGTCTAGTTTATGTTTAGTAGACAGCAGCGTTTGAGTGCTTGATTCTTCTTGTGCTTTTAGCTCTGAAACCAGAGTTAGTGCGCTTTCTGCCGTAATCGATTCATCACCAAGCAACTGCTTAGTTTTCTCTAATGCTTGAACCGCTTGCTGGTATTGAAGTGCACGCGTTTGCTGAACATCCAACGCTTGTTGGTAGTCAGCAAGCTGAGTTTTCAGGCTATCCACTTCTTCTTCAGTGATGGTTGCCTGCTCTTCAGCAAGAAGTACTCGCTCTTGCGCTTCTTCAACCACCATCATTTGCTCTTCTAGACGCTCGTTAAGCTCTTCTAGATCTTCGCTGTAGCGAGCAATCTTCTCTTGCTGGCGAAGTGCAGTTTGAACCAATTGAAGATGATCCGAAGCCGCTTGATAATCTTGCTCTAGTGCCGACTCTTGATCGACCAACAGCTCTAATTCTTCTTGAACACGGTTCAACAAGTTGTTTTGATCATGCAAGGTTTCACGCGAACCAAACAGTTCACCACGGAACTTCATGGTTTGATCAAGCTTGTTACGACGGTCGTTGGCATGGCGCATGTAATCTGCTGCCACGTAGTTCGTCGATTCAGTGATCAAGTGTTTGAACAGGTCACGGTCCGACTGAGTTGTCTTGATCGCTTCTAGCGTCATGCGGTTCTCACGCAGTGCTGATTCCATGTCTTGGAATGCTTTCTTCACACCACCGTTTTGCGGTAGAAGATAATCGCGCAGAGAACGCGTAATCGCACTAGAAATACCGCCGTAAAGCGATGCTTCGATCAAACGGTAGAACTTAGAGCGGTCGCTGCTGTTACGCAGTTTCTTAGGTACCACACCGTATTCAAACATTTGCGAGTGGTAATCAACAATCGAAGAGAAGGCTTTAAAATGAGCGCCTTCGTATTGCGCTACCGCCGCTTTCACATCATTCAACTGACATACGCGAGCGTGGCTGTCTGAAACATTCTGAATCAACACATCCGTTGGTTTCACATGGCTTGGAAGGCCTTGGATTACGAACGGTTTGATGTCTACTTTCTTGTCACGACCGGCAACTTGCTGCAGTTTTACTGCAAACAATAGGCGTTGATTACGAGAGTTCACAACATCTAGTGCAGCATAACATGCGCCAGGTTGAAGCTTACCGTAAAGGCCTTTATCACGAGATGACTGCGAGCTACCCGCTTCCGTTGTGTTACGGAAATGCAGAAGGCTTTGGTCAGGGATCAGTGCTGTGATGAATGCCGCCATTGTGGTCGACTTACCCGCACCGTTACCGCCAGAAAGCGTTGTAACCAATCCATCAATATCAAAAGTACGCGCAAAGAAGCCGTTCCAGTTGACCATGGTTAATGATTGATACTTACCTCTTTCAATCATGCTTCACCTTCTACTTTTGTTTGTTCGCCATCGTTTGACTCAAGGTCAAAGTCAGCTTGATCGTTAAAAATGTCTTGTTGACCGTTTTCGTTTACGTCTGCAACTACTTCTGATACAGCTTCCGCTTGTTCTTCATTCAACAAGCTACCTTGGTTAGGCTCTTGGGTATGCACCACAGCTTCACCATCACGGATAAGACGTAATTGCGCTTCTTTCATATCGTCACCAACACGAACGTCAGCGCCAAAGCGGAATACCGCTTCGCTGATACGGAACTTGCCCGTTTCACCAATCGCAATCAGCATGCCGATACGGCGTAAACGACGCAGAGAAGTACGAACTTTTTCGAAGAGCTTTTCTTTATCTAAGTCAGAACCAGATGCACGGTTGGTTGCTAGCTTCATGAGTTTTTTCTCATCCGCTAACGACATCAATTCATCAAACAGTTCTTGATTGGTGAAGATACCTTCATGAGCCAGACGTTCTGGGCTTAGGTATAAGAAACACAACACCTTGCCAACCAACATGTCGAGCTCAGACAACACACTACGACCAATCAGAGACGTAGAACGCGGACGCAGGTAATAGAAACCTTCCGGCGCTTTTACCAGTTCCGTATTGTAGCGTTGATAGAAATGCTGAAGCTCAACTTCAAAATCAGACAGCAACGCGTGGTTATCTAGGTCTTCTGTTGAAACATGCTTACCTGAACGCAGCATGCTATCTAGCGCAGGGAACAGTGGGTTCGCTATCGCTTTTACCAGTTTCTCTGGCATGTAATCATCAGTACTTGTTAATGACATTTGCTTGTACCTTTGCACCGAAATCGTTAATTGCCTGCCAATCTGGCTGAATAGCCTGATAGTCAGACTCTGAGTAACCTAAGCGTACGGCTTGGTCGACAACAATTCTGGCTAAATCAAAATGGTGTGTGCGAGGGTGTGCAGCGAGGTAATCGCGTAACACAAGACCAAGATCAATTGGCGCGCCTTGCTGTTTGTGAGCTTTTAACATCTCTGCAATTCGATCTGAAAGCAGGTCATTTACTTGCTCAAATTCTTCGTACTCTACGTCGATTGGTGCTTGTCCCATCACTTCGTCATCACGAAGCACGAGCGCTTCATCACGAAGATCCGTCAGCTTCTCAGCATCGGCGTAGGTCAATAACCAAGGCGCATCAAAGTAGTCAGTGACTGACTGACGCAAGCGCTGGCTAAAGGCGCGGTTTTTATCCATATCAATCGCGGTACGGATGAACTTGTGAACATGGCGGTCGTAGCCGATCCATAAATCGATGGCTTGTTGGCCCCAACTGGTGATTCGGTCTAGCTTCATCTGCAAGCCGAACAGGGTTTCGCCAACGAACTCGAGTTCATCGTCACCGTAAACAATTTCTTGAATATCGAGGATCTGTGTTTGCAGTTCATCCCCCGCCGCTTGCAAGGTGTCTTGCAATTCTTTTAGTGTGGACGAGGTTTCTGAAAGCAAGGTTTCACAGTTGTTAATCGCCTCTCGCCAATCCTTGTTTAAAAGGTCGGCAATTTGCTGTTTAACGGTTTGCTGCTGCTCATCCATAACACGTTGGTTAAGATCAATCTGATCGAAAATTTCACCAACAGAATACTTGAGCACGCCGTAAACATTCTTTCTCCAATGTCCTGGAGTTCCGCCTTTTTGTGCTGCTTCAATGGCTTTTGCCATCTCGTCCGCAACCATAGAAAGCTGGATAGACAGTTTTAACTTAGAGAACTGACGGTGGCGTAAGTAATAATCTGAAATACCAATCGCCAATGGTGATAAGCGATAAATACTCGCACCATCGGTGATTTCGCTGGTAAAGCGGCTAATCAACTTCTGTTTAACTAACTCGTTGATGGCATTGTTGGCACGAAACGCGGACGCTTCGCCAGTATCTTCAAACAGTCGAGTGACGATGGTAAATGCATCGTGCAGTTCACCCTCGCCCAACTCTTCATCGAACCTTTCATTGCTTAGTACTGCGATAGCAATCAAAAATGCTAAGCGCTCTGGTGGCAAGTTTAATGAAAAATCATGCTGCTTGACCCAGCCCACCAACTCATCAATTGGCTGCTCTTCGGCAGTTTGAGTCATTTCACTCATTGTGGTTCCTGTTACTGTTCTTCGTCATATCGAATGTATTAGATATGACGCTTATTTCTTTATGACGCGGGCTTCTTACGATTGCATAGCGCATGTTGTGGCTTCTTTTACCACATTCACCGCTGTTATTGCGCAGGTTTTTGAGCCCAAACGTGAATATAACGGCCTAGTGACAGATATGGCTCTTGGCGACATAGCTGTTTTTCCAGTTCCAATACATCTTCAAATTGGTAATCGCCCATGTACTCCATATTACCTATGTAGTCACTGAAAGAGCGAATGCCTGATTTACCACAGATTTCTAGACCAGCGTCTTCTATCCATTGATAAACCTCTTCCGGCTTCAAGCCTTTTTGTGGTTGCAGCTTAAACCGTTTTCGATGTGGCATCCCATTCAATACATGAGGAATGTTGCCACAAATCACATTTTTCAGGACTAATCCGTGGTGGTTGTAAAACATTATCGAGGCAACACCACCTGGCTTAACTTGTTCAAGCAATAAATCAAGCGCCTCTTTAGGATCGGCTAACCATTCCATTACGGCATGAAACATCACAAAATCGACTTTCTCATCGAGATGTTCTGCGACTTTTTGTACCGGTGAATGAATAAATCGATATTGCTCTAGCAAACCCGCTTCGCTGATACTTTCTTCGGCGAGCTTCAGCATTTCAGAAGAGAGATCACACAGAGAAACGTTATGCCCAAGCGACGCAATTTTTTGCGACATCTGCGCAAGGCCGCCTCCAGCATCAAGCACATGCAGCGGCGAAGCTGATTGCTCAAACTTGCTCAAAGCTTGTTCTAAATCTTCCCATACGATGATCTGACGGATCTCTCCTTTGTCAGAGCCGTAAATATTTTTTGCAAATTTGTGGGCAATATCGTCGAAATTACGGTCTTCAGTCACGGCTACTTGAGTTATTATGTCCTATCGTGCCTGCTATTCTGTCACAGGAATTTCAGGAATAAAGAGGCGATGTCTCTTTTTACTACTAAGTGATGTTTTTTCGGACTATTCGGATATGTTTGAGCTGAAAAAAGTAGTGTCTTCGCTATTGATGCCACTGCCAGCAATGTTAATTCTCGCTTTTCTGGGTTTAGCCCTAGTGATGTTTACTACCAAAAGGAAGACTGGTTGCCTAATCACCCTCTCAGCCCTATGTGGTATTTTCCTAATCGCTTTCCAGCCAGTTTCTAGTCAACTTTTAATGCCAATGGAAAGGCAACACACCGCATTTTTACCTGTCGATGAAACCGTCGATTACGTGATGGTTCTTGGAAGTGGTCACGTCGTAGACGACCAAATTCCACCGACATCAGAACTTAGCCGCACCGGCCTGATGCGTTTAAGTGAAGGGATTCGTATTCTACGCCTCTACCCTGGTGCAAAACTCATTTTGTCTGGCTATGGCGCAGGCACTGAAGTAAGTAACGCAAGAATGATGGCTAAAGTGGCTTTAGCACTTGGCGTAGCAAAGCCCGACATCATTCTGCTTGAAACCGCAAAAGACACTTGGGAAGAAGCCCGCCAAGCCGCTGCGTTCGTTAAGAATAAAAGAATGGTGTTGGTGACTTCAGCGAGCCATATGACTCGCGCACTGAACGAATTCAATGCTGCTGGAATGAAACCACTGCCGGCACCAACTAACTACCTTGCACAAGAAGGTATAGTTGAGCCGTGGGAAAAGTACATGCCGAAAGCGCTATACCTTGAGCAGACTGAGCGTTACTGGCACGAAACCATGGGATTGGTTTGGCAAAGCCTGCGTGATTGGCTAGATACAAGCAATGACATTGTTGAAGAGCCTGTTATTCCAGAAGCTTCCAGCTTAATTGAAGATGACGGTGACGTTTCTGCGGCTCAGCCTCAATAAGCCCATTGAATCTTTAAACTCATCTTAAGCATACAGAGTCGCCAAGTATTTGTAGATTCTCTGGTCGTTAACAGTAAAAGCTGAGTAATAAAAAAGCCGAGACATCAATGATGTCTCGGCTTTTTACGTTTAAATGTCGTTGTTAATTAATCACTCCCGAAGGAAATCAATCACCAGCGAACATGTAACCTTCACCGTGAACCGTCACAAAGATTTGTGGGTTCTTAGGATCGAACTCCATTTTTGCACGCATACGACGAATCAGCACGTCGATAGTACGGTCATTAGGCGCGTCCACTCGGTGGCTAATCATATTCAAAATACGTTCGCGGCTTAATACTTGATTAGGGTAAGAAGACAAAGCCACTAGCAGTTCGTATTCTGCTTTGGTCAGTTTCACTGGTTCGCCGTTCTTGCTTAACGCACGACGAGGGATATCAAATGTCCACTCACCAAAACGAACCACAGACTCATCTGATGTTTCTTCTACAGCGCCCGCTGCTGTTTTACGAGCAGCAGAGATACGCCAAAGTAGGTTTTTAACTCGAACTAATAACTCGCGAAGTTCGAAGGGTTTAGTAACGTAATCGTCAGCGCCCATTTCAAGGCCTACGATCTTGTCGATGCTATCCGTGCGTCCAGTAACTAAAATAATTCCAATGTCTGATTGACTGCGTAATTCGCGAGTTAGCATCAATCCATCTTCGCCTGGTAAGTTGATGTCCAGCATAATGAGGTCAACGTTGTTTTCTTCTAACACGTTTCTCATTTGAGCGCCGCTTTCTGCTTCGCTCACTGTGTAACCCTCGTTCTGGAAGTATCCAACCAGTTTACTGCGGGTTACCACATCATCTTCTACGACTAATACGTGATAGCTCATCTACACCACTTTTCTTATTTAATAGTTTCAGTGACTATTCTATTCATAACTAGTAACAATTCTAGTGGTACAGAAGATAAAAGCCAGAAACATGGATTTTTTTTGATACAAGACAATCTTAAACCTTGCTATTTATCGTCCATCGCAATTCAATATAGGCATTACTACTAACGAGTAACTTTGCGTTTCGCAAATAACCTTGTTATTCAGCCTTGGTGTGCTTATGCCCAAGTGACTTCAAGATGCATATAAGCAACATCACAAGACTAAGTCAGGATCTAACAAATGAAAGATACGAAAGCGTTCAACGAGCAAAGAGCAGAAATATACTGGTGGCTATCAAGCTTATTTGCCAAAGAGCTCACTCAAGAAGAACTCGATCACTACCACTCTGTTGAAATTCGTTCTTTCCTAACTGGTTTAGGCGAAAATGAGACACTAAAGCCAGCGATTGATAAGTTAGTGGATGCGCTGAACCGCCTACAAACTCGTGAAGATGCTCAGCTAGAACTGTCTGCAGACTTTTGCGATCTTTTCTTAAAGACAGATAAGCACGGCGCTCTTCCTTACGCTTCAATGTATATCGGCGAAACTGGCCTTTTGAATGATAAGCCAGCAAAAGATATGGAAGAGATCATGGCTAAGCACAACTTAGTTGTGAACCAAGATCTAAAAGAGCCAGCAGACCACATTGCTATCGAACTCGATTTCCTTGGTAACTTGATCATTCGTTCAAACGAAACGAATATTGAAGAAGAACTAGAGAATTCATTTGCCGCTCAACAGCAGTTTATCGAACAACAACTGCTGACTTGGTTACCAAAGTTCAACGTGAAATGTCATGACGTTGATGAATTCGGTTTCTACGCCTCCGTCTCATCGTTGCTACTCGCATTCTGTCAATTAGACACTCAATATTTAGCTGGTGAATAGCTTATTGGATGACTCGTTAAATAAATTCAGAAGAATGTGACAATTCACCCGGATTTCCGGGTGAATTTTATTGCGAGTAATTTCTAGTCAGTCTAAAATTGTGACCGCAAACGATAAAATATGAAACATTCACGAAATGCTATGCTTATTATAGTTTTGAGCATTTCGGTGTTAAGACAAGCCGCTCAATAGCGGTTTTTTGTTTTTTAGCACTTTTAGTACCCAAAGAGCCCTACAAATTTAAGCTCTTAGTTAGGTAGCTTAACGGCTACTTTATTCCGTACTTTGGGAAAGTAGCTTCTAATAGGATAAAACCATGGCCACTATAAAAGATGTCGCTCGCTTAGCCGGCGTATCAACAACAACCGTTTCTCACGTAATCAATAAAACTCGCTTTGTTGCAGAAGCAACGCAAGAAAAAGTAAACAAAGCCGTAGATGAACTGAACTATGCACCAAGTGCTGTTGCTCGTAGCTTGAAGTGTAATACAACACGCACCATCGGCATGCTAGTGACTCAATCAACTAATCTATTCTTCTCTGAAGTTATCGATGGTGTTGAGAGCTACTGCTACCGTCAAGGTTACACTTTGATCCTGTGTAATACGGGCGGTATCTATGAGAAGCAACGTGACTACATTCGAATGCTTGCAGAGAAACGTGTAGATGGCATCTTAGTTATGTGTTCTGACCTAACTGAAGAACTAAGAGAGATGTTAGACCGTCACGCTGACATCCCTAAAGTTATTATGGACTGGGGCCCAGAGAGTTCTCAAGCTGATAAGATCATCGATAACTCTGAAGAAGGTGGCTACCTAGCGACCAAATACCTTATTGAACGCGGTCACTCTAAGATTGCATGTTTAAGTGGCCACTTAGACAAAGCAGCATGTGTTGAACGTATTGCCGGTTACAAGCGCGCACTTAACGAAGCTAAAATTTCTGCCGATGACAATATGATCATCGAAGGCAACTTCGAGTGTGATACGGCTGTTCTTGCTGCAGAACAAATCGTTGAGATGGAAGATCGTCCAACGGCGGTATTCTGCTTTAACGACACAATGGCACTCGGCTTAATGAGCCGACTGCAAGAAAAAGGCATCCGCATTCCTGAAGATATCTCAGTGATCGGTTACGACAACATCGAACTCGCTGAATACTTCTCTCCGCCGTTAACGACAGTTCACCAACCAAAACGTCGTGTTGGTAAGAATGCATTCGAAATTCTATTGGAGCGCATCAAAGACAAAGACCACGAAAAACGCGTCTTCGAAATGCACCCTGAAATTGTTGAACGAAGTACAGTTAAGACGTTAAATTAATTGATAATTCGAGTTTAATTTCATCAAGCGCACCTTTAGGTGCGCTTTTTTTATCAGCAACTATAATGAACCCAGACGCACAACGGAAAGATCATTAATTGAAGCAGTATCACATTTTGAAATATCAAGTGTGAGCTTCATTCAACAAAAACTTTATTCTATTCAATCAGTCACGCACAGGGCAAACCACTCGAAAGAGTGAGACGCAAAGCTTCCGGCCTAAACCACTCGTTGGTATGGTAGCGGGGTTACCGATGGCAAAATGCAGTAACTACTAATAATTTAGTAATTTACGGCTTATTGACAATTTAATTGCAACATTTTGCTAATCTCTCGGACCTGCTTATTTGGTGGCGTAGTTCAAATACACCGAGATAAATAACATGGATAAACCGATACTAAAGGACTCGATGAAGTTATTTGAGTCCCTAGGAAAAATAAAATCACGCTCAATGTTTGGTGGCTTCGGTCTTTTTGCTGATGACACTATGTTTGCTCTGGTTGTAAATGACCAGTTGCACATACGCGCAGACAAAGGCACAACGAAACAATTCGAACAACAAGGGTTTCAACCGTACGTCTACAAAAAACGTGGTTTCCCTGTCGTTACTAAATATTTCGCTTTACCTGAAGGCCTCTGGCAAGACCAAGAGAAAATCTTGCAGCTTGCAACCACGTCTCTAGGTTTTGCTAAAGAAGAAAAAGCTGAGCAGTCTTCTGCTAAGCCGACCCGACTCAAAGATCTGCCTAATCTTCGACTCGCTACCGAGCGTATGTTGAAAAAGGCAGGGATCGATTCTGTAGAACGTTTATATGAATCTGGCTCTGTAAACGCATTTAACGCCATCAAAGAATCGCATGCGTCTTCTGTCAGTATTGAACTACTTTGGGCGCTAGAAGGCGCGATTAATGGTACACATTGGTCTGTTATACCGCAGCAGCGTCGCGAAGAGCTTATCAATCGCGTCAATTAACATTGTCAGTGCAATCTATATACATAACTAAGCCGCATTTACTGCTAATGCCGATCAGTTAAAGCCAAAGCGATCGGTTGAAGGATCCTTCAGAGCTG
>NZ_JBGONQ010000015.1:0-94893 GCF_041439145.1 Vibrio sp. 1F255 | reverse complement strand
AACATCACTTCACGCTACCCCTTATTCCATATGGGTTTTTCATGATCTTGCCCTGCAGCGAACTCTGTTTAAAGTCCGTTAATTTTAGCAAACCTTCATAATCACTGGTTCGAATCACTGGCGCGAATCACTGAGTTGATTTTTCATATACGCCAGAAACGAAAAATGTCGCATCCATGCGACATTTCTCTTTTGGCGGCCAAACCAGTTTTGCTATATCCATTCTAGATTTCAATCCATTAGGAGATTATTCAGAATGTAATTATAAGACGCTGTTAATGTTGATTAGTTCCCTTTATGCGGCATTTTTTTTCGATTTATCTTCTAAGTCGAATGACGCAGCGATTAATTTCTTGGTGTAGTTGTTTTTCGGCGCATTGAAAATCTCTTCTGCAGACCCTTCTTCCATTACTTCGCCCTTCTGCATCACCAGTACGCGATCCGACAGTGCTTTCACTACCGAGAGATCGTGGCTGATGAACAGGAAGCCGATATTGTGCTTGGCTTGAATGTCTTTCAGCAGGTCAATCACGGTCAGTTGTACTGAGCGATCGAGTGCTGAAGTCGGTTCATCCAGCAAAATGAAAGAGGGCTCTAGAATCAGTGCGCGAGCAATCGCGATACGTTGTCTTTGCCCGCCAGAGAACTCATGTGGATAACGGTTTATTGAATTCGGCTCTAAGCGAACTTCAATCAATGCTTTGCGCGCTCTTTCTAAACGTTCTTGCTTGGATAGATGAGGTGATGCACCGTTAAGCCTTCGGTGATGATTTCCCCAACTGTCATGCGTGGTGATAAAGAACCATAAGGATCTTGGAACACCATTTGGACATCTTTCTTGAGCTTGTGACGCTCTTTATCATTTAATAAGCTAACGTCTTGGCCTTTGTAAACAATACGTCCGGTACTCGGCAGCAAGCCGATTAATGCACGTCCAAGGGTTGATTTACCTGAACCAGATTCACCAACAATGCCTAGCGTTTCGCCTTGCTTAAGATTCAACGAAATGCCTTTTACGGCTTCGAAGTACTGGCTTTTACTCTTGATAAAGTGTGATTTCACCAAGAACTGAACTCGGATGTCGTCAGCACACAATAGTTCTGGGGCTGTCGCCTCAACAGGAACCTTAGCGCCTTTCGGAATCGAGTTAATGAGCATTCTTGTGTAATCATGTTTAGGACTATCGAACAAAGATTGAGTCATCCCTTCTTCTACGAGCTCACCTTTACACATCACTAGCACGCGGTCTGCAAAGTGTTTCACCACACCTAAGTCATGGGTGATGAACAAAATTGCCATTCCCATCTTGCCTTGGATTTCTTTGATAAGAGAAAGCACTTCCGCTTGTACGGTCACATCCAATGCGGTGGTGGGTTCGTCGGCAATCAAAATATCGGGCTCGTTGATCAAAGCCATCGCAATCATGATGCGCTGCAACTGACCGCCTGAAAACTCATGCGGATACTTGTTGTAAGCTTGTTCTGGCATTGGTAAATGCACAAGATTGAAGAGCTCTAGCACACGCTGTTTTGCTTTTGATTTCGATACATTGCGGTGACACATAATGGCTTCTGCCACTTGTGTGCCCACGCGAAGGTATGGGTTGAGAGAGGTCATCGGTTCCTGAAAGATCATGCCGATTCTATCGCCACGAATCGACTGCATTTCTCGTTCAGTCTTGCCAAGTATTGATTGCCCCTCAAATTCTATTTCAGATTGAGCATCAATGATGGCGTTATCAGGGAGCAAACGTATGAGTGCGTTAGAAGAGACTGATTTACCTGAACCTGATTCACCAACAATGGCCAAGGTTTCGCTAGAATTAAGGGTAAAGTTAACCTTTTTTACCGCATCAATGATTCCATCATTGGTTGTGAAGCTAACGGAGAGGTTATTGACTTTAAGAATGGCCCGGTCCGACATGATATATCCTTATCAATTTAAGACATTAGGTGAAGATTTCACTTCTGACGTTGTTTTAAGTTGCCCAAAATGGTGATGAGCACGTTGAATTTGTTCTAGTTCGAGCATCCAATGCGAACTGCGCTGAGCGCTGCAAAAAGCGATCAGGTGATTGAGCAAACCTTCGCTCTGCTTTTCCAATAACCCAAAGGTACGTTGAATCAGCTCAGTGTTCTCCAGAGAGATAAATTGCATCAGAGCGTAAGATTGATTCAAGGTATCGAAGGCTTGTTGGTGCTGACCTAATCGGTTGAGTATCTCTGATTGAGCGACGCTCGCGTCTCTTAACCCGGCAAGCAAGCAGGCAAATTGGCAAGGCTTGATATCGCTTTGGTATGCTGCATCTTGGATGTGATGAGGAAGTGAGGTTAGAACATCACCATAAAGGCGTTGTGCTTCTGGCCAGTGACCTTGTTCCACTAACTGTTCAGCTTTTAGGTAGTGCATCCAGCATCGTTCAATTTCCATATCCACATCCTCAATTTATAATATCATAAAATGTTAATGATATTCATTATCAATTGCAAATTAAAATCATTCACATGTTAAGTTGGTGAATTAAATGACGAGCTATTCCTAAAAATGGCTTAAATTGTGTGTTATTTGTTCAGTTGAACAGCTGTGTAGCGTAAGTCACTAAATTTGTAGGAAATTACATCTACACTGATTTTATCTACACCCAAGTAATGAAGGACTAAGGAGGCGGCGATGGCGATGCAAAGACTCAATACAGAACAGCTGTATCAGGTAGCGGATTTAGACAAGCTACCATGTAAGTCGACCAAAGAACTGGCTCCAATTGACGAAATCGTCGGGCAGGAACGGGCACAAAAAGCCGTTGAGTTCGCGATGTCAATCAAGGAAAAGGGTTACAACATTTATGCGATAGGGCGAAATGGTCTGGGTAAACGCACCATGATCTTGCGCTATCTGAACCGTCACCCTCAAGAAGTGCAGGAGCTTTTTGATTGGTGTTATATCGCGAACTTTGAAGATATTCGTACACCTAAGGTACTGAAATTACCTCGTGGCGTTGGCAGCAGCTTAAAGCAAGATATTGAAAAGCTAATGCGTAAATTGCTGAAAGGTATGCCTCTAGCGTTTGATAACGAGATGTACTTTAGCCGTGCTGATAGGCTTAAAAACCAATTAGCAGCTAAGCAACAAGCCGCGTTAGAAAGCATTAGCCAAGAAGCGAAAGACAAGGGCATTAACCTGACGATCACCACTCAGGGTGATTACCAGTTTGTGGCCATGAATGGGGATGATCTTCATACCGAAGAGAGCTTCGATCTGCTTTCGCCAGAAGAGCAAGACCAGTTCGATAAAACCATTGATGGATTGGAAGTCGGTCTGCGAACCATTTCTCGTGAGTTGACGGAACTTGAAGAAACGTACACTGAGAAAATTCAAAAACTGAATGATGATACGGCGCGAGACGTGATCACGCACTTCATCAAGCAATTGAAGAAGGATTACAGCCAATATCCAGACATTAAAAAGTACCTAACGGCACTGCGTAAAGACATTGTCGACAACGCTGACATCTTCTTAGAAGAGAGCACTGAGCAAGCAGAAGTTGCAACGGCCTCTTTGGATAAGAAAATGCCGCGTCGCTACAAGGTTAATGTGATTGTGAGCCAAAAGGAGGAGACTCTGCCGATCGTGGTGGAAGAGAATCCAAATTATCACTCTCTGTTTGGCTATGTAGAAACGGCGACGTTCAAGGGTACTGTCTTTACTGACTTCTCATTGATTCGCGCAGGTAGCTTACACAGAGCCAACGGTGGCGTATTACTGATGGATGCGGTGAAGGTACTTGAGCAGCCGTACGTTTGGGAAGGCTTGAAACGAGCACTGCGTTCACGTCAATTGAGTTTCACTTCATTAGAAAAAGAGGTGACCTTAACGGGGGCGGTATCGCTTGATCCAGAACCGATTCCATTGGATGTTAAGATCATCCTGTTTGGCGATTACCGAACTTACCAACTGCTGCAACACTACGATGCAGAGTTTGGTGAACTGTTCCGTGTAACGGCCGATTTTGAAGATGAGATGAAGCGTACTCCCGATTCTGAAATGCATTACGCGCGCTTTATTTCGAGCATCGTGCACGACAACAACATGCTGCATTGTGACCGTAAAGCGATCGCTCGCATCATTGAGCACAGCTCTCGTCAGGCGGGTGACCAAGGTAAATTGTCTCTGCACTCTGCTCACATTGCTAATCTGCTTCGTGAATCAAACTACGTGGCGAGAGGCTCAAAATCGAACTTGATTCGTGCAACGCACGTCGACCAAGCGTTATCTAACCAACAGATGCGTGTCGGACGACTGCAAGACAGCGTAATGGAAACCTTCACTAACGGCACAACGCTGATCCACGTAGATGGTCAGGCGGTTGGGCAGGTCAATGCGCTTTCTGTACTCAGCACGACCGATCATATGTTTGGTGCGCCGAACCGAATCACGGCTACCACAGCTTACGGTGACGGTGAAGTGATTGATATTGAAAGAAACGTAGATCTAGGTGGCAGTATTCACTCAAAAGGCGTGATGATCTTGTCGGCTTATCTTTCTTCGGTATTTGGTAAGACAGCGAAAGTCCCGCTCACCACTAACATCACTTTCGAACAATCGTATGGTGGCGTCGATGGTGACAGTGCGAGTATGGCCGAGTTCTGTGCGGTGGTGTCTGCGTTTTCTAAGCAGCCAAACCGCCAAGATATTGCAATTACCGGATCGATGAACCAGTTCGGTGAGTCTCAGCCAATTGGTGGTGTGAACGAGAAAATTGAAGGTTTCTTTGATGTGTGTGAAATCAAAGGACGTTCAAACGAACAAGGGGTGATAATCCCACGCTCGAATGTTCATAACTTAATGCTGCGCGGTGACATCGTGAAAGCGGTTGAAAAAGGCGAGTTCAATATCTGGGCGATTGACCATGTCACAGAGGCGATTGAACTGTTCACAGGCAAAGCCGCAGGTGAGGCAAGTGATGAGGGTAGCTATCCAATTGATACTATCTTTGGTATCGCTCAAGCCAAACTGAACGCACTACGTAAATAGCTGTATAGCTAGACTAGATAGTTAGCTAGTTTATGCCTAGATAAACAGATAAACAGATAAACAGATAAACAGATAAACAGATAAACAGATAAAAACAGCCAAAACGCAAAAGCCATCGATTCTAGAGTCGATGGCTTTTTTATTGGTTGCGACTTTGCTCGCGAGTGAGTGGTTTGTATTTGGTCAATTCACGAATTTGATGAGCGCAGTGTGGTTAAATGATCTTAGCCGTTTCGTAAGCAGAGCTTGGTGCCATCGAACTTCAATTTTGCCAACAAGTGTTTAGCGTTAGCGCGGCCAATATCATCAAATTCCACACCGTATCGAGCGTAGTGCGTCGATTTTTGCAGATTACAGATGATGCCTCTCAAAGGAGGGATAAGAGGGCCATTATAGTTTTCAGGTGTAATCTCGATAGACACTCGATCGGCAATCTGAATTGCACGAGAGGTCGGTGAGGTCACAAAACGACAACCACTTTTCGATAAGTCTCTTATCTCACAGTTTGCTCGTTGGTCGTTGAAGATAATTCTTGAAGCCAAGTTCACTTCATAGCGTGTTTCTTTACGCAGCTGAGTGACTTGCATCGTGCTTGGTGTCGAAAGCACAAGAATAGGGAAGGGTTCACCAATCTTATGGTGAATTTGGCTTCTAAAGTGAATAAGTGCGCCTTCACCTCGTAGAGAATAGGCACGAGCGGTCATCCAAAAACCTTCTTGAAAGAAAAAATTCAGATCTTCATTGGATACCTCGGGAACCTCAACCACAATACAGTTATCACTGTGCGTACCGATAAATTTGGTGGTGGCGAGAAACTTAGTGCCAACCGGAGTCGAGACATTTAATGTCAGTTCACTGCCGTGCTCAATCATGGCCAGTGCATCGGTGCTGTTTATCGTAGAAACGGTGCGGTTACGAGGGTCTTGAAGTGCCTGATTATGCTCCAAAGGCTTCTTCAGTGGTGCGTTCATTATATATTCTCCATGCGCCAACATGCGTCTGTTAGATATTGATAACTTGCTAACAAGGGGTTGTTACGTGCTAGATTTAGTAGGTGTACTAACGCAATTTATAGAGTGCTTTTAATTGGTTTGAATTTTATTTATAACCACACGCTATAATAATATTTTCTTTGATTGTAAGTACTTAGTTTTATTTATATGCACTTGCGTTAGTCTATTACAAGGAATTCATACTTCAAACTTTAATTGTTTGTCGTATCCATTATTTGCAGGAGTTGAGAATGCAGGCAGTTAAATGGGATCAAGATGTGAACCAGATCACGGTTGAGTTAGAACCAGATCAGTTTGCGGTAGTTAAGTATAAAAAGGATGGCGATGTACTGCATATCACCTCAACTCGAATCCCTGATGAACTGCAAGGCAAGGGCTTTGGGAAGGTGATGATGGAGTCGGTATTGCCTGAAATTGAACAAGCGGGCTTCAAAATTGTGCCGGTTTGTAGCTATGTGGTTCACTACATGAATAGGCAGCCACAGTGGTCACACCTTCTATCCGATAAAGCATAACAACGAGTAATATGTCTCAATCAATATCGTCGAATAATCGAGCTCAACCTGAAGCGGGTTCAAGTCAAAATCAGCCAGAGCTTTATCAACAAGAGTTTTATCAAAATGAGCTTTATCAAAAAATAGCGACCTCGCTGGGTTGTCATGAAGGGTTTGATGTCCAAGTGATTCAACGCCTATGGGGTGGATATGGCGAGTTAGTTCGCTTAGTCTTTTCTCAAGAAAGCAGTGCGGAACTCAAGAGTGTGATTGTTAAACATGTCGCGTTGCCAGATAAAGCTGAACACCCAAAGGGTTGGAATACCAAACTCTCTCACCAACGAAAGGTACACTCTTACCAAGTGGAAACAGCTTGGTATCAGTCATTCACCCAACAATGGGACGAGCGCTGCCCTGTACCTGTTGGGCTGCAATGTGAACTAGAAGAGAATGAGTGGCTGATAGTGATGCAAGACTTAGCGGATATTGGCTTCCCGTTGATCTCTCAGTTTGATGTGCTTGCTGCTTCTGACTATCAGGCATCTAGTTACACAAGAGAAGAGCAAAAACAACGTAATGCTTGCCTTAAATGGCTTGCTAACTTTCACGCAAAGCACATCAATATCAATCAAGAGCAGTTGTCATCATTGTGGCAAGTCGGTACTTATTGGCATCTAGATACACGCCCTGATGAACTCAATGCCTTGGCTGATTTACCATTGAAGAACCAAGCCAAGCACATCGACCGTTTATTAAAAGAATGTCCATATCAAACCTTAGTCCATGGCGATGCCAAGCTCGCCAATTTTTGTTTTGATTCTGAAAGCGAGCGCGCGGCTGCGGTCGATTTCCAATATGTGGGCCATGGTTGTGCGATGAAAGATGTCGCTTTGTTCATGAGTAGTGCGGTGAGGCCGCAAGACTGCGCTGAACTTGAGCCACAGGTACTGGATATTTACTTCCGACACTTGAAAGAGGCATTGGCGTACTATCAGCCACACCTTTCATTTGATGAGGTAGAAGCAGCATGGCGACCAATGTGTTACGTGGCGTGGGCCGATTTCCAACGTTTCGTAAAAGGCTGGAGCCCAGAGCATTGGAAGATTAACCCTTATACTGAGCAGTTGACCTTACGAGTGCTCACTCAATTAGACGAACAGGAGTCCGTCAATGTTCGATAGAACCGCGAGCTGGAAAACGCCGCAAAACTTTTTATTACTGATTTCGATTGTTGTACCGATCGCGTTTTCGAGCTGGATGGCTTTACTTAATAACTTCGTGATTGAGAAGGCGAACTTTGATGGCGCCGATATTGGTTTGTTGCAAAGTGTTCGTGAGATCCCAGGCTTCTTAGCGTTTACCGTGGTGTTTGTTTTAGCCTTCATTCGAGAGCAACGCTTTATGTTGATATCGCTGGCGATGCTGACCGTGGGCACGGCGATAACCGGTTTATTCCCTTCACTCACTGGATTGTTGCTGACTACGGTTTTGATGTCGACGGGTTTTCACTATTTTGAAACGCTGAAGCAGTCTCTGTCACTGCAATGGTTGAGTAAAGAAGAAGCACCAGAGATGTTAGGTAAGATGATCTCCGTTGGCGCGTTGGCATCTTTAATCACTTATGGCTCTATTTGGGTGATGTTAGAGCAACTCAAACTCGACTTTGCTTGGGTGTATGGCATCACTGGCGGAATTGGTTTTGTTTTAGTTTTGGTGATGACCTTTGGCTTCCCTGAGTTTCAAACCAAGACGACACAGAATAAGAAGTTGGTACTGCGGAAGCGTTACTGGCTCTACTACGCGCTAACGTTTATGAGCGGTGCGAGAAGACAAATCTTCACTGTGTTTGCAGGCTTCTTGATGGTAGAGAAGTTTGGTTACTCGGCTGCCGACGTCACATTGTTGTTCTTGGTTAATTACCTATTTAACTTCTTGTTTGCGAAGCGCATTGGTCGATTTATCGGTGTGGTTGGCGAGCGTAAAGCGTTGATCTTCGAGTATGTTGGCTTGATTGGTGTGTTTGTCGGTTATGGTTTGGTGCAAAGCGCGGAATGGGCGGCGGCACTTTACGTGATCGATCACCTGTTCTTTGCATTGGCGCTGGCGATCAAAACTTACTTCCAGAAAATCGCAGACCCGGCAGACATGGCATCAACTGCTGGTGTCTCTTTCACCATCAATCATATTGCAGCGGTCGTTATTCCAGTGGTGTTTGGTGTGATTTGGTTGTCTTCTCCTGCAACGGTTTTCTATATTGGTGCTGCGATGGCGGCGGTTTCTTTGGCGTTGTCTTTAAACATTCCTAAGACACCTGAAGAAGGTAATGAAGTGCGAATGTTTAGCTGGCGTTAATGTTGGTCTCGATATTATGAAATAAGCAAAAAGCTCCAATAGTGATATTGGAGCTTTTTGTTTATGTGGGATATGTATATCTAATCCGCAAAATAGGTTTCACGCGGATCAGTTTCTTACGGTTTTTAATTCGGTACGCAGCTTGAAGATTCCCTTTGGTGCTTTGGTCAGTAAGATGCCGCAAAGTAGAGGAATCATCATTACAAGTGACTGTTCAGATAGAACCTCACCATTGATGTAGCAAGAGATCAGCAGCGCAACCACTGGGAAGATTAGGAAGCAGATAGACGCTTGGAAAGGTGTCGAAACCTGACCTAATTTAAAGTAAGCCACAATGCCGCCAACACTCGCCACAAAGCCTAGGTAAACCACAGCAGAGATTGAGTCCCAAGTGAAAGATTCAATATTCACGTTTTCACCTATAGCTGATACAGCAAATAAGAATAGAGCTGCAATTAGGCTTGGTACGGCGTTGTAGGTCAGTACTTCAATACCTTTGCAGTGCTTTTGAACCAGCACATACATCACTGCGTGAATCGCAACAGCAAGGCCTAAGCAAACCGTGCCAATTAGGTAGTCATCGCCACCCATCTGCATTTCATTACCAAGGATTACACATAGGCTCACAACAGCAGCGATCAACCCGAATATCTGGTGCTTCGCTAGTCGTAGACCTAAGAATAAGCCAGACATCAACATCACAGCCACAGGCATGTTGGCGAAGATGATCGACGCTAAACCTGAAGAGATGTATTGCTCGCCATAGATCATCAACGTAAACGGAATCGCGAAATACATCAACGCAACAATAAGCAGCCATTGGCGCTTACCTTTAGGGAACAGCAGTGGTTGGTTGAAGACTTTCGCCAATACTGCAAGCAGAGGTGCTGCAAGTAAAAAGCGCAACGCAGTAGCAAAAATAGGTGGGATAGAATGCAATGCTACTTCCATAGCGAACCAAGTGGTTCCCCAAATTAAGCAAACAGAGACAAAAAGCAAAATAGTTAGCGACTTCGAATTCATGGTGACTACTCATTAATAATTATTTTAAATCATAGGCTTGTAGCGCCTTAATGACATGGCACAGTATAGAAAGGTAGTCGGAGAAAAGTTTTGTCTTTTTATCTCTAATTTGAGTTTTTTGTGGAAATTAAATCTCTAGTATGATTATTTTATAGAAAATAAATTCGCTTTAGATAGTTAAAGTAAAGTCATTGTTCTTTGTGAGGTTTAATTTAACTTAAGGAATGGTCAACTCAACGAGTATGGCTGTTGGGTTATTGCTGTTAGCGTAGCAACAAAAAACGCGCCCTCAATGAGGCGCGTTTTTGAACAATACGTTTAAGAGGCTGCGTCTACTGCGTAACAGGCTTGACTTGTTTGGATTGTCTTACCGCAAGGATAAGTTGTGGTAGCAGTGACATCACTATCATGCCGGTCATTAGTGAGTATTGTACTGCAGTGAATGATTCACCCATCAACACCATACCGGTCACGATGCCAGCTACTGGGTTTGCGATGCCACCGAAGGTGAAATCAACCACCGACATACGCTGTAGCAACCACACATACATGCCGTAACCCAGCGCTGTGTTTAGCCCAATAACCCATACGAGTCCCATAGCATTACGAGTATCGAAATGAGTCACGGCATTAATATAAGGCTGCGGATCGATGAATGCATGAACGCCAGACGCGACAGACAAAATCGTACCGCCCAGAATCAGTTGCCATGTTAATACCTTCCACCAGTGCATGCGGTTACCCAGTGACTTGGTAATGCTGCTGCCGATGACAATACACATTATTGCGGCAAACATTGCGCCTAAACCGATTGGGTTCAGAGCAATTTGGCTTGGGTTAAACAGTATCCACGCTAAGGTGATCAAGCCAATACCCGAAAGGGCTTGAATCAGATGCGGGCGCTGTTTTTTCACTACCCAGTGGAAGATCATCGCGAACACCGGCACGGAGATCATGCCCACGCCAGAGATTGCCGAAGGCAGCGTTAGCGCCATCACGAAGATCAAGCCAAAGAAGGTCGCGATATTGATAAGGCCCAGTGTGAAAATGATTTGCCACTCGCCTTTTTTAGGCAGTGTTGGTTTTACTGCTAGCAATAACAAACCAGCAGGTAACGCACGCAAAGCACCCAATAATAATGGTGGCCACTCCTGTAGCGTAAATTGCGTCACTGCATAGGTTGTTCCCCAAAAGAACGCGGGGATCATTGCTAATAATATGTTCATTTAAAATATCTTTACGTTAAGATAACTATTGTGTGAACTGTATACTGAGAACTAGTGGTTGTAAAGTATCTTTATGTTAAACTAGTTTGAAGTAATCAGACTAACAACGGAGCGAGATTGCAAATGGATGCTATCGACCGCGTAGTAGAGCAATGGGCAAAGGAAAAGCCCGAACTAGATACTGAGCCTATGGCAATGATGGGTCGGATTATGCGTATTGCCAAGTATATGGAGACGCAAGTTGCCGAGCTTCATAAAAAATACGACATGAAGCTGGGTGAGTTTGATGTGCTGGCGACGTTGCGACGTTCTGGGAAGCCTTACCGACTGACGCCATCTGAACTGATTGGATCCATGATGCTGACATCTGGCGCGATGACCAATCGCCTTGATAAGCTAGAAGCCAAAGGGCTGATCAGTCGTGAACACAGCAAAGAAGACAGACGCAGCGTGAGTGTCCAGTTAACTAAAGATGGTCTTATTCTGATTGACCAAATGATGACTGAACATGTCGAAATGCAGAAAAAACTGGTTAAATCATTGTCTGCGAGTCAGAAGAAGAACACCAACCAACTTCTGAAAACATGGTTGAGCGCGTACGAGTAGTTTTTCTGATCTTCCTTTAGATTCAATAAAAAACCGAAGCTTAATTGCTTCGGTTTTTTTGTGCTTGTTTAAGAACTTCAAGTACAGCGAATTGGCGAGTTAAGCTTGCAGCATCTCGTCACTGAACAGTTCTGCACAACCAATGCCGTTGATGGCGCAACTTTCGTCGATGTCTGAGATGTCACCGCTGACCCCAATCGCACCAAGTACCGTTTTATCCTTATCTCGAATCAGTAGGCCCCCTGGCACTGGCACCATGTTTCCGTGTGCGAGTACGTTTACGGCGGAGATAAATGCTGGTCGATTATCAGCATCTTGGGCGAGTTTTCTAGAGGAACAACCCAGTGCGAGTGCTCCCCACGCTTTAGCAATCGCGATGTCTGGTCGCATCATGCTAGAGCCGTCTTGACGTTGCAGAGAAATCAGCTTGCCACCGCTGTCTAAGACGGCGACCGTCAAAGGTTCTGTGTGGATCTTGTTTCCTGCTTTTAAGGTGCCATCAATGATGGTTAACGCTTGTTGTAGAGTCAAACTTCCCATGTTATCTCCTAGTTTTTCAAGGGGCCGTGTACCAAGCTAAGTCAGCCAATCATTACGCTTGTTGTGAATATCATTGACTGATTCAGCTCGGTACAAGAGTCCTAACTGGACTCTTGTAATAGCCCATAGCTGGGTAAAGTTAGGAAGGCAGCGAACTCTTCGGCTGTAGAAAGTTGATAGAAAAGATCAGCTGTCTCTTCAAATCGACCTGCTGTATAGCGCGAGTCTCCGACTTCATGTTTTATCGTGTCTAGCTCTTGGTAAAGCCAAGAGTGGAATAGTGATTTGGTAAAGGTTTGGCCATCATCGAGTGTTACCCCGTGGTGGATCCACTGCCAGATATTGGCTCTTGAGATCTCAGCAGTCGCGGCATCTTCCATGAGGCCGTAGATAGGCACACAGCCGTAGCCTTGAATCCAAGCTTCGATGTAATACAGCGCGATGCGTATATTCTTACGTACTCCTACTTCGTCGCGACTGCCCTCACAAGGCTTTAGCAACGAGTCTGCATTGATCACATGCTCTGGGCTTTGGAAATCCATTTGGTTTACTTTGCCATCTAAGTGCTTATCAAAGATCGACATTGCCAAATCAACCAGTGCAGGGTGCGCGACCCATGTGCCGTCGTGTCCGTTCTGAGATTCTCTTTGTTTATCTTCGATAACCTTGGCGGTTACACGTGCCATTTCTTGCGGGTCTTTTGCTGGAATAAAGGCTGACATCCCACCCATTGCTAATGCGCCACGAGCGTGACAAGTGCGCACCAACAGTTGGCTATAGGCGTTGAGGAATTCTTGATCCATGCCGATCCCGTGGCGGTCTGGCAAGATGCGGTCTTTATGGTTTTTCAGCGTTTTGATGTAGCTGAAGATGTAATCCCAACGGCCACAGTTCATCGCTACGATATGATCACGCATGGCGTATAAGATCTCTTCCATTTGGAATACGGCTGGCAGAGTTTCAATCAACACGGTCGCACGAATGGTGCCTTTGGGTACGTGGAAATAGTTTTCGGTGAAGCTGAAAATATCGTCCCACCACTGTGCTTCTTCCATGCTCTCAAGCTTGGGAATGTAGTAGTAAACACCTAAGCCTTGTTTTGCACGTGACTGATAGTTATGGAAAAAGTACAAAGCGAAGTCCATCAAGCAACCGCCTATCGGCTGATTGTTGAATTGAATGGACTGCTCTGGCAAGTGAATGCCTCGTGGGCGGGCAATCAGCAGTGCAGGATCGTTGTTTAACTGGTAACTCTTCTGCTTTTTCTCATCGAAGTAACTAATGGTTCCAAGGTTGGCATCTCTTAGGTTGATTTGCCCTTCGACCATATTGGCCCAAGTCGGGGAAGACGCATCCTCAAAGCAACACATGAAGACTTTCGCGCCTGAGTTTAGCGCGTTGATCACCATCTTTCTTTCGATAGGGCCGGTGATCTCTACGCGGCGATCGAGTAGCTCTGTTGGAGGTGTTGCCACTTTCCACTCTTTATTCTGACGAATGGAAATGGTGTCTTTTCTGAAATTGGGTAGCTCACCCTCGTCATATTGAGCTTGTTTTGTGTCGCGGTCACTTAGCAGGGCATGACGGCGATCTCCAAATTTATTGACGAGAGCTTCTAAGAATTTTAATGCATCTTTAGACAAGATCTCTTTGTACTCGGAGTTGTCCATATTCCCGAGTACCTGCATACACTGCACTTCTTCTCTCTCTTTTACGTCATTCATCATTGTTGTCTCCTTTAAACAATACGATGCCACTTTGTATACAAAATGCTATTTTTAAGGATATTTATATTGTAGAAATTGTAAACAAGCAAACGGTATTTAACATTTATTTATCATTTGATCTTTTTGTAATTTATTTTTACGTAAAGATATTTTATGTAAAGCAATGAATTGTAAGCTTTTCAGGATGAGTGCGTACTTAATGCGATGGGTTGATGTAACGAAATTGTTTCATTCTGGGGTTGATAAATAGCGAGGATGGTTCATAGTACACAAAAGTTAGTTTAATTGTATACAATCTGAACTGGAGGTTCGAATGGCAATTATGAAAGCGATTGAAGCAGCGGTAGAAGTGCTTAAACGTGAAGGTGTAGACATCGCATTTGGTGTTCCCGGCGCAGCAATTAACCCTATGTATGCGGCTATGAAAAAGCTTGGAGGAATCGACCACGTCTTAGCTCGACATGTAGAGGGTGCATCGCATATGGCCGAAGGGTACACGCGTACCAATCAAGACAATATCGGTGTGTGTATTGGTACCTCTGGCCCTGCGGGAACGGACATGATCACGGGGCTTTATTCGGCGTCTGCAGATTCAATCCCAATCCTATGTATTACAGGTCAGGCTCCGCGTGCTCGCCTTCACAAAGAAGACTTCCAAGCGGTTGATATTGAATCTATCGCTAAACCAGTCACTAAGTGGGCAACCACGGTGCTGGAACCTGCTCAAGTACCACGCGCATTTCAAAAAGCCTTTCATTTGATGCGTTCTGGACGCCCTGGCCCTGTTTTGATCGACTTGCCTTTAGACGTGCAGTTGGCTGAGATTGAGTTCGATATTGATACCTATGAGCCGCTTGAACCATACAAACCAAAAGCGACACGCGCGCAGGTTGAGAAAGCATTAACCATGATGTCTCAATCTGAAAAACCGCTGATTGTATCTGGTGGTGGCGTGATTAACGCTGGCGCGTCTGAATTGTTGCAGCAGTTTGCCGAGATCACTGGTGTTCCTGTGATTCCAACCTTAATGGGTTGGGGCTCGATTCCGGATGATCATGAGTTAATGGCGGGTATGGTAGGGCTACAAACTTCTCACCGTTATGGCAATGAAACCATGCTTAATTCTGATTTTGTGTTTGGTGTTGGTAACCGCTGGGCTAACCGTCATACCGGTTCTGTGGATGTTTACACCGAAGGCCGAAAGTTCGTACATGTAGACATTGAACCAACCCAAATAGGCCGTGTGTTCTGTCCTGATTTAGGCATTGTCTCTGATGCGAAAGCAGCACTAGAGCTAATGGTTGAAGTGGCGCAAGAGTGGCGTGATGCTGGCAAGCTGCCGAACCGAAATGCTTGGGCAAGTGAGTGTCAGGAACGCAAGTCGACCATGCTGCGTAAAACCAATTTCGATGAAGCGCCAATGAAACCGATGCGTGTTTATGAAGAGATGAACAAGGCATTTGGTCGTGACACTTGTTATGTGAGCACCATTGGTTTGTCGCAAATTGCTGCCGCTCAGTTCCTGCATGTTTATAAGCCGCGTAACTGGATCAACTGTGGTCAAGCAGGTCCACTAGGTTGGACTACACCCGCTGCATTAGGCGTACGAGCGGCCGATCCAGATCGCGATATCGTTGCTATCTCTGGTGATTACGATTTCCAATTCATGATCGAAGAACTGGCCGTTGGTGCGCAATTCAACCTGCCATACATTCATGTGTTGGTGAACAACTCGTACTTAGGTTTGATTCGCCAAGCACAGCGCCAATTTGATATCGATTATTGTGTACAACTGGCGTTTGATAACCAGAATGCGCCAGAGCTTGAAGGCTACGGGGTAGACCATGTCGCAGTAGTTGAAGGTTTAGGTTGTAAGGCGATTCGAGTTCGTGAACCTGAGCAAATTGCCGCTGCGTTTGAACAAGCCAAAGAGTTGATGAATAAGCATAAAGTACCGGTTGTTGTTGAGCTGATTCTTGAGCGAGTGACCAATATTGCGATGGGCGTAGAGATCAACGCCATCAACGAATTTGAGCCACTTGCCGAAAGCCGCGGCGACGCTCCAACGGCGCTGGCGTACAAGTAATCATTAAGTAATGTGTATCCGTAGAGCTGAGGTTTAGCTCTACGAAAAGTCTCCAATAGAGCGAGGCTTACTAAGCAACCGTAGCTCCACCAAATAACCGTTGCTTCACTAAACAGTCATAGTTTCACCAAATAAAGAATAAGGACAGAGTCATGGCAAAATTTGCAGCAAACTTGTCAATGTTATTCACGGAAGTTGATTTTATGGATCGCTTTGAAGCCGCCGCAGAAGCGGGCTTTCAAGGTGTGGAGTATCTTTTCCCTTACGCCTTTGATGCTCAGGCAATCAAAGCAAAGCTCGATGCTAATAACCTAGAGCAAGTGCTATTTAACTTGCCTGCGGGTGATTGGGACGCTGGCGACCGTGGTATCGCGGTCGACCCTGCACGAGTTGAAGAGTTTCAAGCGGGTGTACCTAAAGCTATCGCTTACGCAAAAGCGCTCGGTTGTACTCAAGTGAATTGCTTGGCCGGGATTGTTCCGCAAGGTGTGACCCAACAAGATGCGCAATCGGCGTTTGTGATTAACCTGCATTACGCGGCGAACGCGCTAGCAGCAGAAGGCATTAGCTTAGTGATAGAGGCGATCAATACCCGTGATATTCCGGGCTTCTTCTTGAACACGACTGAGCAAGCCAAAGCGATCATCAAAGAGGTAGGGAGCGATAACCTTTCTATCCAATACGATATTTATCACATGCAGATTATGGAAGGCGATCTTACGCCGACCATGCAGCAGAACATTGGTCAAATCGCACACGTTCAACTGGCTGACAATCCAGGTCGACACGAACCGGGGACTGGAGAAATCAATTACCCATTCGTGCTCAATTATCTTGATGAGCTTGGTTATCAAGGCTGGGTTGGCTGCGAATATAAACCTAAAACGACAACGACAGAAGGCCTTGGTTGGCTACACCAGTACCGTTAATTGCGTCTGGTAACCCTCAAACGTTAAGGAGAACAACATGTCTAAAATTGCATTTATCGGAACTGGCATCATGGGGAAACCTATGGCGAGTAACCTTCAAAAAGCAGGTCACGATTTGATTCTGTCGGATCACTTTAATGCAGCACCTGCCGATCTTGTGGCAGCGGGTGCAACGGTCTGCCACTCACCAGCGGAAGCGGCTGAAGCAGCGGATATCATTATCCTAATGGTGCCGAATACCCCTCAAGTGGAAGATGTCCTGTTTGGTGACAACGGTGTTGAGAAAGGCCTAATGGCGGGCGGTGCAGCTGGGAAACTGGTTATCGACATGAGTTCGATCTCGCCAATCGCGACCAAAGCAATTGCAGCGCGAATCAATGAAGGTGGTGCTTCATACCTTGATGCACCGGTATCAGGTGGTGAAGTGGGCGCGATCAATGCAGCGCTGACTATCATGGTGGGCGGCGAGCAAGATGCCTTCGATAAAGCGCGACCTCTATTTGAAATCATGGGTAAGAACATCACGCTGGTGGGTGACAACGGTGCAGGCCAAACGTGTAAGGTGGCTAACCAAATCATCGTTGCTCTGAATATCGAAGCCGTGTCTGAAGCGTTAGTTTTTGCTTCAAAAGCTGGCGCTGATCCAGCACGCGTACGTCAGGCGCTATTAGGTGGCTTTGCTAACTCTAAGATATTGGAAGTGCACGGTGAGCGTATGGTTGAAGGCACATTCGACCCGGGCTTTAGAATCTCGCTTCACCAGAAAGACCTGAACTTAGCGCTAACGGGCGCTCAAGAATTGGGTGTCGCACTACCTAATACGGCTAACGCTCAAGAGTTGTTTGGCGAGTGTGCCGAAATGGGTGGCGAAGGTTGGGACCACTCTGCGCTTATCCAAGCGATTGAGAAACGTTCTGACCACTCGATTCGTTAATCTAGTTAACGGTTTGTCCGTTTAGTGGTTAGTCAATCAACCGATTATCAGTTAATTAATTAGGGCTGCTATCGATTCGTAGCCCAACAGTTTGTTTATAAATCGCGTAGTTTCGTCTCCTTTTATACGCGTTCCTGATACAGGGCAGAGGTTGAAGTTGTTCCTTTCCAACTTGATCTTAGCAGGCACCCTTTGGCCTTGTATCGGGGTTCTTTTTTTCTCCGTCAACTAAGGAGTGGCTGATGGACATTGATGCTAAGCAGTTTCTACAAACCCTTTTCTCAAGTGCTGTTAATCAGGCGCTACCTAAAAATCACATCGAACCTTTTCTTCCTCAAGACATTTTTTATCGCTCTGCTAATCAAGCCGGGCGTACTGTGGTGATAGGAGCAGGAAAAGCAGCCGCGTCGATGGCCGCAGAGCTTGAAGCGGTTTGGCAGGCAAAGAAACAGCAAGATCTCGCACTGCGTGATCTTGAAGGCTTAGTGGTGACTCGTTATGAGCACACCGCACCTTGCGAACACATTGAGGTGATTGAAGCGGCGCATCCAGTACCAGATGCGATGGGCTTAGAGGTAAGCCAACGTATGCTGCAATTGGTGAGTGGCTTGAGCGCTGACGACACGGTTATTTGCCTACTGTCAGGCGGTGGCTCTGCTTTGCTAAGTTTGCCCGGTGGTGACATCAGCCTAGCAGAGAAGCAACAAATCAATAAGGCGTTGCTTAAATCAGGCGCTGCCATTGATGAGATGAACTGTGTTCGCAAGCATTTATCTTCGATTAAAGGTGGGCGACTAGCAAAGGCTGCTTACCCAGCAAGAGTCGTATCTTTGGCGATTTCTGATGTGCCGGGCGATGACATTAGTGTGATTGCATCGGGCCCAACCGTACCCGACACCAACACGCGTTTTGATGCGATGGCCATTTTAGAACGTTATCAAATAGAAACACCACGCTCGGCATTTGAATGGCTAAATAATCCAGAGTCAGAGACGGTTAAACCAGATGACGTATGTTGGAAGAACGCGGAGCACCATATTATCGCGACACCAATGTCGGCATTGGAATCCGCTGCTGCAGAAGCTGAAGGCTTGGGTATTCCCGCTTATGTGTTGAGTGATTGCATAGAGGGAGAAGCGCGAGATGTCGCGAAGGTGCATGCTGCGCTAGCCAAACAAGTGGCTAATAACAAGCACCCATTTGAGACGCCTTGCGTGATACTTTCCGGCGGGGAAACCACGGTAACCGTTAAAGGGAATGGTCGCGGTGGGCGTAACTGTGAGTTCTTGTTGAGCTTGTATAACGAGCTTAAAGGCCAAGACAACATATTTGCATTGGCTGCTGATACCGACGGGATTGATGGTGTTGAAGACAATGCGGGAGCATGGATCGCGCCTCAAACATGGCAACTAGGTTCGAGCCTGTCGCTTAAAGCGCAAGACTATCTCGATGCGAACAACAGCTACGATTTTTTCAAGCAAGTCGATGTGCTTCTAACCACGGGGCCAACGCTGACCAATGTGAATGACTTCCGCGCGATATTGATTCTTTAACTTGAACAGTTCAAAAACACGGTATGGAATGGTCGCTTCTTAACAAATAGAGCGGCCATTTTATTGTTATCAATGCGGTGACCTTGAGTTCTGAGATTATCTTCTGGACTAATGAAGCACGTTGATTACTATGATTTTAGTAACGAGCTGTAAAGGATGCAATATGTCTAGGATCAGACAAAAGAATCAAGATTTAATCATCGAAGTCGCGTGTGAACAATTCGCCACTCATGGTTATGCCGCAACAAAAATGGCTGATATCGCAAAAGCGGCCGACATTCCCAAACCCAACGTCTTCTACTATTTCAGCTCAAAAGATAAGCTCTACAACGCTGTGCTTGAAACCGTCACTCAGCCTTTACTAGAAGCGTCTCGTCCGATTGAAGAGTTGAGCGATCCTGTTGAAGCCTTGTCTCAATATATTCAAACCAAGCTGATCATTTCTCGCGACCATCCACATGCTTCTAAGGTATTTGCCAATGAAGTGATGTCTGGCGCTAAAGTATTGCCGAAAGAGATTGGTGACGAGCTGTATAAGCAATCCCAGATGATTCTTGATAAGTTCTCGACATGGTCGGCGCAGGGCCTAATGGACGATGTTCCCGCTCATCACCTGATGTTTACCATCTGGGCGGCAACTCAAACCTACGCCGATTTTGGCTGGCAGATTTGCAGCGTGATGCAGAAGGACCAACTCGATGATAAAGACTATGCCGATGCCGCTGAGTTCATCACTCAGCTAGTGATTAAAGGCTGTGGTGTGAAAGGGAGCACTTGAAAGCTGGAGAGTCTTGCTGAGAGTTGCTTTAAGCTTGCTCTTCAGGAAATTGAAATGCCTTATCGTAGAATAAGGCATTTTTTACGCTTGTATTTTAGCTGTATGAGGCTTAGCCAACTAACAAGAAGAAGAGAGCTGTTGCGACAATACCTATCAATGCGTAGGGGAATTGAGTGGTTGCGTGTTGCATTGAGGTACACCCGGAACCTTGAGCTGACAATACCGTTGAGTCACTAAAGAAACATGAGTGACTGCCCGCTGCTGATGCCGAAAGCAGAGCCGCAATAGTTAAATGTAGAGGTACGCCAAGTTGTTCGCCTAGAGGCAATACGATTGGCATAGCAACTGCAAAAGTTCCCCAAGAAGATGCGGTAGCAAACACCAATGCACCGGTGATCATAAAGATAATTGCTGGGAAGTAAGACGCCGATAGATAAGGGCTTACTGTCTCGATGACATATTGTGTCACTCCTAGAGAATCATTCACAGACTTCAGCATGAATCCACCAATCACCGTTGCCAATGGCAGCAGCATAACTTTGATTCCGTCGTAGACAGCTTCAAACATATCATTCATTGAGATTAGACGTTGAACACCATAGAAGCAGATAGTAAAGATAATTGCGACAAATACGCCTGCTAATAGATCAATACCGAAGTACCAGCTTGCACCAACTAACACCACCATAGGCAATAGGAAGTTGATTAATCCCATCGTTGGGTTGGTGTGCGCTGTAATATCTGCGCCAAAGTCGATGTCTGTTGCACCGTCAGGACGTACTTGACCTTTCTTCGCTCGTTCCTCAGCCTGCTTCATTGCGCCTAAATCCGGCATCTTTTCTAACGCAACGAGAAGGACGATTATCAGCGTAACCCAGCCATAAGCCATGTATGGAATCGCTTCAATATATGCTTTGATACCCTCACCAGCTTCAGCCACTCCATTCGCTTCAAGCAGTGAGCTAAAGAAAATAGCCCATGTTGATATTGGCACCAGAATACAAATCGGCGCAGCGGTGGAATCGACTAGATAAGATAGTTTTTCACGGGAGATGTTGTATCCGTCAGTAATCTTCTTCATCGATGATGAGATAGCGATCGCGTTCAGATAGTCATCAATAAAGATCATGATGCCGAGGAAAAAGGTCATCAGCATAGATTGTTTACGGCTCTTAACCTTTGTGACCAACATATCTGAAAAGCTTAAAATACTGCCGCCTTTTTCGAGAATTGCGATTAATCCCCCCATCAGTCCGCAAACTAGAACGATCCATGCAATGGTTTCGTTCATCATTACATCCATCGATATGCCGACAATTTGCTCAACGGCTTGCGCAGGATTGAGTAGTAGTACACCAGCGATGGTACCACTAAAAAGCGCCTCTACGGTGCGGTGTGTAGTTAGGGCGAATACCAAAACAAGTGCGGTAGGGAGAAGGCTCATCCATCCATAGGCCTCTCCTTCTTGGTGGTTCAATCCAATTGATGTGAAGAAAATGAAAGTCGCGACAACCAATAGAGATACCATGATGTGTTGACTGTTGATCTTCAGCGGCGCGTCCAACGCCTTAGTTTGCGTAGTCATACGTGTAGTTCCTTTGTTTATGCTGAGTGCAACATCCAGTCGATTTCTAATGGAGTGATGGCGCGTTCAAACTCCGCCAGTTCACTTCGTTTACAAGCTAAATATAGATCGACAAACTCTTTAGAGATGTACGGGGTCAGCTCACTGCGTTCTAGCTGATCGAGAGCTTCAGACATACGCAGAGGTAAGTCTATTGCATCATCACTGAGGGAGTTAGGACATTGGTCTTTGGTATAGTTTTCACTCGCTAATACTGCGGATAGTACTACTGCAGCGAGAATGTAAGGGTTAACGTCAGCTCCCGCAATGCGGTGTTCAATTCGGCGATTGTTGCTGTCGCTGATAGGAACACGCAGTGCGACACCACGATGGTTCTCGCCCCAGTCTGCTTTCGTTGGCACGTAAGCTCCTGGAACAAAGCGGCGGTAAGAGTTAACGTTAGGGCAAATCAAGGCCATGGAATCGGATGTTTGAGCAAGCATCGCGGCCATGGTTTGATAAAAGAGATTACTGGGTTCACCATCTTGTTGGCTGAAGTGGTTATTGTCGTTGGAATCCACCAAGCTAAGGTGGATGTGCATACCGTTACCAGCTTGCTCACTAAATGGCTTAGCCATGAAGGTAGCATCGAAATCATGTTGATTAGCAATTTGACGAATTAGGCGTTTGACGATGATGATTTCATCACACACTCGTAGTACATCTTTAGAGTGGTTGAAGTTAATTTCGAATTGTCCTGGGGCGGATTCAGATAGTGCCCCCGAAGTATTTAACCCTTGTTCTTGAGCGACTTTGTTAAGATCGGCCAAAAAGTCTGCGTAATCATCCAAACCATCTAAGTCATAGACTTCGGTATCTTTTTCTCGTGATTTTTTGTTTGGGTTGATGGCTGTTTGTAGTGCTCCCATCTCACCCCGCTTCCTGTCTATTAAGTAAAACTCTAGCTCTAAGGCAACACATGGATGTTGATCTTTGGTGTGTAACTTTTCGAGAATTTCACTGACGATATTACGAATAAAGAGCGGGTTTGGGGTGTGGGCTGACTCATCCATCATACTCAACATTATTTGGCCCACTTGCTCTTTAGCGGTAGGCATCAATGTATCCGCAATTGGGAAACACATGTTGTCTGGTTCTCCCAATTCTTCACCTAACCCTGCTGTTTCAACCACATTACCTTTGGTATCTAAAGTAATTGTCGAGAGGGGAAGAGCTACTCCTTTATGCAGCTTGTGTAGTGCACTTACTGGGATGCGCTTGCCTCTTGGTGTGGCATTGATGTCGGTAAAAATCAGATCAACAAACTCGATGTTGGGCCATTTTTGTCGAAAATTTTTAACTTCCTGTAGATACGATTCCATTGTGTTCTCCAACTAGCCTCTATTTGGTAAATTAAAAGTAATAAAAAAGAAACAAGTCAATTGTACTAATTAGACTAAAGTCTAGTTTTAAAGGTTATTTCCTTTTAATACATAAGCTTGCGTTGATTACTTTGAAATTTACAATTTTATTGAAAGATGTTTCTGTTAACTATTTTGTAACAGTTGATTGTGTTTTGCTCAATATAATGTCCAAAATTAGTCGTTTTTTTGACCAAAAAGGTTGGTTTGGTCACGCTTTGGTCATAATATCGAACATCGGTGTTGATAATTTTGTACATGATTTGTAGTGTAAGTGTTAAATAAATCGAGCACGGAAGTAACATGTCTAGAACAAGCAAACCCATTATTGGAATTGTTAGTTGCGCTAAAGAATTGGGTGGCTATCAAATACAGGCAGTGAATAATTTTTACCTCACGGCTGTGAAAGACTTTGGTGGGTTGCCACTGATATTGGCTCCGGATATGGCAAGTGAAGACGTTGAGCGTCTTCTTAACATCTGCGACGGTTTTTTATTTCCGGGGAGTCACTCAAATGTGGCACCACATCATTACAACGGCACTCATGAAGAGTCTAAGAAAGATGAAGCTCGAGATGAGCTTTCCTTTACTTTGATTCGTCAAGCGATAGACAAAGACATTCCGTGTTTTGGTGTTTGCCGTGGATTTCAAGAGATGAATGTTGCTCTGGGAGGCTCACTGAACCCAGCAGTTCATGATTCAGGTTTCAACGACCATAGAGAGAGTGAGGTCGAAGACTTTGAGGAAAAGTACGCTCCATCACACGCGGTGTTGGTGCAAAAACAAAGTTTGTTTGAGAAATGGCTGACTGAAAATCATTGGGAAAACACTATCTTTTTTGAGGTTAATACTCTTCATAACCAAGGGGTTGACCAATTAGCTCCCCAACTGACTGTGGAAGCTAAAGCACCGGATGGTTTAGTGGAAGCGTTTAGTCTTCCAGGGCAAAAATTCTTTGTTGGCGTGCAGTGGCACCCAGAATGGAAAGCAAAAACGAATCATTTCTCTCAAATTTTGTTTAAAGAATTTATGATGGCGGCCTCTCTATAAGTTAGGAGCCACCTACATGGACAACCAAGAGATTGGTAAAAATATTGTTCGATTAAGAAAAGAACATGGATTGTCACAACGAGAATTAGCCGAACGAGCAGGTATTACACATAGCGCGATCTCTTCGATTGAGAATGCGAAGGTAAGCCCTTCAGTAAGTTCGTTGCAAAAAATAGTGAATGTTTTTTCTTTATCTCTTTCGGAGTTTTTCACACTTGAACAACCCAAAAGCGATGAAGTGAAGGTTGTCGTTGCACCTGAAGAGTTGGTTGAAATGGGCAGTGAGTCGGTTTCAATGAAATTGGTAACCAACGGCAGCAAAGAACAGGTAATTGGATTTTTGATTGAAGAGTATGCCCCCCACGGCACAACGGGTGCGGCGGAAATTAAACATGAAGGCGAAGAGATCGGCACTATTTTAGAGGGCGAAATCACTCTGGAATACAAAGAGCAATCTTTTGTCCTTAAACAAGGTGAATCGTACATTATTGATACGACGCAGCCGCACAAGTTCACAAATCACACAGACAAGGCTTGTCGAATGATAAGCGCGCATACGCCAACCACATTCTAAGTGGGCCTTGCCTTGTTGTGATAACAAGGAGAGCGTATGAAAACCCAAGAACAATGGATTGAACTGAGAAACAATCTAAACATCGAAAATCGTGCCTTTATTAATGGCGAATATAGCGCAGCTATCAGTGGAGAAACTCTAGATGTTGTTAACCCGGCTACCGACGAGACACTGACCCAGATAGCTCGTTGCCAAGAAGAAGATGTTGAGCTTGCGGTAACATGTGCTCGTCAAGCTTTCCTTTCTGGTGAATGGAGCAACAGCGCTCCGTCATATCGCAAAGCGGTACTCAGCCAATTTGCAACGCTGATTGACCAACATCGTGAAGAACTTGCGTTGCTGGAAACCCTAGATACGGGTAAGCCAATCAGCCATAGCTTTTCAACCGATATCCCTGGTGCTGCAAGTGCACTGCGTTGGTATGCAGAAGCCATCGATAAAGTGTATGGGGAAGTCGCGCCAACGGAACAAGATGTACACGCCTTTGTTTCTCATCAAGCTATCGGTGTTGTTGCAGCGGTAGTTCCATGGAACTTTCCATTATGGTTAGCTTGCTGGAAACTTGGCCCTGCATTAGCAGCAGGTAATAGCGTTATTCTTAAACCCTCTGAAAAATCTTCTCTCACTGCTATTTATATTGGTCAACTCGCCAATCAAGCAGGCTTACCACGTGGCGTTTTTCAAGTCGTTACAGGCTTTGGCCATGAAGCCGGTGATGCTTTAGCGAAACACCATGACGTCGACTGTATTGCATTTACGGGTTCCACTCGTATTGCTGGTCAATTAATGGTTCGTTCTGGTGAAACCAATCTTAAGCGTGTGTTTGCTGAGGCTGGTGGTAAGAATGCCAATATCGTATTTGAAGACTGCGAAGACCTCGATCGTGCAGCCGCAGAAACCGCTGGTGGTTGCTTCTATAACCAAGGCGAAGTCTGTGTCGCTGCAACTCGTTTATTAGTGCACGAAAGCATCAAAGATCGCTTTGTTGATAAAGTCATTTCTGCGGCTCAATCCTTTATGCCGAAAGACCCAATGGACACCTCATCTTCGATGGGAGCGCTCATCGATCAAGGTCACAAATCAAAAGTGCTTGAATATATAGAGCTTGGCCAAGCGGAAGGTGCAGTTCTTCGTTGCGGGGGTGATGTTGAAGGCAAAGGTGCATTTGTTGAGCCGACCATTCTTGATAACGTTGACAATAAAATGCGTGTCGCCCAGGAAGAGATCTTTGGTCCTGTACTTTGTGTTATCTCATTTAAAGATGAAGCTGAAGCCGTCGCAATCGCCAATGACTCAAAATACGGTTTAGGTGCGGCGCTTTGGAGCAATAACATTAACCGCGTACACCGTGTAGCTAAACAGCTTCAGGCAGGTTCTGTTTGGGTGAACAACTACAACGAAGGTGATATGACCGTCCCTTTTGGTGGGTTCAAAATGAGTGGTAACGGCCGTGATAAATCACTGCACGCCATCGAAAAATTCACAGAAACCAAAACCACTTGGATTCGCCTTCACCCTTAGCCTGCTGATGATTAATAAAGGAATATCACTATGAATAAGCATACGGATTCGTTTTACGCCCACTCTATCCCGAACATGCCAGTGTTCCCACAACTGCAAGACAACATTGAGTGTGATGTGTGTGTGGTTGGGGCTGGGTTTTCAGGTTTATCTTCGGCTCTTCATTTAGCCGAGAAAGGTTTTAAGGTAGTGGTACTAGAGAGTGCCAAAGTTGGTTTTGGAGCAACTGGTCGTAATGGTGGACAGATCGTCAATAGCTACAGCCGAGATGTTGATGTAATAGAAAGCCGTTACGACCAACCCCAGGCTAAAGCCCTGTGTGACATGATTTTCGAAGGCGGAGATGTCATTCGTGGCCTAATCGAAAAATACGATATTGAGTGTGACCACAAACGCGGTGGCCTATTTACCGCGCTAAACAAAAAGCAGTTAATAGGTTTAGAGCATCATAAGAAAAACTGGGAGCGATATGGTAATGACCAGCTCACCATGTTGGATGCTAGCCAAGTAGAAGAGGCGGTTGGTACTCAAGCTTACACCGGTGGCTTGCTTGATATGCGAGGTGGGCACATTCATCCGCTTAAACTCGCATTGGGGGAAGCCGCAGCATTTGTTTCTCTTGGTGGCCAAATTTTTGAACAATCAGCGGTAACGTCCATTGAAAAAGGTGCGAATCCTGTTGCAAGAACAGCGAGCGGTAGCGTGAAGAGTAAATACTTGGTGTTAGCTGGCAACGCCTACTTAGGTGGGTTGGCTCCGAATATCAGTAACAAAGCCATCCCATGTGGAACTCAAGTCGTGGCGACAGAGCCGCTTACCGATGAGCAACTAAAACAGGTTTTACCAAGTGACTACTGCGTTGAAGACTGTAATTACTTACTGGACTATTTCCGATTGAGTGCCGACAAACGCTTGTTGTTTGGGGGCGGGGTGGTTTATGGCGCTCGTGACCCTCAAGACATTGAGTCTCTGATTCGTCCTAAGTTAGAAGGTATTTTCCCTCAACTTAAAGGTATCAAGATTGATTACACATGGACTGGTAACTTCTTACTTACCTACTCACGTATGCCGCAGTTCGGCGCATTCGACGACAATATTTATTATTTGCAAGGCTACAGTGGTCATGGAGTTACCTGTACTCACTTGGCTGGCAAGTTATTGGCAGAAGCCTTAACAGGGCATGCCGAACGATTTGATGCCTTCGCACAACTCAAGCACTACGCCTTCCCTGGTGGACGTCACTTCCAAATACCATTCACAGCAGTTGGCGCAGCGTATTACAACCTAAGAGATAAACTGGCTATCTAACCGGACGATAAGGAACATCCAATGAGTAGAGTAGTAAAATTCGCGGCCCTGCAACTGACCAAAAGCTGGGATCTGGAAGATAACCTAAATAAAGCTAAGCAAGCGATTCGTGAAGCTGCGAGTAACGGTGCCAATGTGGTTTTGCCGCAGGAATTGTTCGCTGCTCCTTATTTTTGTAAGAAGCAAGAAGCTAAGTATTTTGAGTTGGCTGAGGAAGTAGACAATTGTCTGTTGATAACAGAGATGAGTGCATTGGCAAAAGAACTCGGGGTCGTGATTCCAGTTAGTTATTTTGAAAAAGCGGGCAATACCTTCTTTAACTCATTAGTGATGATTGATGCCGATGGCACTGTGCTAGATAACTACCGCAAATCACACATCCCGGATGGTCCGGGTTATAGCGAAAAATACTATTTTAGTCCTGGAGATACTGGTTTCAAAGTATGGCAAACCCAGTTTGGTAAGTTCGGCGCTGGTATTTGCTGGGATCAATGGTTTCCCGAGCTTGCTCGTAGCTTAGCGTTACATGGTGCAGAAGCCATTTTTTACCCAACCGCTATTGGCAGCGAACCACAAGATCCAACTTTAGATTCTCGTGATCACTGGCAACGCACTATGCAAGGCCATTCCGCTGCAAACTTGGTTCCTGTGATTGCGTCTAATCGCGTAGGCACAGAATGTGATGATGGCATTGAAACCACATTCTACGGTTCTTCTTTTATTACCGATCATACTGGTGGCAAGTTGGCAGAAGCGCCACGTGATGAGGAAGCTATCATTTACGCGGAGATTGATTTAGCCGCAACGGCTCAAGCGCGTCACTCGTGGGGGCTGTTCCGTGACCGCCGCCCAGATCTATATGGCTCTGTGGGCAAACTAGCAGTTTAAAGGGGCAGACTATGCAGTTATCGACAACACCACTGCAAGATGGGTTCTACTTTCCAGCTGAGTTTCATCCTATTGAAGAAGTTTGGTTGGCTTGGCCAGAAAGACGAGACAATTGGCGTGATAACGCCCTTCCTGCCCAGCAAACATTCGCTAGCATTGCGAATGCAATAGCAGAAGTGACTAAGGTTTGTGTCGCCGTGAGTGCGAAGCAATTTGATAAGGCGAGAACATTGCTTCATTCAGATATTCGGCTTGTTGAAATCCCATTCAATGATGCGTGGATGCGTGATATTGGGCCCACAGTGTTGGTGAATCAAGACGGCGAGCGTCGTGGAATCAACTGGCAGTTTAACGCTTGGGGTGGTGACTATAATGGCCTCTATGAAAACTGGCAGCAGGACGACCTAGTGGCTAGCTCAGTATGTGACATTATCGGAATTGATCACTACAACGCCCCATTCGTTTTAGAGGGGGGCTCAATTCATACTGATGGCGAAGGTACGCTATATACAACAGAAGAGTGTTTGCTTAGTCCGGGACGCAACCCTGAGTTGAATCAACAACAGATAGAAACACATCTCAAAGAATATCTAGGTATTGAAAAGGTCATTTGGCTGCCTAAAGGACTATTCGATGATGAAACTGACGGACATGTTGATAATTTGATGCATGTAATTGCCCCGGGGAAAGTGGTATTGAGTTGGACAGATGATCCATCAGACCCACAATTCGCATTATCTCGTCAGGCGGAACAAGTGTTAAAAGATCAATCTGATGCTAAAGGTCGAGAGATTGAAATCATCCGTTTACCGTTGCCAGGGCCTTTGCACTATAGCGAAGCAGAAGCAAGCGGAATTGATAAAAGTGATGGAATGACACGTGATGCAGGGGAAAGGTTAAGTGCTTCTTATGCCAACTTTCTTATCGCGAATGGTTATGTGTTTTTGCCATTGCTCGATGATAGAACTGACGAGCAGGCAATAAAAATATTGCGGCAAGCGATGCCTGAACATCAAGTCGTTGGTATACCAACGCGTGAGGTTTTGCTGGGTGGAGGTAACATCCACTGCATTACTCAGCAGATCCCTGCTTAGGAAAACCATTATTAAAACAATGAACTATTGGTTTTCTGCTTGGTAGGGTAACTATCAGTAGACGCCAAGGTAAAGCTGTCAAAAGGAATCCCCATGCAACAAATTACAAATCAATCATTGCTGTCGTTTATGGTGCTAAATCAAGACCAAGGTATTGCTGTAAGTAACCCCGCGACGGGTGAAATACTTGGTTATGCACCAGTGTCGTCTGAACATGACATTTTAGATGGGGTCGAGCGTGCAAGCTTCGCGCAAAAAGAGTGGGCTTTGCTGCCAGCCAAAACCCGTTCTGGTTTACTACAAAAATGGTATCAGTTGTTACTTGATAACAAGGAAGATCTCGGTCGCCTGATGACGTTAGAGCAAGGCAAGCCATGGGCAGAAGCACAAGGTGAGGTGTTGTACGGCGCAAGCTTTATCGAGTGGTTTGCTGAAGAAGCGAAGCGTACCTATGGTGAGACAATTCCAGCGCCAAGTAGCGACAAACGCCTTGTAACTATGAAACAACCTATTGGAGTAGCTTGTGCGATTACTCCGTGGAATTTTCCTATTGCAATGATAACTCGTAAGGCAGGTCCAGCACTTGCGGCTGGCTGTAGTTTTATTGTGAAGCCGTCTGAATCCACACCTTTATCTGCTTTTGCTGTAGCTGAGCTAGCATATCAAGCGGGCATTCCTCGTGATGTACTGCAAGTGGTATTGGGCGCGAATTCTCGTCAAGTTGGCGGTATTTTTACCTCACATCCTCTGATTCGTAAGCTCTCTTTCACGGGCTCTACGCAAGTTGGAAGAGTGCTGATGCAGCAAAGTGCAAACGACATCAAGCGAACGTCAATGGAGCTCGGTGGAAATGCACCATTTATCGTATTTGATGATGCAGATATTGATGCGGCTGTGCTTGGTGCAATGGCGTCTAAGTTTCGTAATGCCGGTCAAACTTGCGTCTGCGCTAACCGTTTTTATGTACATAACAAGGTGTACGATGAGTTTGTTGAAAAATTCGATGCAGCAGTGCAGCAGCTTAAAGTAGGCAATGGTCTAGAAGAGGGTGTAAATGTTGGTCCGGTAATCAGCGAATCAGCAAAACAAGGTATTCAGTCCCTCATTGACGGCGCAATCGAACAGGGCGCGAAACCAGTTACTGAGCCGAAAACTCTTGATGGTCTATTCATGCAACCTGTCGTTCTCAAAAACGTTACGCATGATATGGATATTATCTCGCAAGAGATCTTTGGCCCCGTCGCTCCTGTGATCAAATTTGATGATGACCAACAGCTTATCGAAATGGCTAACGACACTATCTATGGCTTAGCGTCTTACTTCTATAGCCAAAATATCCACCGTGTATGGAAGATAGCAGAAGCACTGGAGTACGGCATGGTAGGAATTAACGAAGGCATGATCTCTACCGAGGTAGCCCCTTTCGGTGGAGTTAAGCAGTCCGGTATCGGGCGTGAAGGGGCAAAACAAGGTATCGATGAATACATGAGCATCAAATATCTCTGCTTTGGCGGCAACTAATCAAAGGACATGACAATGACAAATCAACAACTACATCAAAGAAGAAGCGAAGTTATCGCTCAAGGCATGGGCGCACTGTACCCACTTTATGTCGAAAAAGCAGAGAATGCTCACGTGTGGGATGTGGATGGAAATAAATATATCGACTTTGCTGCTGGTATCGCGGTAACGAATACAGGGCATGCAAATAAGCGTATCAACGAAGCGGTAAAGGCTCAACTGGATAACTTTTCACACACTTGTGCTATGGTGACGCCTTATGCCTCCTTTGTTGAACTGGCAGAAAAGCTCACAGAACTCGCCCCCGGTGACAGTGATAAAAAAGCGATTTTCCTGACAACAGGAGCTGAAGCGGTTGAGAATGCTGTGAAAGTAGCGAGAGCTCATACTGGCCGCAGTGGTGTGATTGCTTTTAAAGGTGGCTTCCACGGCCGTACTAATATGACCATGGGGCTAACTGGTAAAGTCGCGCCTTACAAAGCGGGCTTTGGCCCATTTCCAAATGAAATATTTCATGCACCTTACCCAAATGCTTTTCATGGCGTAAGCACAGAACAAAGCCTGCAAGCGCTCGATGATTTGTTTGCGTGTGATATTGAGCCATCACGCGTGGCGGCGATAATCTTTGAGCCTGTGCAAGGTGAAGGCGGTTTCTATCAAGCCCCCGCGGAGTTTGCTCAAGGCCTGCGTGAGTTGTGTGACAAATACGGCATTATGCTTATCGCGGATGAAATTCAAACGGGCTTTGCGCGCACGGGTAAAATGTTTGCCACTGAATATCTGGGCATTGAACCCGACATGATAACAATGGCAAAAGGTATTGCGGGTGGTTTCCCTATCTCAGCAGTAGTGGGAAAAGCCGGTGTTATGGATTCGGCACTACCAGGTGGCTTAGGTGGTACTTACGCTGGCTCTCCGTTGGGGTGTGTGGCTGGTTTAGAAGTCCTAAAAATTATCGAAGAAGAGCAATTGTGTGCTAAAGCAATGGGCATTGGTGAGGTTGTGAATGCCCGTATGAGCAAGCTACAGGAATCGGTTCCAGCTATTGGTGAAATACGTACCACTGGAGCGATGATGGCTATTGAGTTTACTGATCCAGAGTCAGGCAAGCCATTGCAGGACTTAACTAAAGCGGTGATAGCGAAAGCACAAGAAAATGGTCTTATTCTGCTTTCGTGTGGTGTAAAAGCGAATGTAATTCGTCTGCTTCCACCATTAACTATTGAATCTGAAGTACTCAGCGAAGGCTTAGATAAGCTTGAGAAAATTATTCTGGAAGTTGTTTAGGATTTGAGTTAAGACATTGTATTTTAATATAAAGGTCATTGTAGATATTCTTTTCGTGCTTATAATGTCCCTTCCTGAAATGTATTTACACATTGAGGACGGGGCTGTGAATGAATAAGTAAGGCCGACATCATGTCGGCCTTTTTGTTTTCGCTTTTCTAGTTGGCGTGTACCTAGTTATTCATCGCCAGCTTACCGAGCTTCATGGCGGCAGCATGGTGGCGGTGCATCAGTTGCTCCATGTCTACGCCAATCACAGCGCCATCGTTCACTCGCCACTTACCTGCAACCATCACTTTATCCGCTTGTTGAGCACCACAAAGTAGTAATGCGGCCAGTGGGTCGTGGCTGCCAGAAAAACGAATATCATCGAGCTTGAACATCGCGATATCGGCTTGTTTGCCAACCTCTAGTGTACCAATGTCGGTTCTGCCCATTGCCGCGGCAGAACCGGATGTCGCCCAGCGCAATGCATCAAAGTGTGAAACGTTGGCGGAACCATATTGCAGGCGTTGTAGATACATCGCCATGCGCACTTCGGCAATCATATTAGAGCCGTCGTTTGAGGCCGAACCATCCACACCTAGCCCGACTTTTACGCCTGCTGCTTCTAGATCGTTGTTTTTACAAATACCGGAAGCCAACATCATATTGGAAGTTGGGCAGTGACTGATACCAATGCCTGCTTTACCCAAACGTTTGATCTCTTCTGGATTGAAGTGAATACCATGAGCGAGCCAAGTGCGCTCGTTCAGCCAACCCACATCTTCTAGGTAATCAACTGGGCGCAAGCCAAACTTCTCTATACAGAAGTCTTCTTCATCGAGCGTTTCGCATAGGTGCGTGTGCATCATGACGTTTTCACGCTCACTGATCTTGGCGGTCTCTTTCATCAGGTCGGTAGTGACTGAGAACGGCGAACAAGGCGCGAGCGCGATTTGAATCATCGCCCCTTCATCACGCTGGTGGTAATCACGAATCAAGCGCTGGCTGTCATCAATGATGGTTTGTTCGGTTTGAATGGTGTGTCTTGGTGGCAATCCACCCTCATCTTCCCCTAGGCTCATGGAACCTCGGGTAAATATCGCTCTAACGCCCAGTTTCTCTGCGGCCTCGACTTGCAAATCAATAGCGTGCTCAAGCCCGTCTGGTAGCAAGTAATGGTGATCGGAAGCAGTGGTACAGCCCGACATCATCAGCTCAACCAGAGCAAGCTCTGTTGCGAGGCTCATCATCTCCGAATCGAGGTTGGCCCAAACTGGGTAGAGGCTTTGTAGCCAATGGAAGAGTTCTTTATTGAGTGCGCCGGGGTAGGCTCGCGTTAGGGTTTGATAGAAGTGGTGGTGCGCATTGATAAGCCCAGGAGTCACAACATGACGAGAGGCGTCGACGCTGTAATCTACGGGTAAGGTCGGCTCTTTGTGTTTGCCAACCAGTTCAATGATTTTATTACCTTTTATGACGATTCCGCCTTCTGCATCAGCCTGCGAGCCAGTGTAGATTGCGAGAGGATTCTTAATCCAGATGGTTTCCATTCATAGTAGTCCTTAGCCATCTCAGCCTTTTCAGGGAAGAGGGTCTTTATTTGGTATTTGTTGTTGAAAGATAAATTCAAATCAAGGGCGATGAGACATTCACTGTTATCGTTACGCCCGTGATTCTACGGAAATCGGTTTTACGCTCGTTAGCGATTTATCTAGTTCGTTTTTGGCTCAGGGTTATCTGATGCCGTTTGAACTTCAGTTTCTGTTGTTGCTTGTTGAATTTCTAATTGCTCGTTTGAGTGTAGTTCTTCTTCTGCTTGTTCTTTCATTTCTAGCTCAACTTGCGCTTGGCTTTCGGCTAACGCTTCTTGTTCTTCTGCGCGTGAAGATTTTGGCAGAACAAGGTTCAGCAGCACCGTCATGATAGTACCGGTAGTGATGCCAGAGTGAAGGAAATTGGCCAAATCGTGTGGCAAATGTTGAAGCAATCTTGGTTCGAAGGTGACGGCTAAGCCAGACGCTAAACCTACACAGATTACTAAGGCATTTCGCTTGGTGTCTGTGGCCTTGATCAACATGCGGATACCCGCGTAAGCAATCATCCCGAACATCACAAAGCCCACACCACCCAAAACAGGTTTCGGAATCGTGACGGCAATAGCGGCTAATTTCGGGAATAAACCACCTAAAATTAACAAACCACCGGTTGCAGCTACTACATAGCGACTTGCTACACCTGTGATACCCACAATACCGACGTTTTGGCTGAATGACGCCAGTGGCATCGCTGTTAAAATCGAAGACAAGGTACTACCAAGACCATCGCCTAGCAGTCCACGTTTTAGATCTTTACCGCTGACTTGGGTTTGGCAGTTGTTGCCAAGCGCCATGAAGTCACCGGTTGCTTCAGCGATAACCACGATGTACACCAAGCTCATACTGATGATGGCACTAGCAGAAAACGTAAAGCCATACTTAAATGGTTCTGGGCCACCGACCCAAGCAGCAGAGCTGATCTGCTCAAGATCGACCATGCCGAGTGACAGCGCCACAATGTAACCACCTGCTAGGCCAATCACGATAGCGGAGGCCGCAACCGCGCCTTTACAGTAAACCGATACGCCAATCACTATCCCCAAAGAGACCAGTGCGAGAAACAGTTTTGGTAGCGTGGCGAATTGTTCCGTGTTGGCAGGAGAATCGCCAACCCAGTTCATGGCAACCGGTAAAATGGTTAAGCCGATTAGGGTAACCACCACACCACTTACCACGGTCGGGAACAGCTTGCGAACCTTGTCCATATAGAAGCTGGCACCAATCACCACGAACGAGCCGATAAGCGCTGAGCCCATGATAGCGGCGACACCGCCTTCGTTGCCGATTGAAATGGCGACGCCCAAAAAGGCAAAGCTCGAACCCATCACCACGGGCAGTCGAATGCCAATAGGGCCAAAACCGAGACATTGAGCGACGGTCACAATACCTGACGCCAGCAGCGCAGCATTGATCAGCGAAACGATTTCGGTGTTAGGCAAGCCAATTGACGCGCCGACAATAAGGGGAACAGCGACGATGCCACCAATCGAGGCGAGCATGTGCTGTAATGCGAGTAGGAAGGTTAAGCCGTGAGGCGGTCTTTCATTTAGGGTGTACAGAAGTTTCATTTGATATTCCTCTGCCTGTGTTTCCGTTTACAGGCGATTGGCGGTCAAATAATGACTTCTACAAACTGCGTAGGGTCATAAAAAAGGTGCACTAACCGAGCGGATATTTGTGTGTTCCGCTGATTAGCACAATTAGCTTTTTCTTAAAAATGTTGTTCTAGCATGTGTCTTGATAGCTCGGCCTGCGAACAAGCCAAGCGATAGTTACGTTGGGTGATTAACCGATGAACACGAGCTTCGCGATGAAGATAGCCGCTAGGAAGTACATCGAAATTGATACGTCTTTTGTTTTACCTGTCGCCAGTTTTAGCACTGTGTAGGTAATGAAACCCAGTGCGATACCATTCGCGATAGAGAACGTCAGTGGCATCATTAACGCGGTAATGGCAGCAGGTGCACCGTTGGTGAAGTCTTTCCAATCAACGTGCTGCATGCTGCTCATCATAACGAACGCCACGTAAATCAACGCGCCAGAGGTTGCGTAAGCTGGGATCATCCCTGCAAGTGGAGATAGGAAAATCGCCGCTAAGAACAACACACCAACCACAATTGCCGATAGGCCTGTTCGTGCGCCTGCTGCAACGCCCGCTGCACTTTCTACGTAACTGGTTACTGGCGGACAACCCACACACGCACCTGCCACACTTGAGATACTGTCGGCTTTCAGCGCTTTGCTTAGGCCTTCAATTTTTCCTGTTTCAGGGTTAGTTAGGTTTGCACGCTCAGCCACGCCCATCAAAGTACCCGCGGTATCGAACATGTTTACAAAAAGGAAAGCCAAGATAACGCTGATCATCGAAACATCGAGAGCGCCCATAATGTCCATTTTTAGGAACGTAGGCGCTAAGCTTGGTGGCGCCGCGAAGAAGCCGTTGTAATGCACTAAGCCAAGCATCATACCGACGAGCGTTACACTCAAAATACCGATTAACACCGCACCAAATACTTTACGCTCACTAAGAACAGCGATGATAAGGAAAGCGATAGCGGCCAGTAGCGCTTCAGGTTTAGTGAAGTCACCTAGTGACACCAGTGTTGCTGGGTTTTCGACGACGATGCCTGCTGTTTTAAGACCAATTAGACCTAAGAACAAACCAACGCCCGCAGTCATGGAGTAACGTAAACTCACAGGGATACTTTCAATGATCCATTGGCGGACTTTGTAAAAGCTCATCCCGACGAACAAGATACCGGAGATAAACACCGCACCCAGTGCCACTTCCCAGCTGTAGCCCATTTCGCTTACTACTGTGAACGAGAAGAAGGCGTTCAAGCCCATGCCCGGCGCAAGTCCGACAGGCCAATTCGCAAATAGCCCCATTAACAAACAACCGATCGCAGCACCAATACAGGTCGCGACGAATACCGCGCCTGAATCCATGCCTGAAGCGGCCATGATTTGTGGGTTCACGAAGATGATGTAAGCCATGGTTGCGAAGGTAGTGACACCACCGACTAACTCATTTTTTACGCTACTTCCGTGGGCCTTAATTTTAAAAAACTTCTCTAAAATTCCGTTGTTCGCATCTTGGTTGAGTATTTCTGTTTTACTCTCACTCATGTCAGCAAGTCCTTTTATGTTGTGATCCATTTATTGAATACAGCGAGATTTCAATATTAAGTTTTAAGGTTTTTTCCTAGCCGTTATTTCTTTAGTTATCTGTTGTTTAGTCATCAACTTCTAACTAATAACGTTGTTAGTATTTTTATATGAGCGTGTTTAGTGGGTGCACACCTTTGGGGTGTACACGTGAATCTGTTTAATATTTGGTGATTGAGCCTAGTTCGAAGTTCTAGGTCACGGGACTAACTGCCCCGATAGGTTGAGAAACTGTAAGGCGAGACGAGAAGAGGAACGTGGTAGTGCGCGTCTGGATCATCTAGACCAAAGCGAATAACCACATCGTCTAGGAAAGGCACGCCATCCAATTCCACACCTTTGTTTTTGTAGTAGTCGGCTACATAGAATACCAATTGATATTTTCCCGGTCGGAATTCATTCCCAGCCAGAATCGGCGCATCGGTTCGGCCATCGGAGTTGGTGAGCACGGTCGCCAGCTTTTCTGTTGAGTCTTCGTTTACCTTATAAAGCTCTACCTTGATCTCTGCGCCAGGCAAGCCGTGTGTGGTGTCTAATACGTGTGTTGTTAATCTTCCCATAGTCCTTTAATAGCGCTTTTGGCGCTCCTCTGTTCCGTGGTTTATGTATCCATTTCGACCTTGCAAAAGAGTGCAACTGGTCACTTTGTTATCACTAACTATGTACGAACTGTACACAATTAGTAAAGCGAATTGTTGGAAAAATGTTAACTATTGTGTCTTTTTTTCTGGCTTTATAGATCCTGATTATCGTTTTTTGGTGAGGTTTTGATTTTTTAAGTTATTGTTTTTAAATTACAAAAGTAACAAAATTTAACTTGAATAACAAAATCTTTACATTGAGATAAATAATTGTATACAATAAATGTACAGGGGTAAGGTTACTCGGTTTTGAAATAACCAATAGCGGAATCACCAATAGAAGAATCATATTGATGAACCAGCTAAAGAGCGGCTAAGCCAACCACTTATGTTAGGAGTACTTGGATGAATAAGGATTATTCAAGAAATTTGATCGGTTACGGAGCTAACCCTCCCAACCCTCAATGGCCAGGTAATGCGCGCGTCGCGGTTTCTTTTGTATTGAACTATGAAGAGGGCGGTGAGCGTTGTTTGTTACATGGAGACGACGAGTCTGAAGCCTTTCTCTCAGAGATCCCGTCAGCACAGCCGATCAAAGGCGAACGTCACATCAGCATGGAATCCATCTATGAGTATGGTAGCCGTGTAGGTGTGTGGCGTGTTCTTCGCTTGTTCGATGAATATGAAATTCCACTGACTGTTTTTGCGGTCGCTATGGCAATTGAGCGTCACCCAGACGTAGCTAAAGCCATGGTAGAAGCAGGTCACGAAATCTGTAGTCACGGTTATCGCTGGATCGACTATCAATATATTGATGATTCTGAAGAGCGCGACCATATGACGAAAGCGATTGAGATTATCCAACAAGTGACGGGTCAGCGCCCACAAGGTTGGTACACAGGTCGAACAGGTCCAAATACGCGTCGCTTAGTCGCAGAAGAAGGCGGCTTTCTTTACGACTCGGATGCTTATGATGATGACCTGCCTTATTGGCACACCGAGACTGGTCATCCGCAATTGGTGATCCCTTACACACTCGATGTAAACGACATGCGTTTTTCAACCGCGCAAGGTTTCAACTCGGGTGAGCAGTTCTTCCAATATCTGAAAGACACGTTTGACACCCTTTATATGGAAGGCGAAATCGCACCGAAAATGATGTCGGTTGGGCTGCATTGTCGTCTGATTGGTCGCCCCGGTCGTATTGCTGCATTAAGACGCTTCTTAGATTACGTCAAAGAACACGACAGTGTGTGGTTATGTCGTCGAATCGATATCGCCAACCACTGGCACCAACATCATCCATATCAACCAAATAACGCTAATCATCAACAGCAAAAGTAGCAGTGAAGCAAGGAGGCTTAACGTGACTGAATTTCGATCATGCCAACCAACAACCATGGACCGCGATACCTTTGTCGCTCACTTTGCTGATGTCTACGAACACAGCCCGTGGGTTGCAGAAGTGGTGTATGACCAAGGTTTGAATGCCGAAGATGATCATATCGAGAATCTTCATCTAAAAATGGCATCAACCTTGTTAAATGCCGACCAAGGCAAACAGTTGGCTTTGATCAATGCTCACCCAGATTTAGCGGGCAGAGCAGCAGTAAACGGCGAACTCACCGAGTCGTCGACCAAAGAACAAGCGGGGGCGGGCATCGACCAGTGCAGCGCCGAAGAATTTGAAAAATTCACTTCTTACAACAACAGCTACAAAAGTCGCTTCAATTTCCCTTTTATCATGGCGGTGAAGGGAGCCAATCGTTACCAAATTCTTGAGTCGTTCGAGATGCGATTAGGAAATGATAGTGAAACTGAGTTTGCTACGGCGATTCAAGAGATCAACAAGATCGCGATGTTTCGTCTCTGGGATATGTAAGTTAACGGAGTTAACAGCTATCTCAGCCCAGTCTTAGTGCGTTAAAGGTTTGATTTGTAAAAACATAAGCCACTAAGTTCTCATTTTATTATTACTTGATTAATTTCATAGGATTACACGGACATGACCCATAAATTTGAACAGTACATAAACCTTGCAGACGAAAAACTCGGCGCAGAAGCTATCTTCGCAACCGACGATTTTTTCGCAGATAAAAGCCGTCTACTCAGCCACGCAGCGCCAGAGTGGAAAGACGACTTATATGACGACAACGGCAAGTGGATGGACGGCTGGGAAAGCAGACGCAAACGCGGCGAAGGTTACGACTACTGTGTCGTTCGCCTTGGCCTAGCTGGCACCATTGCTGGCGTTGATATTGATACCTCATTCTTCACAGGTAACTTCCCACCTTCGGCATCAATTGACGCGTGTTATTCACCACAAGGTGAGCCAACAGATTCAACAGAGTGGCAAGAGATTCTGCCTTCAATGGCACTACAAGGCGATCATCATCATCTTGAAGACATCGAAAGCGACCAAGTATTTACGCACCTACGTTTGAACATCTACCCAGATGGCGGTGTCGCACGCTTACGTGTTTATGGCCGACCAAGCGTGGATTGGGACGCAATAGACTCTCAGCAACAAGTTGACCTAGCAGCCGTTGAGCACGGTGGCCGAGCACTCGCATGTAGCGATGAACATTATGGCAACAAAGCCAACATCTTAGGCCCTGGGCGCGGTGAAAACATGGGTGATGGCTGGGAAACAGCACGTCGTCGTACACCGGGTAACGACTGGGTAATCGTGGCATTAGGCCACCCAGGTAATATCGAACGTATCGTTGTGGATACGGCACACTTCAAAGGTAACTACCCAGACAGCTGCTCAATTCAAGCGGCTTACGTGAAAGGTGGCACCGACGACCAAGTTGAAACACAAAGCCTATTCTGGCGTGAACTCTTGCCAGCACAAAAACTGCAAGCACATGAAATTCACGAATTCATTTCTGAGGTTAACGACCTTGGTGCGATTACCCACGTACGTGCAAACATATTCCCAGATGGTGGTATCAGCCGTTTGCGTCTGTTTGGTACGAAAGCGAAATAGGTAAGGAAATGAGTATGAGTAATGGAATACGTCGTTTATCTATCGAACCGTTAACCAAGCAGGCTTTTGCAGAGTTTGGCGATGTTATCGAGTCCGATAATAGTGATTTCTTCATGATCAATAGTGGATCAACACGTCGCTACCACAAGCTAGCGACAACGGATGTGCAAGACCAAGATGGAGAAGCGATCATCAGCATCTTCCAAGCCACACCGTTGAGCTACCCACTGACCATCAAAATGTTAGAGCGTCATCCACTTGGCTCTCAGGCATTCATTCCATTACTTGGTCAACCCTATTTAATTGTTGTTGCGCCAAAAGGCGACGATCCTACATTAGCCAATAGCCGAGCTTTCTTGAGCAACGGTCGTCAAGGAGTGAACTATCACAAAGGGGTGTGGCATCACCCAGTTCTCGCCCTCACCGATCAAGACCAGTTCTTGATCGTCGATAGAGGCGGCGAAGGGCACAACTGTGATGAAGTTTATTTCGACAGCGATCGAGTGGCGTTGCATTTGGACGATCTGCCAACGGACGACAATAAGGAAGAGCAACGCTTAGCTAAAGCGTTGTGATACAGGAGTTTATTATGGATCCGCATATTACAGAATGGTTGAATCTAGCAATACGCTGGGCTCACATGATTGTTGGTGTTGCGTGGATAGGCGCATCATTTTACTTTGTTTGGTTAGAGAACAACCTTAACCGAGTAAACCCAAAAACGGGCCTTTCAGGCGACTTATGGGCAATTCACGGCGGTGGTATTTATCACCTAGAGAAGTACAAACTTGCGCCACCAGAAATGCCAGAGCACCTGCACTGGTTCAAATGGGAAGCTTACTTCACGTGGATCACCGGTGTGTGTCTACTGGGTGTGGTTTACTACCTCAACGCTGAGATTTACCTGATTGCACCGGGCTCTGGTCTTGATTCAACAACGGCAATCGCGATTGGTATTGGTTCATTCGTTGCCGGTTGGTTTATCTACGACTTACTGTGTGACTCACCATTAGGTAAAACACCCGTACTGCTTGGCGTTGTGCTGTTTGTATTGCTCGTTGCTGCGACCTATGGTCTAACCCAAGTGTTCAGTGGTCGTGGTGCTTACATCCACGTTGGTGCGATCATTGGTACCATCATGGTGGGTAACGTATTCCGCGTTATCATGCCTGCACAGCGTAACTTGGTGAAAGCGATTGAAGAGAAGCGCGAACCGGATCCTGCACTGCCAGCGAAAGGCTTACTGCGTTCTCGTCACAACAACTACATGACACTGCCAGTGCTGTTCATCATGATCAGTAACCACTTCCCAAGCACTTATGGCTCGGAATACAACTGGCTGATTCTTGCAGGTCTAGCGATTTTCAGTATCTTGGTGCGTCACTACTTCAACACGCGTCATGGTAGCCAGAAGTTTGCATGGACAGTACCAGTAGCGGCATTGGGTATGATCACGCTCGCGTTTGTTACCTCGCCTTATGCGAAAAAGCAGATGACTCCAGTTGTACAGGCACCAGTCGTTCAAGAAGTGCAAGTAAGCGCGACTGAATCGACGGTAGAAGAGGCTGCTTCAATCGATACTGCTTCAACTACAACTGATGCTCTAGCTTTACCAGCAGACCACGCAGCTCAAACCGCTAGCGCAGGAGTCAGCTTTGAAACCATCAACAAGGTCATTCAAGAGCGCTGTTCTGTGTGTCACTCTTCAACCCCGAGCCACGCTGCTTTTGCTGCTGCGCCAGCCGGTGTGATGTTTGATACCCCAGAAGAGATCAAAGCCAACGTCCCAAGAATTGTTGCTCAAACCGTAACAACCAAGGTGATGCCGCTCGGTAACATGACTCAAATGACCGACGAAGAACGCGCACTGATCGGCACTTGGGTAGAGCAAGGCGCTACGCTTCAATAATGATGTGAATCCTTCACCTAAGAGCATGAGTCTTAGGTGAGGCTTGGGGAGAGTTTGGTTTCGGGCACGCACCAAACTCATCCCACCCTGTTTCCCCGGTTCCTATAACCGGGGCTTTTTGTTTTTGGACAGATAAAAGTAGGTACATCATTTAGTCCGATTATAGATGGATTTTTCAGTAAGAACGCTCTGTAAGCTTCTGTTATTTTTGATTTAAAAGAGTTGTTTTAAACTTTAGGAATTCTGTGTAACACTTCATTTGTTGAGTACGTCCAGCTGTAATTAGGGAATTATGAACAAAGAAACTGAAAAAATACTAAATGATTTGAAACTGTCTATTGATGAAGCTGCGAGGCACAGAGAAATATGGTGGGAACTAGGTGTTTCTGAAAATAGGACAAAATTTAAAAAGGAGTTCGAGTCAGAGGAGTATAATTATTATCTACATGCGTCATACGAAGCACATAGTTTGGCTATGCTATTGGCTTTGGGACGAATTTTCGATAACGACAGTAGATCTTCAAGTATTCGAAGCTTAAAAGATAATTTAACAGCTAATGGGCACACTAGAATAGTAGATATAATCTCTCAAAGTCTCCACTCGTATTCTACTTCAGTACAGAAAGTACTAGATATTCGGAGTAAAATTATTGCTCATACAGATATGAGGTATGATGACAGATCTGTACTAAGGGATAATTCATTGAGTCCGGATGAGATTAAGGATCTAATCTTTGCAGTTAGAGAGACTTATTATGTCGTATTGCGTCACTTTTTTTTGAATACTAAGCAGCATCCAGATGGATCGTTTGGTGAGTCTGCGATTAAAGTGTTAACTAAGCTACAAGCTTGAGAAGCCTTTTTTGAGATGTATTTTAAATGTGTAGTTTGCTTTGCAATGCTTACTATTATTGGTGAAGCCGTGAGTTTGGACTCGTGACACTGACCAACTCAGGCATTTTAAGTTAATTTCTTTCTCGATTATCTAGCGAATATTGCTTTTGCGTTATTCAAGCATATGAATTTAGTTCTATATTTAGCACTTGATGTGAATACCTACCCATGGCACTTTTAGTCCAAATTGACTTTAGTTAGGACAAAAAATGGAAGACTTGATAGTCGCGTATTTTAGAGCATTGAGCTCATTCTTTAGGTATCTGTTTCAGTCGATCTTGATTGAGTTCATTGGTTACGGAGCTGGCTGGATAGTCTGTAAAGTATTCACACTAGGGCGCTTCCCCCCATTGATTCCAACTGAAAAAGAGCGAACCAGAATCTCTTATATCGGAGCTATTAGCATTGTGTTACTTCTGTTAGCAATTGGTGTCTTCAATAGTTTGTGATTCGGAGTGAGGATATATGAAATTTTACCCCGCGGAGCAATACCAAGCGGCTTGCTACGAGCTGTTTATCCGATACGAACGTGAAATCAAAAAGCTAATCCCTAACGCGAGAGTTGAGCATGTAGGCGCATCTTCTATTCCATCTGCAGTATCTAAAGGCGACTTGGATATATTCGTCGGTATTGAATCGAGTGAACTTGAGTACGCCATTGAACAACTCACAACACTCGGCTTCAATGAGAAACTCGATACCTTAAGAACGCCGGAACTGTGCATGTTGGAGTCTACATCAGGACATGACGTGGCCTTGCAAGTAGTTGCCAATGGTTCTGAGTTCGAATGTTTTCTAAGGTTTCGTGACAAGCTACGTGCGGATCCGGAATTAGTGGAGCAATACAACACCCTCAAAATGTCTTGTGAAGATTGGTCGCAAGAAGAGTACCGTGAAAAGAAGTCGGCTTTTATCGAGCATGTGTTGGCTTTGAAATAACAACAAGTTTCGATTGGATATTATTCATCCAAATCCTAACTTTTTGTGCTGTTTTTACTTTCCTCTTACACTCTTTTCAAATATCGAACCTAGTATCAAATTTCTCTTTGTTATACAGGCAAGTATCTCATTATGAAGAACTTCTTTGATAGCGAACTCATGCTCTCTAGCTCTTTGAATTTCGTTTTGCTATCGCTTGGGCTAACGCTCCTTTTTCATCTTCCGATTTGGTGTGGGTTCAACTTGAGCCGACGAAAATGGAAGCTCATGGATTATTTATGGCCGTTCTTGGCGGGTATCGGGATGCTGGGTGCGGTGTCTGAGATTCGTGCGAAAGTAGCGGGCGATTGGGTTGAAACCGAACAAACCAGAGCGGTGGCGATTTTAGAATCGGTTCAGCAGTTTTCTTTGGATAAGCTGCGAAGTGATACCTGCACAGGTCAACCATCTTTGGATAATCACGCTCAGCACCACGAAGCGTGTTTGTGGTATTTGAATACGGCAATCACTTTCAAAGATGTCGATTTCACCTTGCTACCGAATGCATCGGATTTTACGGTTCCTGCGCCGAGCGTGTCGTTGGTTGAAAGCGACGCCGTGTGGGTGGACGGTATGCTGAGTCAATATGAGAAGCAGAAAAACCAATACATAAAAACCAGAGAAGTACAGGTGAAGCAGCCACTAGAAAGTCTCTTCTGGTATGTGAGTCCTTACTTAGTCTGTTTCGCAATAGCTCTGCGCCTTACTAAAGTGACGGCAGAGCTTAAACTGGATAAGTGCGTAGACAATTAACTCGACATAGACAGCGCGAACGACAGCAAGATAGGCAAGGTAACCACACTTAGGAAGTTGCCGAACAACACCATAGACGCGACTTTAGGCGGCTCGACATTGAACCGTTCAGCGAACAGGTAGTTCATCACGGCAGGTGGCAGCATGGTGAACAGCACCATCATTTGTAGGTGCAGCGTTGGCAGCGGGATAAAGAAGTAGATGATGGCGAAGGCGATGGCACCAGTAAACAGCGATTGAGCCGTACACAGCAAGCCAACTTTGAGTCCGCTTAGCTTCAAGTTCACCATTTGCGAACCCAACGACAACAGCATAATTGGGACAGCAGCTTGTCCAAGCAGTGAAGTGGCTTCGTAGATTGGATTCCATACTGCAATGCCAGATAGGTTGAGCGTCATCGCTAATGCTGCGGCTAAGAATATCGGCATCTTGAGGATCTGTTTGATCGGATTACCTTCGCTTAGTAGCGCTAAACCGACACTAATGTGCACGCATGCCGATACCACAAACAGCAATACCGCAGGGGCTAATGCACTCTCACCAAAGGTATAGGTGAACAGGGGAATGGCCAGGTTGCCACTGTTGCGGAACATATGTGGCGGCGCCCAAGCTTTGAAGTTGAGCTTAAAGATCTTACAGATTGGTATCATCAATAAAGCGGGCACCAACACCGCGACCAAAGAGGCGGTGATGAGTGGCAGTTGTTCGGTGTCGAGAGGCATGGTGGTCAGCGAGGCAAACACTAGCGCAGGAATACACACATCCATGTTGATGCGATTGATCGGTTTGAAATCGGGCTTGAGCCAACGACCCACCGCAAAGCCAGCACTGGCTAAAGCAAAAACGGGAAACAGAATGCTGACGACCTGTTCGAACATAGAATTCCTTTCTAGATTGAGTGCTTCCATTTAGCTGAGAAACGAATGTTTTAGAGAGACGCTAAAGTGAAGTATGAAGTCGATATGTATAAACATTAACCTATCAATATAATGACTTGGCGTCACCGAAGATCGTTGTTTGTGAACGGTTAATTTATATTTCTTTGAATGAAGCACAAAAAAGACCAGTGGCATCAGCAACTGGTCTTTCAAGGCTAGATAAATCTGGACGGATTTTTAATTAACGACGGCTGTCGCTGTCTAGCGATTGTTACTCGGTTTTCAGTCTAGCTAACGAGCTTTTGATAATCTTTGAAATTCACATCGTAGGCTTTCTCGCCGTAGATGTAAGTCTCGCTGACGGTTCTGTCGTCACCCAGGCTCATCAATACAAATAGCTTCTCTTCAAGCTTGGTCGCTTGTTCCATTCTAAAGCGCATCAATTGTGTGGCGTGTAAGTCCAACACCACGAAATCGGCTTCTTTTCCTACTTCCAAGTTGCCAATCTTGTCTTCTAAATGCAGCGAACGAGCTCCGCCTAGTGTTGCCAAGAATAGCGACTTAGCCGGGTGTAGCTTCTTATGCTGTAACTGCATGATCTTGTATGCTTCACTCATGGTTTGCAGAATCGAGAAGCTGGTGCCTGCGCCAACATCAGTACCGACGCCGACACGAATGCCGTGTTCTTCCATCTCTGGTAATCGGAATAGGCCAGAGCCTAAGAATAAGTTCGAAGTTGGGCAAAAGGCGATGGCAGATTCAGTATCAGCAAGGCGTTTACATTCGCAATCTGATAGGTGAATACCATGAGCAAATACCGAACGTTTGTGAAGTAGTCCGTAATGGTCATAGACATCTAGGTAACTGTCACGCTCTGGGAACAGCGATCTCACCCACTCGATCTCTTTCTCGTTTTCAGAAAGGTGAGTGTGCATGTACACGTCTGGGTATTCTTCTAGCAGTTTACCCACGGTTGCAAGTTGCTCTGGTGTGCTGGTTGGCGCAAAACGAGGTGTCACCGCGTAAAGCAAACGGCCGCGGTTATGCCATTTCTCGATCAGTTCCTTGGAGTCTGCGTAGCCAGATTCCGGTGTGTCAGTGAGGTAATCAGGCGCATTGCGATCCATCAAGACCTTACCCGCAATCATTCGTAGATTACGCTTCTCAGCTTCTTCAAAGAATACGTTGACGGACTCTTTGTGTACCGTGCCAAATACCAGTGCCGTGGTGGTGCCGTTGCTTGCCAATTCGTCTAGAAATAGCTTCGCCACTTTGTGTGCGTAGACTGGGTTTTTGAAGCGCTTTTCTTCTGGGAAGGTGTAGTTCTCTAACCAATCAAGAAGTTGCTCACCGTAAGACGCGATCATCCCTGTTTGAGGGTAGTGGATGTGCGTATCAATAAAGCCAGAGGTGATCAGCTTGTCTTTGTATTCTTTTACTTCGAGTGTTTTAGGTTGGCGAGCTAATACCTCGTCGGCATGCCCTAGGTCGACGACATGGCCGCTCTCAACCACTAAAACACCGTCTTCAAAATAGTCGTAAGACTCATCGATACCGACGTCTTTTGGGTCGGCGACGCTGTGTAAAATGCTGGCGCGATAAGCTTTGCGTTGCGTTGTCATGTTTACTTCCTTTTAATGACTTCAGCGACGTTATGGTCACTGAAGCTTTGCGACTTTTATTAGGCGATCTTCTCTTCCAATGGTGGTTCGCCTACGTCGCTTGGTTGACTGTGTTGATCGGTCAAATCCTGATTTCGATATTGTTTGGTTGGGCGCTTTTGTTCAAGTGCTTGCCCTTGATAGTGTGCGATCAGTTCACCTGCAACCGATACTGCAATTTCCGCAGGATGTTTGCCATTCACCGCACTAATGCCAATCGGGCAAAGCATAGTTTCTATCTGTTCTTGGCTGTAACCACGTTGCTCTAAGCGGAAATCGAACTTCTTGCGCTTAGTGAGTGACCCAATCATGCCAAAGTAACGGCTGTCTGCACGGTCGATAATCGCTTTAGTTAAATCGAAATCGAGCTGGTGGTTGTGGGTCATCACTAGGTAATAGCTGTTCGGTGGCATGTGTTTCACTTCGCCAACCGGATCATCTGAAACAAGCTTCTTCACACCGTGTGGTAGCGTTTCAGGGAATACTTCTTCGCGTTCATCAATCCAGGTAACACGGAAGGGCAGGGTCGCGACAATGTGCAGCAGTGCCTTGGCAACGTGGCCAGCGCCAAACAGCACGAGGTGGTTCTGCTGAGTGCCAATCGGTTCAAAGCTTAGTGTTGCCATTCCGCCACAACACTGGCCTAAACGAGCACCGAGGTTGAAGCGTTCCACTTTGAGTGATTTCTCGCTGGCAATCAGCATCTCACGCGCCATTTTAGTGGCCACATGTTCAAGGTGACCACCACCAATCGTAGCGATGATTCGGTCACGAGTGACAAGCATCTTGGTGCCCGCATCACGTGGCACTGAGCCTCTGTCTTCAAGCACTGTCACCATGACACATGGTTCGTAGCTCTCTTCCAGCTTTGCCAGTTCGTGAATCCAATTATCCTTAAACATATGTCCTCCTAAATCCCTTTTTATGCTTCTCAAGCTAAACGATCGATATGAGCCCTAAGCCGTTTCTGATTGAGCATCGACCGAAGTCGGAGCCGTTTCAGTGACTTCCTGAATCGCCATCAGAATACGTTCTGGCGTTGCAGGTGTGTTGAGCTTAGGAATCGCGCCATCGACGGCGACATAGCTAATGGCGTCTTTCAGTGCGCTCCATACCGACATACCCAACATGAAAGGCGGTTCACCCACGGCTTTCGAGTTGAAGACGGTGTCTTCTGGGTTGTTACGGTTTTCTAAAAGGTGCGTTCTGAAATCAATTGGCATATCAGCAATCGCAGGGATCTTGTAACTTGCAGGGCCATTGGTCATCAAGCGGCCTTGCTGGTTCCACACCAACTCTTCCGTTGTTAACCAACCGACACCTTGTACAAAGCCACCTTCGACTTGGCCGATATCAATCGCCGGGTTCAATGAAGCGCCTACGTCATGCAGAATATCGACACGCAGAATCTTGTTCTCGCCAGTCAGGGTATCGATGATGACTTCTGAACAAGAAGCACCATAGGCGTAGTAGTAGAACGGACGACCACGCGCCTTCTCGTGATCGTAATAGATCTTCGGAGTGCGATAGAAGCCAGTGCTTGATAGCGAGATTTGGTTGAACCAAGCCAGTTCAACAAATGAGTTGAAGGTCATGATCTCATCGCGGATCTGCACCATGCCGTTTTTAAACACCACTTCTTCAGGCCACACTTTGAAGTGCGAAGAAGCGAAGTCGATCAGGCGCTGCTTAATGGTTATTGCGGCGTTTTGCGCGGCCTTACCGTTGAGGTCGGCGCCCGATGAGGCTGCGGTTGGTGATGTGTTCGGAACTTTGTCTGTGTTTGTAGCGGTGATCTGGATACGTTCGACATCGACTTGGAACTCCTGTGCAACGATTTGTGCCACTTTGATGTTCAAGCCTTGCCCCATTTCCGTACCACCGTGATTCAAATGAATACTGCCATCGGTGTAGATATGGATGAGCGCACCTGCTTGGTTCAAGAAAGTCGCAGTAAACGAGATGCCGAATTTCACGGGTGTGATAGCAAGGCCTTTCTTCAAGATAGGGCTTTGCTTGTTGAACTCAGCGATTTCTTTACGACGTGCGTGATAGTCACTGCTGCGTTCAAGCTGTTCGGTTATCTCAGGTAAAAAGTTGTCTTCAACGGTTTGGTAGTAATGGGTTACGTTACGGCCTTCTTCGCCGTAGTAGTTCGCCTTACGTACTTCCAAAGGATCTTTTTTCAGGTAACGCGCAATCTCGTCCATGATGTGCTCGATGGTCATCATGCCTTGCGGGCCACCAAAGCCACGATAAGCGGTATTCGACGCTGTGTTGGTTTTGCATCGGTGACCGACCACAGTTGCATCACCTAGGTAATAGGCGTTGTCTGAGTGGAACATTGCGCGGTCTACGATAGAACTTGATAAGTCTGGTGAGTAACCACAGTTACCTGCAACGGTAATGTCGGCACCTTGTATCACACCATTGTCGTCAAAACCGACCGTGTATTGATTGTAGAACGGGTGGCGTTTACCGGTTTGCTGCATGTCTTCGTTACGCAGCAGACGCATTTTGGTAGGTCGGCCTGTAAGGTGGGCAATAACCGCAGCCATACACGCTGGAGAGGCCGCTTGAGTCTCTTTACCACCGAAACCACCACCCATACGACGCATATCAATCACGACTTTGTGCATCGGTACGCCAATCACTTCCGCAACCAGTTTTTGAACTTCAGTCGGGTTTTGGGTCGAGGTGTACACGATCATGCCGCCGTCTTCGGTTGGCATTACGCTACTGATTTGAGTTTCTAGGTAGAAGTGTTCTTGTCCGCCGATCTCTAGGTCACCAGAGATCACGTGTTTCGCTTTTGCCAGTGCGGCTTTCGAGTCACCACGTTGTTGAGTGTGGCTTTCTGTTACGAAGTGTTCTTTCTCTAGCGCTTCTTTTACATCAAGAATCGCAGGCAGCTCTTCATATTCAATGATTGCAGCGTGTGCGGCTTTGCGTGCCGTTTCTAAATCGTTAGCTGCCACGGCAATCACAGGTTGGCCGTAATATTCGACTTTGCCGTCGGCAAGCAGTGGGTCACCTGGAAGAATCGCACCGATATCCAGCTCACCCGGTACGTCTTTTGCTTGAATGGCAATCGCCACGCCTTCGAATTCGTAACACGGTGATAGGTCTATTTTGGTGATGTTAGCGTGCGCTTGCGTGCTCAGGCGTGCGTATACATGCAGCTGATTTGGGAACTCTAGGCGGTCATCAATGTATACCGCTTCGCCCGTGACTTGCTTGGCTGCACTGTCGTGTTTAACGCTTTTACCTACGCCAGTTTTTAGGTCTTGTTTTGCAATGGTAACCATCTCTTCGTGGGTCATCGCATTGCTCTTGTGAACAGAGGAATTTGATTTAGACATAAGACGTTACCCTTGTTTCGATTTGGTTGTTTTTGTTCTGTTGTTCAATGAAGTAACGACGCAACATATTTGCTGCCGACAATGAACGGTATTCTTGGCTTGCACGGAAATCAGATAGCGGCTCAAAGTCGTTATACAGTTCCTGCATCGCTAACTTAATATTAGCGTCTGTCCACGGTTTGCCTAATAACGTATTTTCACAACGAGTTGCACGCTTAGGCGTTGCTGCCATACCGCCGAAAGCGATACGAGCGTAAGAAACCTTGCCATCTTCAATTTGAATATCAAACGCGCCACACACCGCAGAGATGTCGTCGTCTAAACGTTTCGACACTTTGTAAGCTCGGAAGCTGTCGTTGGTTGGCTTAGGAATGATGATCTGTTCAATGAATTCACTCTCTTTTTGCGCCGTCACTTTGTAGCTGATGAAGTAATCTTCAATCGGCATCGTGCGTGACTCGTCTCCGCAGCGAAGTTTGATTTTCGCGTCGAGAGCAATCAGCAGAGGAGGGGTGTCACCGATAGGCGAGGCATTCGCCACATTACCGCCGATGGTGCCTTGATTGCGTACTTGCAGTGAAGCAAAGCGATGCAACAGTTCACCAAAATCTGGGTAGTGCTTTTTCAGTAGTGCGTAAGAGTCACTGATAGGCAGGTTAGCACCAATGATTAAATCGGTGTCGGTCTCTTCACATACCTTCATATCTTCAACAAGGTTTACGCTGATCAGCGTTTCAATCTCGCGATGGAATTGCGTCACTTCCAGTGCTAAATCCGTGCCGCCAGCAACTAGTTTCGCGTTCGGATGTGCTTGAAACAGCTTGGCCAGCTCATCAGTGCTTTTTGGGGAAAAAGCGGTGAGGTGACCAAGGCGTAAGTTGGCCTCGGTGTCTTGAATACCTTCTAGCTTCTTGATGGTGTTGCGTTCAAGTTCAGCAAATTGGTCGATCAAAGGTTGGTCTGTTGAAAGCGACATCGCAGCATCAACAATTGGTCGGTAGCCTGTACAGCGACATAGGTTACCCGCCAGTGATTCCATGACGTCTTCTTTGCTCGCATCGGGTTTGTTCTTGCCTAGTGCAAACATCGACATGATGAAGCCCGGCGTGCAGTAACCACATTGTGAACCGTGAAAATCAACTACTGCCTTCTGCACTGGGTGCAATGAGCGATCTCGATTTTGCAGATCTTCTACTGTGATCAGTTGCTTGCCATGCAGCGCTGAAACGAACGTCAGGCAAGAGTTCACCGAGCGGTATTGCAGTTGTCCATCAATCACTTCACCGAGAACTACCGTACATGCACCACAGTCACCCGACCCACAACCTTCTTTGGTACCCGTTTTATTAACCTTGGTACGAAGGTAGTTGAGCACTGTCATATTTGGCGACAGATTATCTTCACGTCTTATTTCCTGATTGAGCAAAAAAGTAATCAAGAGACCTCCTTGTAAATCGACATATTTCCATGTGTATTCTTTTTGACTTCTAGGTCAATAATTATCCATTCTGACCCTGTGGTCAACTATTTATTTACAAAAATGCAACAAATAGTCTTTTGTAGGGATTGTGTACAATTTTATTTTAACTTTAGTTGCTTGTTTTATAAGGGGTTGAATTAAAAGCGAACAGTTTTATGATGTGAATGAATTGATAGCTATGTATACAAGATAAAGGAGGGGTTTATGGCACTGTTGGAAGTGATTCTATAGAGGCTAAGATCGTTGTTGAGGGCAGAATAGACAGTATTTTTAGATGGATGTGAGTCGATCGTCGTATTTGTTTTTAGAGGAGAGGGCATAAAAAAGAGAAGTAAACACTAAGGCTTACTTCTCTCCAATTTTGTTAACGAAAAGCTGTTAACAAAAAGTTGTTAACAAAAAGTTGTTAACAAAAAGCTGTTAACAAAAAGCTGTTAGCGGATGGTTATTAATCGCTTGTTGAATCGTCTATGACTTGCTCTTTAGCAGATCTGAGAACACGACATGCAGATCACTAGAAGCTGTGCTGCTGTCTAGGTTGAGCTTCGAACGAATATGGCTTAGGTGTTCTTGCATCAATTCTACAGCTTGTTGTTCGTTGCCTGACTCTATCGCATCCAGTAAGCCTGAGTGTTCGTCTAGAGAACAGTTCGAGTGATTGCCCGTTTCGTACTGAGCGATCAGCAGTGAGGTTTGCGATACCAAGCTGCGTTGGAAAGCCAACAGTGGTGCGTTTTCGGCCATTTCGGCCAGTTTGATGTGGAATTCACCAGACAAGCGTAAGCCGGAGCCGTAGTCACCTTGGTCGAAAGCACAGTTCTCTTTCGCGACTAATTTTCTGCATTCTTCTATTTGAGCTTTGGTTGCGTTTTTCACCGCCAGCTCAGTGATAGCAATTTCCATCACCTCACGTGCTTTAAAGATTTGTTTGGCTTCGTCAACCGTTGGGGCTGCAATCACGGCTCCTCGGTTAGGACGGATCACCACAACTTGTTCTAAAGAAAGACGCAGTAAGGCACGGCGGATAATGGTGCGGCTAACGCTAAAGATTTCTGCTAACGCTTCTTCGCTTAATTTGGTGGCTGGTGGCAGCCTTTGTTCTAGTATCGCGTCGAAGATATGGCAGTAAACAACATCGTCTTGAGTCTGGCCTGTTACTTTCGTTTTTACACCTTTGGAGACAGAGTTTTTGAGAACTGTCATAGAGATAAGGACCCTTGTTTAGTCGAGTTGGGTTGGTCGAGAATAATTCATGAGTATTACTCTATATTGTATACATTTATCTATACAATGCCACCGGATGAAAGTGCGATGCACGCTTATTTGTTAATGACTTATAACATTTTGTTTGCAGGGAACTGTGTGCAATCTTTAGCTTTAAGCCATTTTTAATCCAACTAAACTCGATTATCACCGCAGCTGTAGGCAACGATCTGGCTGATTTCGCTCAGGCTACGACCTGACTGTTGCTGCCATTCGTTGAAGGCTTTACCCGCTGCCAGTTGTGCTCGCTTGGTGTTACGACCGCTATCCATCACATCGGTGCTGCGTAGGTGTGCTTCAACATCTGATGACAAGATGAAGGTGTCTTTACCCATTTGGCGCAGAGTGTAGGCACCAGTATTACCACCTAATCGCTTGCCGTGTTTCTTCAGATAATCCCAAAGTTCAGTGATACGTTCTGATGGCCATTCGGCAACCATTTGCGAGAATGAATCGGCTTCACGCTTGGCATTGTGGATCATGGTGGCATTGGCTGGGATGGTCATCACCTTAGTAAGGTGACGAATAATGCGCGGGTCTTGCGCTTTCTGTTCCCACATTTCATTCGGCAGCATCAGCATTTTTTCGATATTGAATTCAAAGAACACTTCTTCAAATTGCGGCCACTTCTTTCTCACCACATTCCATGAAATACCACATTGGAATACCTTTTCGGTAAAGGCGGCTAGCCAACGATCGTCGGTGATTTTCGATAACTCGGCTTGGGAAAGGGGCGCACGAACAATCTTTTCGAGCTCGGCTGCTCCGCCTTTGCGGTGAGCTGCTCGTTGATAAATAGTGTCGAATTTTTCTTGGGTCATTGGAGGTTCCAAATTACATCTGTGTATCTTGAGTGTGTAGCTAATGCTTAATGATATGGGGTCAAATTTGGCAATTAAAACAAGTCTGTTAACTAAAACCAGTCTGACAATTAAAACAAACTAGCTGAGCTTTAATTCCATTTGATACAGGGGCCACGTTTTGCCATTGAACTCTTTCACGCTCGGCTCTTTGTCGACCACCTGAAAGCCGGCTTTGTCGTAGCAGCGTTTTGCGCCGTGGTTTTGTTTAAATACGGCCAAGGTGATGGTGGTGACATCCGGTATTTGTTTTGCCGCTTCCAAAGCTGTTTCAAGCATCGATTGTCCTAACCCTTTACCTCGTTGGTTTGGGTGAATCGCGACTCGGCAAAAGCGAAGCTCACTGTCTGACATACGCTGAAACTCCATAAAGCCAAGTAAGTCATTACTTTTGGTGTCTGAGTTCGGTTCAGGTAATGAATGAGTTTCAGAGAAGGTATACAGCTCAACCTGTGGTTTTTGAGAACGTTCGACGATTGAGGCTGCTTCCAATGGCCAACCAAATGTTCGTCCGCCCCACAGCACATAGTCTTCTAGGGATGTAAACCAAGTGACGATCTCTTCGGCGTCGGATGCTTTAAAGCGGTTTATTTCCATATCCTTCTCTCTTCCTTATTGCCTGCTTCTTTTTCTAAGCCGTTAAACTTCCGAGCCCAATTGCTCAAGAAAACCACGCATGTAGTCGGTGCGCTTGTTGGCTTCTAACTTGGCGGATTCTGTATTCATGGTTTCAGCGAGCTTGAACAGCTTCACGTAGAAATGGTCGACGCTGTAATGCTTGTCATCCAAGTCACGATGTTCCGCGAACGGATCTTCGTGGTTATAGAGCTCTGCGTTAAAACTCTGACCCACATACAGGCAGCGCGCAATGCCAATTGCGCCGAGAGAATCTAGGCGATCGGCATCTTGGACGATTTGAGCTTCTAACGTTTCAGGTGTGATGTTGGCGCTGTAGCTGTGCGTGACAATGGCATGATGGATCTCATCAAGATAGGGCGCGGGATAGTCGATAGATTTGAGATAAGAGATGGCTTTGTCTGCTGCCATTTGTGAGCTTTGAGCGCGGTCTGGGTGGTTCTTTGGAAAGGTGAAGCAATCATGAAGGTAAGCGGCGGGCAGCACGACTTCAAGCTTAGCTTGTTCTTGAGTACATAAAGCCTTGGCGGTTTTGACTACGCGCTTAATATGGCTGATATCGTGCGCTGCATCTTGTGTCATTTCTTGCTGTGCAAACTCAAGCAGTTGGTCTTCAAACTTTTCCTTCACGCGTCTCTGTCTCCATATTTAGACGTTAGCAATCTTGCTGATTACTTAGCATTTATCCCAAATCGACTTTAACAGTTTCAAGCGCGAGTTTTTATCTTTTATAAAAAGTATATCAACAAAAAAACCGACTCTGTGAGTCGGCTTAATAGAGGGGCTTGTCTACGTTGATAAAAGCATTATCAACGGCAGTCAGAGCTTAAGCTGCAGCTTGTTGAAGCTGTGCTAGCACATCATGCAGAGAAGGGCTGATGGTGTGTCCAAGCGCTTTCACTTCGTCACATGGCTCTACTAAATCAGGGATCTGGAAGCTGATCATGTTGGCTGCCATAGAAGCGCGAATTCCGTTGTTCGAATCTTCGAACGCTAGGCAGGTTTCAGGCGCAACACCTAGGCGTTCAGCCGCCAGCAAGTAAATCTCTGGGTGAGGCTTGCCGTGAGTCACTTCGCAGCCTGTGCTTAATGAAGTGAAGTACGAATCTAGGCCAGCCAGCTCAAGCTTCTTCTTTGCGATATCAAGCTGAGTGGAGGTCGCCACCGCGATTGGAATGTCATTCGATTTTAGCCATTCAAGCAGCTCAATCACGCCATCTTTTACTGGGATTGCTTGGTTTTTAACAATTGCACTGTAGCGCGTGCGCCATTCATTATTCAGCGCTGGGTAATCTAACCCTTCACCGTAACCATTTCGAAAAATCTGTTCGATGGTTTTTGCGTTACAACCAATGATGCCTAGGTAGACATCTTGCAAAAACGGAACACCTTGCGCGTGACATGCTTCTTCAAAAACCTGCATACAAAGTCGCTCGGTGTCGAGCAGCAGCCCATCCATATCAAAAATAGCAGCTTGAAAATTCATATCCGTGGTTCTTAATGTGTTGTCATCGTGAGGGCGGGTATTTTGACATAGTGTCTAGTGATAGGCGAGTCAACGTTCAGTAAGAATATATCCAATCGGCTCGGCAATATGCTTCTGCATGACTTTAAATGTGATTGGTTGTGGTTGAAATAATATCGTTCAGTTATGAGCCTTGTGTTTTATAGGCCATCCAGATCTAACAGAAACAATTATGATTATTCCACATAACAAATCTAGCTTGTGCGTCTGGCTTCTTATTACATTTCATAAACTTACAGGTCTGTTTACGTGACCATAATCTTATAAAAAACAATTACCGGGAGCCTGCAATCATAGTGTGACCAAGCAATAAGTAAATGGCTGAGCTTAGGGAGAAAATAACATTAGTCCACATTTTTAGCAGGGTTGCTTATGTTGTATTTTGAGTTTCTATTTTTATTAGTCGTCCTTTATATCGGATCTCGGTATGGCGGTATTGGCTTAGGTGTTGTTTCTGGTATTGGTTTGGTTATCGAGGTGTTTGTCTTCAAGATGCCACCAACGTCTCCACCTGTCACCGTGATGCTGATCATCCTCGCCGTTGTTACTTGTGCTTCGATTCTCGAAGCGGCAGGTGGTTTGAAATACATGCTGCAAGTGGCGGAAAGGGTGCTTAGAAAGAACCCGAAACGCGTTACCCTGATAGCTCCGTTCGTGACTTACTCGATGACTTTCTTATTGGGTACTGGCCACGCGGTTTACTCCATCATGCCGATCATTGGCGATGTTGCACTGAAGAACGGTATTCGTCCTGAGCGTCCAATGGCGGCAGCGTCAGTTGCGTCTCAACTAGCTATTACCGCATCTCCAATTTCAGCCGCTGTGGTGTACTACCTCGCGCAGCTTTCTGATATTCAACACTCTATTACACTGCTTTCCATTTTGATGGTGACGGTGCCTGCAACGCTGTTTGGTACGTTTTTGCTTTCTTTGTACAGCCTGAAACGCGGCAAAGAACTGAACGACGATCCTGAATACCAAGCTCGTCTAAAAGATCCTGAGTGGAAAAAGCGTATCGAAAGCACTACTGCGACGTCTTTGGATGAAGTGCTGCCAACCTCGGCTCGTAATGCGGTTTTGATTTTCCTATTGTCGATTGTGGTGATTGTTATCGTGGCGATGGTGCCTGAGATCAGAACCATCGTTGACGGCGACAAGCCAATCAAGATGTCGGTGATCATCCAAATGATGATGCTCTGCTTCGGCGGTATCATTTTGCTGGCGACTAAAACTGACCCGCGAGATGTGCCAAACGGTGTGGTATTCAAATCGGGTATGGTGGCGGCGATTGCGATCTTCGGTATCGCTTGGATGTCGGATACCTACTTCCAATACGCAATGCCTCAGTTCAAGTCTGGCATCGTGGAAATGGTGACCAACTACCCATGGACGTTCGCACTAGCGCTATTCATCGTATCGGTTGTGGTGAACTCTCAAGCAGCAACTGCACGTATGATGCTACCGGTTGGCCTTGGCTTAGGACTAGACCCAGCCTTGTTGATCGGCTTGATGCCAGCGGTTTACGGCTACTTCTTCATCCCGAACTACCCATCAGATATCGCAACAGTAAACTTCGATGTTTCTGGCACCACCAAGATTGGTAAGTGGTACTTCAACCACTCATTCATGTCGGTGGGTTTAATCGGTGTCGTGGGCGCATGTTGTTTAGGCTACGCTCTGGCACAGATTTTTATCGCTTAATTGTCGCTTAATCGACTAGCGAGATAAGAAACGAGAAACAGCGCCTATTGAGGCGCTGTTTTTGTTTCTGACGCTTGAAAAGGTATGTGAATTAAGTAAAAGGCAATTTAGATCAAAATATTAGCTAATATTATTAGTTGTAAGTGGGGTAGTGGTGATATAACGCTATTTTTGTGAGACGAAGAGGCACTAATGATTACTAACTTTGAGCAATTAGAGCAAGATATGGCATCCACTCCATCGTTTGATGGTCAGTTAGCTAAACTGGTCCACCTCAAGAACAGCAATGGAATGAGTGTATCCTTCATGGATATTGGAGCTACTTGGCTGAGTTGTTCTATGCCAGTGAATGAAGTAGCTCGAGAGGTGTTACTTCGCTCACCCAATATGGCTGAACATATGGAGCAGAGCTCTTATTTTGGTGCGATTGTTGGACGTTTCGCAAACCGTATCGCTAAAGGCCAATTCGAACTTGAAGGGAAGCGCTACCAACTCGGGGTTAATAATGGTGAAAACTCATTACATGGTGGAGTAGAGGGCTTTGATAAAAAGCGTTGGAGCATTGTTGAACAAAGTGCACAAAAGGTAGTGTTTACTCTTCATATCAAAGATGGTGATCAAGGGTATCCGGGTAATCTTGGTGTCAAAGTTACCTATTCTCTAACGGATGACAACCAAGTATCTATTTCTTATGAAGCCAATACTGATAAGACTTGCCCCGTTAACTTAACCAATCATGCTTACTTTAATTTGGCTGGTGAGGCTTCTGGTTCGAAAAGCTTGGATCATGTATTGCAGTTGAGTTCAGGCCATTATTTACCAACAGATCAAGGCTTAATACCAACGGGAGAAATAAAGGCGGTTGAGGATACGAGTTTTGATTTTTCAAACGCAAAGCTCATTGGGCGGGATTTTCTGACTGAGTCGGACCAGAAAATGGCTGGTGGTTATGATCATGCTTTTGTGCTTCAGCCTGAAGTGACCGATGGAGAGTCGGTTGCAGCGGTTCTGGTTGCACCTGCAAAAGAAGTCGTGATGAAGGTAAAAACGACGAAGCCTGCTATTCAGTTTTATTCGGGTAACTTTCTAGCAGGGACGCCTGGTAAGAGTAAAAATTATGAGTTGTACGATGGTCTTTGCTTAGAAACCCAATATTTTCCAGATGGTCCTAATAAGCCAGAATGGGGACCTAACCGCGGGCTCCTGAAGTCTGGAGAGCTTTATCAACATCAGACGGTTTATCAGTTTAAGTTTTAGGCCCTAACTATTGGTGGGCTATGTGCCCACCTTATCCGATGGTGTTGAGGATGTACGAATAATCAATTCTCCTTCCACTTTTCGTCTACTGGATAACAAAGGCTGAGCCTCAATTTGCGCCATTAAGGACTCAATCGCTAGCTTGCCCATATCTGAGTAAGGTAATTCAACGGATGTTAACGCAGGAAAACTTTCCGATGCGATTTGTTGGTTATCGTAGCCAACGATCGCGACATCTTGAGGGATCTTAAGCCCTAGTTCAGCCAGTGCTTGATAGCACCCCATCGCCATGTAATCACTGCCACAAAAGATAGCTTCTGGTGGTTGAGCTAACTTAAACAAAGCTAATGTCTGCTGATGTGCTTCTTTTAATGACCAGTTGGCCTCTGCTAAGTAATTGCTGTTCGGGACAATATCGGCATCAATTAGTGCCTGACGGTAGCCTTCACTGCGTTGTTGGCTCGCAAGCATCCAGTTTTCGCCTGTGAGCATAGCAATACGACAATAGCCTTGTTGGATAAGGTGAGAGACCGCTTTGTAAGCACCGATCATATCGGCAGGTAAAATGCTTGGTGCATCGCTATTGCTTTCGTTTGTGCAGTTTAGGAGCACGGTTGGCAGAGGCGTATTGACCCGTTGTTGTTCAAGTTCACGAGTCATGCTCGATGCGTACACCAAGCCTGCATAATCTCCGCTGTTGATTTCCACTTCAATTTTGCTCGCTAGCACTTCATCGTGGCTGTAATTGAAGATCACTAAAATAAAGTCGTTCGCCCAAGCCTCTTCACGCGCTGAGTTTATAGCATCAATAAAAGGGTCATAACTCGATAACCCGTTGACAACCAGTGCTATTTTATTAGGTCGACCCAGCGCATGAGCGACTTTCTTATTTTTGTAGCCAAGTGATTCGGCGGTATCGAGCACTTTACTTTTTGTGGTGTCTGCAATTTTTACAGACGTTGAACCATTAAGTACCAGTGATACCGTTGATTGAGACACACCTGCCGCTGCAGCAATGTCACTCATAGTGATTTTTTTAGCCATCGTAAATTTCAACTCAACTTAGTTAGCTAAAGATATTAGCTAATTATCAGCTTTCGATCACCTGTTAAAGATGGGGATCACAAAAAGTTGTCCGAGCAGTCTGATAGTTGTGATTGCTCACTCGTTTTTAATCTTAGATAGTAGCGATAAAAATGCAGCTCATTATATTAGCTAATATTATTAGTTAATAATTTAGTTTCAAGGTGAGTAAGATGAAAAGATGGTCTGAAGACAAAGCGTGGCAATGGCAACAACAACATGGATGGTTACGTGGATTTAATTACTTACCAAGGACGGCTGTAAACTGGAACGAAATGTGGCAAGCAGACTCATTTTCACCAGAAATAATGGAACAAGAGTTGGCTTGGGCGAGAGAGGTTGGCTACAACACGCTGCGTACCAATTTGCCTTTCATTGTGTGGCAAGTCGACCGCCAAGGACTGCATGAGCGCATTGATCATTTCTTAGATATTTGTGAACGAAACCAGATTAAGGTAATGATGACCCCAATGGATGATTGTGGATTCTCCGGTGACCATCCGTATCTAGGTCAACAAAAAGCCCCCGTCCCTGACCTGCATAATAGCCAAGCTGCGGCCAGCCCAGGTCGTAATGTTGTTATGGATAAGTCACAGTGGGGTGACGTTGAAACTTACATCCGTGACATTATCTCGACTTATAAAAACGACCCGCGTATTGCGATTTGGGATCTGTACAACGAGCCTACCAACCGTATGATTTTTACCACCAATGGTGAGCTAGCTTACGATGAAGAAATGGAGACGTTTAGCCACGAGTTGATGGAAAAAGCGTTTGAGTGGGCGCGCGATGTGAACCCGACTCAGCCCCTAACGGTGGGTGCATGGCATTGCCCTAGTATTCTCGACCGTAGTTTGCCTATTTTTGAGCATCCAACCGATCGCCGAGCGATGGAGCTATCGGACATTATCACTTTCCATGCTTATCTTCCGTTGGATTTGTTCCATGAAGCGCTGAAAGTTGTGCAAGCGCACAATCGCCCGATGATGTGTACCGAGTGGTTAGCACGTCATGCACAATCTTCCTTACATGAACAGCTGCCAATTTTTAAAGATAAGAATATTGGCTGCTATCAATGGGGATTAGTGAAAGGTAAAACACAAACGCACCTTCCTTGGCCTGAAATTAAACGCAATGACGTTAACTATGCCAGTCAGTGGTTCCACGATCTGCTTGATGACCAAGGACAGCCATATGATGCAAGCGAAGTACAGTTGATTCAAACACTCGCAGAGGTGGAATAACTGTCATTTAGCCGGCCTAGAGAAAAAGGTCGGCTTCTAAACTAGAATTAAATCAATCGAGACGTGAACAATGACTACTATAAAAAATAGATTGAACAATAGAGAGCTGATTTCTTATTTCGGTTATGGCGTGGGCCAATGCTTTAGTTTTGGCTTGGTTGGCTCGTTCATCTTGTACTTCTACACCGATATTCTCGGTATTTCGCCGATTGCTGCGAGTACCATATTTCTTATTGCACGAGTGTGGGATGCTGTTAATGATCCGTTGATTGCTGGCTATATGGATACGTTAGAATCTCGCTTCGGTAAGTTCCGTCCCTACATGTTGTTTACTCCGTTTTTGATTGTATTGGTGACCATCGCTACCTTCTATAATATCGATGCGGACATGTCGACTAAAGTGATGTATGCGGGTATCACTTATATTCTGTGGGGTACCCTTTACACCATCTCTGACGTGCCATTTTGGTCAATGTCGTCGGTGATGACTGATGAGCCTCAAGAGCGTGCCAAAGCAGCAACGTGTGCCATGTTAGGTGTTAATGCTGGTATTGGCGCAACGCTAGTTATTTTTCCTAAATTAAGCGCATTTTTTGCTGATGGTCGTGCTGATCAAGGTTACTTACCTGCTGTTATCGTATTGATGGTGGCAGGTCTGCTGTTTATGCTGAACGGTTTCTACAATACCAAAGAGCGTATTTCGACGGCGAGCTGTGAAAAAGTAACACTGAAAGATACTTTTCAAGCGGTACGTAAAAACAAGCCATTATTCTTCATCTTGGCTGCATTCTTTATGAATGTGTTCTTCAATCTAGTTAATGGTTTATACATTTTCTTTTTCACCTACAACATGGGCGATGCAGGTTTAGTTTCATTGATTGGTACTATCACTTTAGTCAGTGCTATCGCGTGTTTAGCGACGCCAATCCTAACTAAACGTTTCAAGAAGAGAGATATCTTTATTGCGCTATGTGTGTTGGAAATTATCGCACGTGTTGGTTTTTATCTAACAGGTTATGACAACACAACGGTGGTGATGATGTGGCTGGCAGTAGTAACGGGGCTCTTTATGATGACTAACCCGCTTATTTCAGCGATGATTGCAGATACCGTTGAATACTCTTACTACCATAGTGGTAAGCGTACAGCAGCGATAACTTTCTCTGGCCAAACATTTACAGGTAAATTATCCGTTGCGGTAGCAGGTGGTGTAACAGGTCTGATCCTGACAACTATTGGTTATGTTCCAAATGCGGACCAAACAGAAACAGCATTGAATGGCATGTTCTTTTGTATTGCTTTACTGCCGGCTTTAGGGGCTTTGGTACGTATATTTATTATGTCTCGTTATACCTTTACTGAAGACCAGCATGCAATTTTACGCGAAAAACTTGAGCGTGGTGAGTTTGCTGAAGGGGTTGTTGATAAGTCAGGAATTACGCACAAAGCGACGTCTTAGTTGTTGAGGTTATTACCACTCATTGCATCCTAGAAAACAGCGCCTAAATTGGCGCTGTTTTTGTTTTAACAGGTTTCGTTTATTAGCTTTTAAATGAACTATTAACGTGGCTCAAAAGCCAAAGACTGAATCGCTTCTTCAATCGTCAGGAAGTGGATCTTCATCAGGCACACTTCGGCTTTCTGGAACTCATGATTTCGTATCAGCTTAGTCACGCTTTCTACTGAATACTGCTCAGTTCGTTTCGCTAGCGACAGTTGATTTGAGTTCGATTGAAGTGCGTAACTGTCACCTTCAGAATCGATGAGGTAATCATCTTCACCCAAGATCATGTCTGAGCATTCTGCCTGAAAATCGTTCTCGGATGCGACGTAAATAAGCTCATCGTCACCGTCGAGTTTTACCAAAGATGGCCAACTGATCATTACTGCTCTTTCTATGTGCTGCTTACTGCTTTTAATAGTGGTGACGACAAGCAATTATGTAAAAGTTATCGTCATCTGCTTTATACACTAATCGATTCTTGTCATCGATTCGTCTTGACCAAAAGCCAGACAGGTTGCCGACTAGTGGCTCCGGCTTTCCAATCCCTTCAAAGGGCGTTCTTTTGGCAGCTTCAATCAACTTGTTTAGTTTCTTGAGCATTTTCTTGTCTTGGGTTTGCCAGTATAGGTAATCTTCCCAAGCATTATCTGTAAATACAATCTTTCGATCATTCGTCATTATTCAATTCTCGAACGGTTGTATTTCCGGTTTCGAGTTGAGCAATAGATTCAGCCAATCTTTCAGCGTTTTTAGGCGAGCTCATTAGGTACAAGGTTTCTTGCATTGAATTAAAATGATCAAGAGACATTACCACTGCATCTTCTGAATCTCGCCTGGTTATTACCGTAACATCAGAATCGTCTACCACTCTATCGAGCACAGACTTTAGGCTATTTCTGGCCTCAGTAAAAGAAACAATATTCATCACTTATTTACCCTGTTGCTTTTGGATATGTTTAATCTTTCTATATACACAGAATAGTTAATCATTCATGAATTAACTATTATACATGTTCCGCTTGTTGTACATGTTATATCAGAGGTTACACATGATCAACTTATGGTACATGTCATTCATTGTAAATATGCAGAGAGTTACTGACTCAAAATGCTATTTACTCAAAGATCGCCCTAATGGTGCGAAGTAACCTTGCAGGGCTTGGTATATCTGTTCTCGGTGCGCTATATCTGGATACACGGGGTACATGTCAGGCTTGGTTGTGCCATTGACCAGATACGCGTTCTTGATATCGGAACACGATTCAATCACGGACTCAAAGGCACGTGCCATCATCTCTGTGGGTAGTGAGAAGTAACGGGCAGACATCGCCTTGTCGGCAATAACGCTGCGAGCCACGTAATCGTGTTTGTCCAAGTTATTGTCGCTAAGCAAGGTGGCGTCAAACAAAGACATCAAACTCTCGTTTAATGGATGAGGTCGCACCGTTCTATCGTGCAACCAACAGTCGCTGGCGAACAGGATCTGCTTGCGAGGGCCAGAGGTATCGCCGATTTCAAACGCTTTCTCAGCGATATAGTGGTCAAATGCATGCCAAAACTCGTGAGCGAGCGCGCCAGCTCCGGCATTCTTCGCGAGGGCTAATTCTCGTTGGTTCGGGGCATAGTGTGCTTGTACGCCTTTTCTGCCGCCACTGCCGAACGCTAAGCCTAATGTGCCGCGAAGGCCAATCGCTTCTGGTGGCAAAGCCAAGATGTAAGCCAAGTCGGCTAGCGAATCGAATATCAGATTTGCGGCCAACTCTTTTTCTTCTTTCGTCACCCAAGCACCCACACGAATGCTGCCCATACCGAAGGTTTGTTTGATGTCCATGAATGACACCTGATCGCCATGTCGGTAGTCTGGGCCTTCGCGCGTTTTGTATTTAAAGTGAGTTAACTTCAAAAGGGTCCTTGGAAACAGACGTAAGAATGAATAGTGTGCTCAGTGAGATGCGCCTGTGTGAGATGCATCTCTTGGAATTAAAGGACGTTAGCACTTTTGATAGCAAATTGCCGAACAAAATTAGTTTAGATTGAGTTCGAAAGCTTCCCATGAAGTTGGGTTACCTTCACGAGTGAGTGGAAAGAGTGGCTGTTGTGGTTTTGCATAGCTTAATCGGTGCAGTCTTTGAGTTACGTGGTAGCTATCAAGCCCTGATACCGTGACCAAATCCAACGCTTCTAAATCAAGGTAGCCATCCGGCATCACGGCGCGTTTGGGTGCGTGAATCGTTATAACTTCACCGATCAACATTTGCGTTTGATTGCTTTCGATTGTTATCTGTTCTTTGAACGCTAACCCTATCTTTAAACTGCTCTCCAAGACGAAGGGAGCGGGGAATGTGTCGTCATAATAGGCCGTTAAGCCGACCGCGTTGAATTCTGAGACTGGTTTAGGGTAGCGAGCCGAGGTTTGATGGGCCTTTTTAACAAAGTCAGCACCAATGCTGTTAACGGTGAAGTACTTAGTTTCTAGGATGTTTTCTAGCGTATGACGGCGGCTTTTATCTGGGCGAACAATAAAACCAAGCAGCGCCGGATCAGACCCTAGGTGAATGACAGAGCTCACTATCGCAAGGTTTTCAAGCCCCTGTTTATCACAAGTACCAATTAGGTTGGCGCTTTTAAATCCAGATAGGGAGTTAACCAAACGAATGCGGTGGCGCGGGTCCATTGTTTGGATATCTTGTTTAGAAAGGGTCATGTCCTTCATATCTTCTCTTCTTCTCATTTATTGTTATCTTCGAGCATGCTCACTAACGGACTTATATGTACGAAGAATCCGCTTTTATCGATCAAAGAGCGCTTATTGGCCGTGGGCAGTTTGTCTCTTTTATCTCTGCTACAGCACAATGAACGAGATCCTTTGCATAGATTTACGTACGTTGACGTCCCTTTACATCACAGGAGCTAAAGTAATGATGTCGTCTTTATGAGTGTTAACAAATGAAAACAGTCCGCAATATCATTTGGGCAATGATTGCCACAATGTCAGCCTTTTGGTTTGCGATGGAACCGCAATTATTCGCTTCAAGCGATGTCTTTGAATGGCGCTCAGCCATGATTCAGTACTCAGGTATTTTGTCTCTGGTGTTAATGTCCATCACAATGATCTTGGCGATGCGTTTGCCTATGGTTGAGAATTGGCTGAAAGGTATGGATAAAGCATATCGAGTCCATAAATGGCTCGGTATCGGTGGTGTTGCACTGGGTGTGACACACTGGTTGTGGTACCAAATACCTAAGTCATTGGTGGTGTCTGGTGTGTTAGATAAGCCTGTTCGACACGATGGTTCAGGGCCGCAAGCTGTTTTGACTGGATGGGAGTTATGGGTCAATGAATTACGCGGTATTGCTCAGAGTATTGGCGAGTGGGGCTTCTACTTGTTGCTCATTTTACTGGTGGCGTCACTATGGGCGGCAGTGAAGTACAAACCGTTTAAATTGTCGCACCGTCTGATGTCGGTTGCGTACCTGTTTATCGCTTTCCACTCAGTAATCCTGCTTAAACGAGCGTATTGGGGAGAACCTATTTATTATCTAACTGTGGCATTTGCTTTGGCTGGGTCTATCGCAGCGATTTACAGTTTGTTGGGCTTGGTTGGGCGTCGTAATCGTCACTCAGCGACGATTATCTCGACTCGCTATTTTCCACAAGCTGAAGTGATGGAGCTGGTGTTAAAACCGGAGGCATCTTGGCAAGGTCACAAAGCTGGGCAGTTTGCGTACTTGCGTTTCGGTAATGAAGACCCGCATCCGTTTACCATTGTTTCTGGCAGTGATGATCCAGAGCTGCGCTTTTTGATCAAAGAGCTGGGTGATTTTACTAATGGCCTATATGAACGAGTGAAAGCGGGCGATGCGGTTACGGTTGAAGGACCCTATGGTCGACTTTATTTTGACCTAAGCAAGCCACAAATTTGGATTGCTGGTGGTGTCGGGATAGCGTCGTTTTTTGCAACACTTGAAGCGCTCAAAACAGAACGAGATCATCCTCGTATTCAACTGTTTTATTGTACTCGCGGTGTTGATAAGCAATTAATCGATGAGTTGTGGCACCTAGCACTCGCGGTTGGTGTGAAGTTGACCGTGATAGATACCTTGCACTCACCGCGGCTAAACGCCGGAAGAATTGTCAATCAATGTGGCGACCTCAACGAGTACGAGATGTATTTCTGCGGGCCGGAGTTGTTCTCTACATCACTGAAAAAAGAATTAGACACCTATCAATTTGATATTGAAAAGCACTACCACGAAGAGCTGTTTGTGATGCGTTAAAGCCAACTATTGGAGCTGTGATTGTTAAATTAGTCAATCGGCACAGTGTAAAAAGGCGTAAAGTCACTCAATTTGTTATTGCAGCGGTTTGCTATTGAGCGATACCATATAGGGCTGTTTCTTTGGTAAAGATGTAATTATGTCAGATGAAAAACTCGCACTCGAATGGATGCGCCAACAAGCTCATAAAGTTGACCCATACGTTATCGATCCATCGTTTGATGAATGCGTTGAGTTGCTTGATCCTGCCTTCAAGAAAGGCAAGAGTGTTGCTCAACTCAAGTATCTGTTATCAGAAGCAGATCGCCGAGCGGGCGCGGCAGAACGTAAGCATGCGGCTTTAAAATACGCCAAAGAGAAAAGCCCAAATGCTGGTCAAATCTTGCGACTGCAAAGCAAGCTTCAACAAGTTCAGTTGGCTCTCAAGCTTGCCACTGGCGATAACAATATGACCATATCTCAGTTCTGTTCAGAGTATGACGTGACTAAGCGTGACGGCAATACGGCATGGAATGAAAAGTTGGTGGAGCAGGGGAAGAGAAAGTAGCGATCTCTATTTCTATTTTTTGATTTAGTCGTTTTTCTATTGAACTTTAAATCATGCTCGCAGAGCCGTTAACTCGATATCTTGAACCCCAATCATTGATATGCATTGCCGTGGTTTGAGCGCGGCGTATTGTCTCAACGATGCCCTCATTATTTTGGTGACGCACTCATGAACCTCTCCCAGATTGACCTGGATCTTCTTTTCGTTCTTAAGCATTTACTCGAAGAAAAACACGTCTCTAATACCGCAATGTCTCTGAACATGAGCCAGTCTTCGGTAAGTCGTACGCTACAAAAAATGCGTACCTTCTTTGATGATGAGCTGCTGGTACGTAAGAAGTATGGCTATGAGCTGACCCCAAAAGCAGAGTCGATTAAAAACGATATCAACACCGTTATTACTAACCTGGAAAAGTTGGTTCATAAGCAGTCGTTTGACCCAAGCAAGGTTGATAGTACTGTGAAATTTTATGGCTTACTGCCTCAAATTAATACCTTAATGCCCAAGGTGATCGCTAAGATCCGCAAAGAAGCGCCGAACATGATCGTGAGTTTAGATTCTGCGCCCAAGCGTCATTTCGAAGCCTTGGTCGCAGGTGATGTGCACTTTGCCTTATCTTCGCATCAGCCGCCTTCTGCTGAGCAAAATATCTATCGTATGACAGTGGTGAAACAACACTGCAAGAGAACTCAGACTCGGGCAATTCATATCAAAGCCAAGTGCATCTAGCGGGCCCTCTTATTGATGGCTTGTTGAGTGCTTCTTTCTCTGGTTTATATCAAGAGCGTAAGGAAGATGAGATTCTTTACGGATACGGAGGCAAAACATTAGAGAGTTACCGTGGCGCACTACACTTGACGCCTACGGATGACGATACTTTCTCGTTTGATTACACCTATCACGATCAAGAACGAGTGACGACGGATGGAAAATCGAAAACCACAGATTCTGAGCGTGTGAACAATCGTCAATCATTGGGCCTATCTCACTCAGGCAACTACGACTGGGGCTCGGGCACTTCATACATCAACAATGAAACGGTTGAGAATGAAGGCGGAGAAATGGAAGTGGAAAACCTGACTCTGAACTCACAATGGTCTATGCCTGTGCTTGAGGCGCACTACCTAACTATCGGCTTCAACTATACACGTCAGGAGCTGACAGATTCTGCAGAAGATCATGTCTTCAAAAATAACCAATGGTCACTGTTTGCGGAAGATGAATGGTACATCACCGATTCTTTTGCTCTAACAACTGGCCTCAGATTTGATCAAAATGACGTGTTCGAGTCTCATCTGAGCCCTCGCGTTTATGGTGTGTGGAGTGTCGACTCATATTGGACAGTGAAAGGCGGTGTTTCAACGGGATATCGAGCACCAGGCTTAACTGAGATGGAAGCGGGTTGGGCGCAAGACAGTTGTGGTGGCGACTGCTCGGTTTACGGTAATCCTGATCTAAAAGCCGAGACGTCAGTGAACAGTGAAATGGGCGTGTACTTTGTTGGCGATGCCGATTTAAGCTCGAACATCACCGTATTCTACAGTGACTTTAAAGACAAGATCGACAAGAAAGAGCTGAGCACTAACTGTGGCCGACGTGGTTGTGATTCTACCTACGTGAACATTGAAGACGCGATTACTTACGGTGCTGAATACACGATAAACAAAGGCATTACTGAGGCGATTTCTGTCGGTTCGACGTATACCTATACATATACTGAGAAGCAGTCTGGTGAAGATGAGGGTAAGCCACTAACACAAGTTCCTGAGCATTTAGTTACCGTAAATGCAGATTGGCAAGTACGTGATGATGTCCAATCTTGGATGCGAGTGACATACCGTGGCAAAGAGTCAGAACCGACAACGAGTAGTTCAAGAACACAATACGAAGCGCCATCAATTACTTATGTTGACTTAGGTGCCAACTGGTATGTGCAAAAGAACCTTAAGGTGATGGCTGGTATCTACAACCTATTTGATGAACAAACCGATTACGAAGAGTTTGGCTACGTTGAAGATGGTCGTCGTTACTGGTTAGCAGCAGAAGCGTCATTCTAGATAAGAGGTTCATAATGAAAAAGATAACAAAATTACTGATGCTTTCATTTGTTGGATTATCGGCTGCTAATGCTAATGCTAATGCTAATGCTAATGCGATATACACAGTAGAAAAGGACATCTTGTTTAAGACGGTAGAAGCACGAGAGATCAAGCTTGATCTCTACCTTCCCAAAACAGAAGCAAAGGTTGATGGAAAATATCCGTTGCTCGTTTGGGTACATGGCGGTGCGTGGAAGCGTGGCACTAAAGACGATATTCCGACTAAAAACCCGTTGTTGCTTAATTCTGTTTTGGATGAAGGTTATGCGTTGGCTGCGGTCGATTATCGTTTAAGTGGCGAAGCAACTTTCCCAAAACCAGTCGCGGATATTAATGATGCTATTAACTATCTTCATGACCATGCTAACAAGTACAATCTTGCCGCCGATAACGTGGTTATGATGGGGCGTTCAGCTGGTGGTCATTTAGCGGGATTGGTCGGCGCAAGTAATACGCACGGTGACATTAGCTTTTACTCAGAACCTAAGTATCGAGTGGCTGGAGTTGTAAGCTTTTTTGGCCCGACGGACCTGCTGGAACTAGGTAATAAAGGGAACAGACCAACCAGTAAAAAGTCGTCGGTGTCACGCTTTTTAGGTGATATCCCGAGTGAAGTACCAGAGCTAGCGGCACAAGCTTCAACGACCAGTTATATAAACAGTGATGCTCCGCCTTACATTCAGTTCCATGGAACACTGGATAAGCGAGTGCCTTTAGCGCAAAGCCAGATCCTCAAACATGCTTTGGACAAGTACGGCATTGAGAATCAGCTGTTTATCGAGGAGGGTGTTGGTCATAGTGCTCCAATTTTTGATACCGATAAGTATGTACCGCATGTGATTGCGTTTTTAAAGCGACATTATCCAATTAAATAATCTCTACTTTTGTGACGTTACAACGCGCTAGAAAGCATTCATTGAGCCATTTAAAGCCAAGTTGATCACTAAGGTTCAACTTGGCTTTTTTATTGGAAGCTTTCATAAGTATCTGGATTCATTTCTAACTTCCCTTTTATGATTCGATCGTCATTTATTAGATCGAACAAAACCGTGTTCACCTTCGATAATCGAGTTATTCATCAGTTAAAGGTGGTGGTTATTGTGTGTTTCATCACGCTTTGTTCGTAACTGACTCTAGCTTATCGACGACCTTGATAAAGGCTTCAATGTGCGCGATACACTATTTTTCGCCCATTAATCAATTTCACTTGTGACAAAGTTATCAGAATTATGCATTTTCGGTAACGTTCCCGAAATTATCGATCTATCATCCACTCAGATACAAAAGTGAAGTAATCAACACGACTGATTTCTATTTCTTCTTCGATATAGAGCTTATACATCAAAAGTATAAGCCGAAATGTGCTTACGAATTATTTTGGGAACGTTTGCAGATAATCCAAAACAATTAACGTGAGAACATCAGAATGAAACGACACATTTTAGCGGTTGCTGTAACAATGGGGCTAATGACTACATCGGTATTAGCAAGTGAAGACGTTGCAGCATTAGAGCAACGTATTAATGAATTAGAACAAAGGGTTGCACAAACAGAGCAGGTCTCTACCGAGGCCAATGAAAAGGCTTCTTCGTTTGAGTTTCACGGCTATGCTCGCTCTGGGTTATTGATCAACGACGACCTAAACGGCGCGACAGGTACTGGTCCTTACATGACAGCGGCGGGTGCCATTGGAGCTCCAATTGGACGTCTTGGTGTTGAAGATGATCATTACGTTGAAGCGAACTTGATTCATAAGCGATTTGCAGACGATGGCTCTAGTGCTTTGTTTCGCATCATGTTGGCCGACAGTACTGAGACAAATAACGAGTGGACTGCCAGCGAAAGCCAGTTGAATGTGCGACAAGTGTATTCAGAACTGAACCGTCTGAGCATGTTCTCTGAATCTGAAGCGTTTTCTGAAGCAACGTTTTGGGCGGGTAAACGATTCGATCGCGACAACTTTGATATTCACTTTTTCGATTCGGATATTGTCTTCTTATCAGGTACTGGTGCGGGCGTTTATGACGTTCAGATGAGCGACAACTGGAAAGCGAATTTCTCTATTTATGGCCGAGATTTTGGTGAGATTGATAGCTCGTCAACAGATGTAGAAAACTACATTGCAACCATGAATAACCGTATTGGCCAATGGCAAGTGATGTTGAGCGGTATGACCTCAGCAGACAACGATAGCCGCCTAAATGGCGCAGCTGAAAGCGGTGTACACGCAATGTTTGCGTACCATGGAGACAACTTCTTTGGTCTGAGCGAAGGCTTCTTTAAAACGGGTATGTTAGTGGGTAGTGGCCTAGGTGCAGAGCTAAAAGGCATCGGTTCCAATGGTGACCTGCTGGATGACGCAAAAGCCGTTCGCCTGTTTAGCTACGGCGTCACTCGTATTGGCGACAACTGGCGTTTAGCGCCTGCATTGATGGCAGAGCATAGCCAAGACCGTCTGAAGAAGAATGACGAGTTCACATGGGCTTCTTTAAACGTTCGATTAGCTCAAGAGTTCTCAGAAAACTTTGAGATGGTTTACGAAGGTTCATTGCAGTACATGGATTTAGACAACTCGACAGAGCAAGCGAGCGGAGGTTTCTACAAAGCGACAGTTGCACCAACACTGAAGCTTTCAACCAGCACTGGTTTTTTTGACCGACCAGAACTACGTTTCGCTGTAAGCTATGTAGATTGGAGTGAAGACCTGAATGGTTACTCGATCAGCACTGAGGCAGATGCAGCAACGATGGGAGAGGGCGGCGAGGTTCTGTTTGCACTGCAGATGGAAACTTGGTTCTAATTGCTTGATATATCGTTGAGATAGAGATCGTCAATCATGATGTGATATTTGCATCATTAAATGCCAACCTTATCATTTTAACTTGTAGGTTGGCATTTTGGCATCTGTGTTTAGATGTTTGACTAGTTAATACTCTGGCTCTTTTTGCTAGCTGTTGAACTGATTAACTAGCAAGATTCTCGGTCAATGGTGGTGAAGGTCAGCACCATTTTACTCATTTCAAAGCCTTTTTTCTCAATACGGTCGAGCAACAGTTTGGCTCCATTTTCTCCCGCTTTATCAAACGCATAGTTAAACGTAGACAGCGTTGGTGTGCATACGGAAGCGAGTTCATCGTCACCCACACCGAGCACCAATACATCTTTCCCTGGAATGAACCCTGCTTCCTGAATCGCTCTGATCGCACCGATTGCGATACGGTCAGTGGCACAGAACAGGCCGTCGAGCTTCTTGTGCTCTTTGAGAGACTGCTTAGCCAGCTGGTAGCCGGAATCTATGGTGAAGTCGCCTCGCGCGTGAAATTGCAGTGTGAGGTCGTTGAATTGGAGCGATTGAGTAAATCCTTCCGATCTCATCTTGTCGACCGCGATGTCATCGCCTTGAACGCCAATGAACCCCATATTCTTACAACCTTTCGCGATTAGGCGATTACCCGCTTCGAACCCTACACGTGCATCATCGTGCACAATGCTTGGGATGTTAAACATAGATCCGTCTTGACCAACCAATACCACCGGCACAGCAGAGCTTTGAATGGCTTTAACTAATTGCTTGTCTAGATGAGTCGCGTATAGGATGATGCCTTCTACTCGCTTTTGGTTAAATATCTGAATATATTCAAGTTCTTTGTGGTGTGTTTGGTGTGTGCTCGCTAATAAAACATGCTTGCCCGCTTGCTCTAAGACTGCGGTTAAACCGTCGACACCTTGAGAGGTAGCGTGGGAAGAAACCCTAGGGACAATCACACCAACGAGATTGGTTTTCTGAGATTTCAAGTCTTTAGCGACTTGGTTTGGGAGATAGCCACACTCTTCGACCGCTTTACGCACCTTCACTTTGGTCGCGTCTTTTACACCATATTCATCGTTGATTACTCTAGAAACCGTCGACTTGGAAACTCCAGCGAGACGAGCAACATCATGAAGACTAGCCATTATTCATTATCCATTTGTAATTTTAGTTTTGGGATTGTTTGCAAACCTGGAATAACATTTCCTGTTTGTAAGGCGATTTTAACCTTGTCACTTCATCCTAGGGAGATAATTTAAAGATCATTCTCACATTATGGAGCCATTATCTTTGATCATTTGTTATTTATAGGCAAAAATTTGTTTTGCAAACGTTCCCGAAAATTCAAAAGCTCAAATGATAATCCAATGGGGTATGTAATGAATTATCCAAAAATAGCAAAAGAGCTGCTTTCTCTATTAGGTGGTAAAAGTAATATCACCGCACTTGCACACTGTGCGACTCGTCTGCGTCTTGCGGTTGCAGACCAAGATAAAATTGATGAACAGGCGATTGATAACCTAGAAGGGGTTAAGGGCCAGTTTAAAGTGGCAGGTCAATATCAGATCATCTTTGGCTCAGGTATCGTAAACCAAGTTTATGCTGAGTTGGCTAAGCTGACTGAAATGACGGAAATGTCGACCAACGATGTAGCGTCTGCAGGTGCTGACAACCAAAATATCCTGCAACGCGCAGTGAAAGGTCTGTCTGATATTTTTGTACCAATCATTCCGGCGATTGTTGCTGGTGGTCTTTTGATGGGTATCTACAACTTATTGACGGCTCAAGGCTTGTTCATTGATGGCAAATCTTTAATCGACGCTAATCCGGGTTTGACCGACTTAGCAAACATGATCAATACATTTGCTAATGCTCCTTTTGTCTACCTGCCTATTTTATTAGCATTTTCAGCGAGTAAGAAGTTTGGTGGTAACCCATACCTTGGCGCGGCTCTAGGTATGTTGATGGTTCACCCAGACTTGCTTAACGGCTGGGGCTTCGGTGGCGCATCGGTTTCGGGCAGTATTCCAGTTTGGAACATTTTAGGTTTCGAAATCGAGAAAGTGGGCTATCAAGGTTCAGTACTGCCCGTTCTTGTTTCTGCGTTTATTCTAGCGAAAGTTGAGCTTGGCCTACGTAAAGTTATTCCTTCGGTTCTGGATAACTTGCTAACGCCGCTACTGGCTATTTTCGTGACTGGCCTTCTGACATTTACGGTTGTGGGTCCATTTACACGTGATATCGGTTTCTTACTGGGTGACGGTCTTAACTGGCTATACAACAGCGCAGGCTTCATTGGTGGTGCGGTATTTGGTTTAATTTATGCGCCGTTCGTTATTACTGGTATGCACCATAGCTTTATTGCTATTGAAACTCAGCTGCTTGCGGATATCGCAACGACTGGCGGTACGTTCATCTTCCCTATCGCGGCGATGTCTAACGTGTCACAAGGTGCAGCGGCACTGGCGGTTGGTTTCATGAGTAAAGATAAGAAAATGAAAGGTATCGCGATTCCTTCTGGTGTGACCGGTTTGCTTGGTATTACTGAACCTGCAATGTTCGGTGTAAACTTGAAGCTTCGCTATCCATTCATTGCTGCGGTCTGTGCAGCTGCGGTTTCAAGCGCGTTTATCACTATGTTCAATGTGAAAGCACAAGCACTGGGTGCGGCGGGTATTCCGGGCATCATCTCAATATCACCAGAAAAAATTGGCTACTACGTGGTAGGTATGATTATCGCGTTCGTGACTGCCTTTGCTCTGACCGTTGTTTTAGGTCTGCGTGAGCGCAGCAAGCAAAACATTAAAGCAACAGCTTAACGTTTCTCCCTAGGAGTGAAGCCCCCCCTTTTCACTTCATTTCCTAAGCTTTGGGGTGCTAGCTAGGTGATTTGGCTTAGCTAGCCTTTTTGTATTTTTATATGACTGCGTGAAGTGTCACCTTGCTTTCGGTTGCTACTGCTTTCGATGGCCATCGCTTTCGGTTGTCATGATTTTCAGTTTTAAGGTAAGAAAGATGAATCAAGTTTGGGTAACTGGAGACGCTGTCGTCGACCTCATTCCGGAGACTGACTCGACATTATTGAAATGTCCGGGCGGTGCGCCTGCCAATGTCGCGGTAGCGATTTCTCGCCTTTTAGGCAAAAGCGCATTTTTCGGCCGAGTGGGTAACGACCCGTTTGGCACTTTTATGGAGGTGACTCTGCAAAAGGAAGGTGTGAATACCGAGCGTTTGGTGAAGGACCCTGAACAACGCACATCAACCGTGGTGGTAGATCTTGATGACCAAGGCGAGCGCAGTTTTACGTTTATGGTTAAGCCAAGTGCCGACCAGTTTATGTCTGTTGAAGACATTCCCGAATTTAAGAAAAACGAGTGGTTACACGTCTGCTCAATCTCTTTAGCTAATGAACCAAGCCGAAGCAGTACCTTTGAAGCTATCCGACGCATGAAAGCCGCGGGCGGTTACATCAGTTTCGATCCAAACCTTCGTGATGAAGTATGGCAAAACCCATCTGAAATTAAGTCTGTGGTCATGAAAGCGGTTGAATTGGCTGATGTGGTTAAATTCTCAGAAGAAGAGCTGGATTTCTTAACCGATTCAACTTCTATCGAACAAGGTTTAGCTAACATTGCAGATCTTAACAACACGCTTGTTTTGGTTACGCAGGGCGCGAAAGGCGTTTGGCGAGTATTTGAAAACCAAGGTGTGTTGATTTCAGGTCGCTCAGTGACGCCAGTGGATACCACGGGTGCAGGCGATGCTTTTGTTGGCGGTTTGCTTGCAAAGCTTTCTCAAGATGATGAGTGGAACAATCAACAAGTCGTCGATTCTGCAATTCAGTGGGCGAATGGGTGTGGTGCACTGGCGACCACGCAAAAAGGCGCAATGACCGCACTTCCAACGCAAGAAGCTCTTACTCAGTTTATTCAAAAAGACTCTTCAAATACGAATGCCGTAGAGGAGAGTGTATGAGTTTGAACTCGAACTGGACAGTAGAGCAAAGATATCGCCGTATAGAAGATATTTCTCTAGATAGTATTGATGCGATGGTAGAGCTTCGCAAACAAGACTCTGGCTATCCAAGCTACCATATTGCGCCTAAGTTTGGTCTGCTTAATGATCCGAATGGTCTGTGTTTCTTTAATGGTGAACACCACCTATTTTACCAATGGACGCCAGTTGGCCCCGTCCATGGTATGAAGTACTGGTACCACCTTTCTACCAAAGACTTCGTTCATTTCGAAGACCACGGCATTGGCTTGCACCCAGACCAAGATTACGACTCTCACGGTGTTTACTCTGGTGGTGCATTGGTTGAAAACGACAATGCATTGTTGTTTTTTACAGGTAACAAGCGCGACGGAAATTGGTTGCGAGTGCCAACTCAATGTTTTGCCAAGATGACTGCTGACGGCAAAATAGAAAAGCACGGCGTGGTTATCGAAAACGATCACTACACCGAACATTTCCGCGACCCAAAAGTGTGGAAACAGGGCGGCGATTATCTGATGGTTGTGGGTGCTCAAACGCCTCAAAATACTGGCTCTATGGCGCTATATTGCAGCCGAGACCTGATGAATTGGCAGCACAAAGGTCCAATTCAAACTCGTTACAACAACCTTGGCTATATGTGGGAATGCCCAGATTTCTTTGAAATAGAGAATCAGTCGGTGATGCTGTTTTCTCCACAAGGTGTGTCTAGCGAAAATCCATACGATTTCAAAAATATCTACTCGGTGGCTTATATCGTCGGTGACCGCCTAAATCTCGATTCGGTAGAACTGGAAAACCACCAAGATATTGCGCAGCCAGATTATGGCTTCGATTTCTATGCACCACAGACTTATTTAGATGATACAGGCCGCCGTATTCTGATTGCTTGGATTGGTCTGCCTGAGATTGATACACCATCTAATGAGTATCAGTGGGCGGGCATGTTGTCGTTACCACGCGAACTTCAAATCCAAGATGGCTATCTTGTTCAGTCTGCTTTACCTGAATTGAAAGCGCTACAGGGTGAAGCTGTGGTGGTTGAAAATGCTCTTGAATTGGATACAACCAGCTTCATGGTTGAGCTCGAAACGGATACTGACGAGTTTGAGTTTACACTTACTAACGTTGCGGGTGATAACATCGTATTCAGTGCTACAGAAAAGGAGTTCATGCTTGATCGCAGTAAGATGTCTCAGCTCTACGCGGAAGAGTTTGGCTCAGTGAGAAAAGCACCGAGGTTGAGCACCAAGCAAATCATCGAGGTTTATGTTGATAAGTCAGTGATCGAAATCTTTATCAATGGCGGTAAGCACACAATGACCAGCCGTTTCTTCATTGATGACTTGAGTTCATTGTCGATGACTGGTGACGTGAACACCGTTTATCACTCGATGAACCCAATTAAAGGGTTGGACAACTAACCTCCGCTTATCTCCATCAAGAAAGCCGCTGATCATCAACAGCGGCTTTTGTTTGGTCTGCGACATCACTATTGTGCTAACTCTTTGACCTTGTCCATTCCCCGTAGCCCTGAATCTCAAGTCCATTTAGAACAAACAACCAACGCTAAGGTCGAATGTTATTGAAACTGACCTTCTGCGTTCCGTCATCTTTATTCAATAGCTCCACCACATCGCCTTGATAGTAATACGGTTCCATTGGCATCTCGCTGTTGGTCGGCCTTGCGTAATGCAATATTGCTGGCTTCGCGTCAACTTGCTGAGCGAACAAATAGCCAATCAGCGCATGTTCAAACTGGTGATAACCGTTGCCCCAATGGAAAGCTTTGGTGCGTTTTGGCTCAAGCCCGACACCGCCGTATTTGTGGTCGACCCATACATCATGAAAGGTCGGTAACGTGTATTGCAGGACGTCTTTCATCGAACCATCGACAAGTGAAACCGTCATTGCTGCTTGATCAAGTTCCGCCCACTCCCATGATGAAGCCCACTCACTGTGCGGTCTGCTTTGCCAGCCAGTTATCTCTTGTCCTTTCCAGGCTTTCTGAAGTTCCTCGCCATAATATTGGGAGACACTCACGAACTCTTTCTGATATTGCGCCTGATCCAAAGTGTATTTCATACCGTCTAAACCAAACTCCGACCATTCAGAGTTATTCAATGTTTGGCCTGTAAGGTAAGTCATCCAATACGCTTTGATGGTGTGCCCAAAATCATTGTGATTAGCATTCGGCATCATCGCTGCTTTATCGTGAATTGCACCGTAGAAGCGTTGTTCATCTTCAGAATGGTATTGGTCAATCATGGCTTGCGTGAGCCAGTTTAAGTCATCAAGCCATTTTGATTTGATGGGCTCTTTGAGCAGAGGAGCGACTAACAACAGGTAGCCGTTTATTTGATCAAGTTGCGCAACCAGTTCACGTCGTTTTGCACTGCCATCTTCACCGTCGGCGAGTACCCAAGCAAGACCGCTGTTGTCGCTAAGTCGATATTTATCAAAGATAAAAGCTTGTTGGGCGATGAGTGCTTCTTCTACCTTTTTGTCTTGGGTCAGGTAGTAGTACATGGCAAGGCCAACTAATGCATACGCTTGATCTTGAGAAGTACGCTGCTGCCAATTCTGGCCTACTTTTCCCTCTTTTGTGTAGCCGATAAAGCCGCCGTTTTGCTTATCTTCTAGCTGATCAATGATGTAGTAGGCTCCTTGCTTGGCAAGCGCTAAAGCCTGCTTATCGCCACTAAGGTGGTAGAGCACGCCATAGGCATAAGTTTGACGTGACTTCATCCGCGTAAACTCTTTGCCAAAGTGTGGCGTGATCCAGCCTTTGTTTAGTTCATGGCACACATCAGAAACATCGAGCAAGGTACCGTCATCACAGCGGAAAGTAGGGAAGTTTCCTACCGGTTCTCCTTGAGCGCTAGGCATTAACCAATAAGGTGCAAGCCCTTCAGTCGCATGGTTGAGCCACTCTTCTCCAGAAGGAAGATGGGCGTTGGCAGATACGGCGAAGCTAGTAATACTGAGTAATGCGATCGTTGCTCGTAACATGATGTTTATCTTAACTATTTGAATTTCTTTGAATATAAACAATCACATCTGCACATTGTGATTAGGCGATCACAATCGACCAAATTAATAAGGTTTAGATAAAAGCTCACAGACTAGTGAGCTTTGGAAGGGTGTCTTGTATTTTATACTGGCTTGCCCGCCTCATCTTCTTCAACCACATCGGTTTCTAAGCTTGCCTCTGCCAGCCATTTTTGTATCGATGGACTGTTAAGCACACGTTGTTGATACTGCGATGCCTTTTCGGAAAGTTGTATTCCATAGGTTTCTACGCGCAATGCGACGGGTGCAAACATCGCATCGGCAATCGACCATTCACCAAATAACCATCCCTCTGGGTATTGTTCCATTTGTGCAGACCATATTGCATCAATACGAGCGATGTCTTTCAGTGCGTCTTCACTCAGTGTGAGCTTTCGTTGTGCGCGGCAGTTCATCGGCATTTCATTTCTGACGGCAAAGAACCCAGAGTGCATCTCGGCGGAAATTGCTCGGGCATGAGCGCGTTCTTTCACTGAGCTAGGCCACGCTGCACCGTCCAAATAGGCATCGTTAACGTATTCGAGAATCGCCAATGAATCCCACACCGCAACATTACCATCAACTAGGGTTGGAACCTTGGCCGTTGGCGTCACTTTCGCCAGAGTGTCGTAAAAATCAGAGGTGAATAGCTTGAGCTTGATGACTTCTGCATTCAGGTTGTAGTTGTCGAATATTAGCCATGCGCGCAGTGACCAAGTTGAGTAGTTCTGGTTTCCAATATAAAGCTGCATCGTTGCTTCCTTGCGTTTGGTGGGCATGCATTTGAGATTAGGGGATTGTATTGCGGCGCACTAACGGATAATTTTGATGCAATACATTAACAAAAACGATGGGTGGTGATTTCAATATGGATATTGATGCTTTGCGAGGCTTTCTCGCGTTTGTAGAAACCAGTAGTTTCACTCGTGCAGCGAAACAGATAAATCGCACCCAATCGGCATTCAGTGCTCAGATGCGTAAGTTGGAAGAAGAACTCAACGTCACTCTTTTCCAGAAAGAAGGACGTAATTTAATACTGACTGAAGCTGGCTTAGCGCTGCGATCTCATGCCGAACAGTTGGTCGCCCTCCACAATACCGCACTTAAGCAAGTAAAGCGTTACGAAGACAAACAACCTCTGCGACTCGGCTGCCCTGAAGACTACAATGACACCATTCTGCCGAAAGTGATTCGCCTGTTGCAGAAAGCAGAACCCACCTGTTCAATCCAAATATTCAGCCTGCCCAGCATTACGCTGAGAGAGTGGTTGGATGACGGCAGGCTTGATGCGGCGATTGTCACCCGAGCGCCCGATAGTGAAGAGGGTTACTGGCTCACTCATGATATCGGAGTATGGATAAGCAGCCCTGATTATGTGTTCGATGAGTCTAAACCAGTGCCATTAGCCTTGTTTCAGACCGATTGTAAGTACCACGCCGCGGCAGTGAATGGCTTAACCAAGCAGGGCACGCCTTATCAGTTATTGGCGTGTAGCAATACTGCTTCAGCGCAGCGAGCGATCGTTAAAGCTGGATTAGCCATTGGCGCGATGGGTAAGCTGAGCGTGACTTCAGATTTGAGAATCCTCGATGATATGCCACCGTTGCCTTCGGTCGATATTGTGCTGATCCTAGCGACCAAGCATCACCCGGTATTGGATAAAGAAGTGCTCAATCAACTTGTGGAGTTGGATTCTGAGTAGCTTAGATTCCTTTTCCTACTATAGAATCCCCAAGCTCTTTAGCTTTCGGTAAATGGTATTGCGGCTGATGCCGAGTATTCGAGATGTCTTGCTGATGTTGCCTTGGTTCGCTTGATACGTTTGCAACAAGGTATCTTCAACGGTACTTCTTAGATCGTTATTCGTTGCACCTTTGATGGCATTAGGAGTCGTCAGTTGATGCTGATTATCTTGCGCTAATGACGTGAGATGTTGAGCAAGGTGGCTGGGCACATGCTCGAGTGTGAGTTGGGGTTCATCACTTGCTAATAGAGCAGCAACCTTAAGTAAGTTGTCTAATTCGCGGATATTACCCGGCCAAGAATAGGCGCACAGTAAGCTCATCAAGTGCGGGCAGATTGTCTGTTCGTCTTCGGCGTATTTACGATGAATGTGCTCGATTAAAGCGTGCTTGTCTTGTCGGTGTTGTAGGCTTGGCAAGGTGAAGGCTAAGCCATTGAGTCTGTAATACAGGTCTTGCCTAAACTCACCTGTTGCGACTAACTGCTCGAGGTTTTTGTGAGTTGCAGCGATGATCTGACAATCGACTTGATAGCTTTGATTGGAACCAACTGGCACCACGGATTTGTCTTGCAGAACATGCAGTAGTCGGCACTGAGCTTCTAAAGGCATGTCGGCGATCTCATCTAGAAATAGAATCCCTTTATCTGCTTGACGGATCTTACCTTGGAAGCCCTTGTGGCTTGCTCCCGTAAAGGCGCCCGGCGCGTAACCAAACAGTTCAGATTCGATAAGGTCTTTAGGCAGCGCGCCACAATTTACCGCTACCAAGGGCGAAGACTTACGCTGGCTTTGCTTGTGCAGCGCTTTAACAAACTCGCCTTTGCCAACTCCTGTTTCTCCTAAGATCAACAAACTGATCCCTTTATCGATTACCTTGTTGGCTTGCTGCCAAGCGTGTTCGATTTGTTGCTCGCCATGGTGCAAATCACACGATGCTGAAATGGAGCGCGTGCGTTTGGTGGTTGGTTGTTTGAGGTGTTGTTTCTCAAATACAAAAGGCGTGTCTAATGAGGTTCGGTTGAAGAGGGTATCGATACTCTCACCGACGATCGAGGTTTGATCCAATAGTTGAGAGGCGACCTGATTGTGTGCCACCACCTCCCCAGCTTCATTGGCTATTACAATCCCTTGCCAACCACTGTGTAATAAAGATTTCTCACACGCGAGATCTATTCGAGTGGTGCCTTGTGGGATGTGGCTCAGTAGCTGGTTTTCAACAAGCTGAACCATATTTTGAACCAGTAGCTGCACCGAACTGTCGTGCTGTTGCTGCTCACTGGTAATGTCCAATACGCCAACCATGTTCCCTTGGTGATCAAACACAGGGCTTGCTGAACAGCTGATAAATCGATGCTGGTGGATGAAGTGCTGCTCACCAATGATGGTCACGGGTTTAGCTTCAACAATCGCGGTGCCAATCGCGTTGGTGCCCTTAAGTTGTTCCTGCCAACACGCTCCTGAGCTGAGTGCAATTGATGTCAGCTTCTCCTTAAACCGCTCCTGTCCCCAACTCGCCAGAATCACCCCTTCAATATCGGTCAGAATCAAACGACTGTCGGTACGAGCAAACATCTGATTAAACAAAGGCAGCGCATTGCGTTCGACGATGTGGATCAAGTCAGCCGATTGATGACGTCGCTGCTTAAGAATCGATTGTGGTAGGCGAATGTCTTCAGGAAGTCGTCTCTGTTTTAGACCCGCTTCTGTGCTGCGGTGCCAAGAGGACGAAAGCCAATCTGAGGTGTTTGCTTGTTGAAGGTGCATGACTGTTCCATGTCGTAACAGTGAGGGTGTACCAATTTGGAACAGTTGAACACTGGAGTGGTTTCCATACGTCCGTTCAATGCCAACTCACTTTGGGTTGTAAACGTTTGGTAATCATAGTTTTACAATTTATTAACAACAAGTTTTGAAGTTCTGGCGTGTGATTTGCGTTGTTACTGTTGTGAAGAAAACACGAAGTATCAGTGTTTTAAACAGAAAGCATAAACATGGGCGTCTCGCCATGAGTTCTTTTCTCAAGGGGAGCCGCCACAAAAATAAGACAGCTCTAGCTCAATAACGAATATCAAATCGAAGAAGGATCTAACTATGATTTACGCACAGCCGGGTAGTGACAACGCAGTGGTGAACTTTAAAGCTCAATACGATAACTTTATCGGTGGCGAGTGGGTGAAGCCTGTCAGCGGCGAGTATTTTGATAACACTTCCCCAGTGAATGGTCAGGTGTATTGCCAAGTGGCACGTTCAACAGAGGCAGACATTAGCTTGGCACTCGATGCGGCGCATGCGGCTCGTGCTAGTTGGGCTGCGACCAGTGTGACAGAACGTTCCAATATCCTACTTAAAATTTCCGATCGCATTGAAGCGCACCTAGAAGAAATCGCGGTGGCGGAGACGTGGGAAAACGGCAAGCCTGTGCGTGAAACTCTAGCGGCAGACATCCCGTTAGTTGTTGACCACTTCCGTTACTTTGCAGGCTGTATTCGGGCGCAAGAAGGCAGCGCAGCCGAGCTAGATTCAAACACCGCGAGCTACCACTTCCCAGAACCCATCGGTGTGGTGGGGCAGATCATTCCTTGGAACTTCCCGATTTTAATGGCGGCTTGGAAATTGGCGCCAGCACTGGCTGCGGGTTGCTGTGTTGTGATGAAGCCAGCGGAGCAAACACCGACATCGATCTTAGTGATGATGGAGAAGATCGCTGATCTTCTACCTGCAGGCGTAGTCAACATCGTCAATGGTTTTGGTAACGAAGCGGGTCAAGCGTTAGCAACCAGCGATCGTTTAGCGAAATTGGCCTTTACCGGTTCGACAGAAGTCGGTCACCACATCTTGAAATGTGCGGCTGAAAGCTTGATTCCATCAACGGTTGAGCTTGGCGGTAAGTCTCCAAATATCTATTTCCCAGACATCTTTAACCATGAAGACGAATACCTTGATAAGTGTGTCGAAGGCATGTTGCTGGCGTTCTTCAACCAAGGTGAAGTGTGTACCTGTCCATCACGTGTGCTGATCCATGAATCGGTGTACGACAAGTTCATCGCCAAGGTGGTCGAGCGTGCTCAAACTATTAAACAAGGTAACCCGCTAGATACTGATACTCAGGTTGGCGCACAAGCTTCAAAAGAGCAGTTCGATAAGATTCTGAGCTACCTTGAAATCGGTCGTCAAGAGGGTGCGAAAGTGCTGACAGGTGGCGAAGTTGCGCAGCAATCTGATGATCTCGGTAATGGTTATTACATCCAGCCAACAATGTTGGAAGGGCACAACAAGATGCGAGTATTCCAAGAGGAGATCTTCGGTCCTGTTATCGCGGTGACGACGTTTAAAGATGAAGCAGAAGCACTCGAGATAGCCAATGATACCGAATATGGCTTGGGTGCAGGCGTGTGGACGCGTGATGCCAACCTCGCGTATCGAATGGGTCGCAACATTGAAGCCGGCCGTATCTGGGTGAACTGCTACCACGCTTACCCAGCTCATGCCGCGTTTGGTGGTTACAAGAAATCGGGTATCGGCCGTGAGACACATAAGATGATGCTCGATCACTACCAAAATACTAAGAACCTGTTGATCAGCTACGATACTAACCCACTAGGATTTTTCTAAAATAGATAGGTTCTAGAACAGTCTATTAGGAAGTCACTAGCAACGAGATGGCTTAAACAATACAAGTAAAATGAAAAGCAAAACGCCAAGTTCTTATGAGCTTGGCGTTTTTATATTTGAATCGCTCTAGTTTTGCGAAAAGAAGATCTCGGGCTTGTGGACTGGGCCATAGTTGCCTTCTAACTGAGTGAGTTCTAATCCTTGTTTGCCTATCAAAGAGCCGACTAACTGGCGGTTGAACGGGTAGCTGTCGGGGTTGTTAATGTACTCTTCAACATCAATCCATTTAGCTTCTGCAATTTCATCTGTGTCTTGAATCGCAATCTCTTGAGTTTGAGCGATAAGGTGACAAACAAAGTAGAGGTTAGACTTTCCGAATTGATACGGGTGTCTCGTCGCCATGCCAACCACTGAAACGAACGTGGCTTCGATGCCAGTCTCTTCTAAGGTTTCTCGAACCACGGATTCTTCAATGCCTTCACCCAACTCAATATGACCGCCCGGTAATTTGTAGCCCGTCATGCCGTGTTCTTTAATCATCAGCACTTGGTTGTGTTCGTTAGTGATTAACGCGCCAGCACCCAAGGTGTGGGTCGGAATGAAAGGCACAAACTCTACAATCTCGGATTTGTGGATCAGCGTAATCTCGTCTTCTAAGCAGTTGTGAAACACAAAGCCAAGCTCAGTCGCCACCGGAATAAGGTGCGAGAGTGAAATAGGTAAGCTAATCCAAATGATGCCTTTGTTATTCTGCTTTGAAAATTCGGTGATCTCGCTGAGTTCGGCATTGAATGAGTCAACATCGTGAGGGGCTGTTGCTGGGTCAATGATGATGCCGTTAAATTTGTCGAGCGTAAATTCCACGGGTGATCCTTTATTATTTTGATTTATTGGGCGTCGAGCATGGTCTGAGCTTATCGTATCTAAAGAGCTTATAACACCTTGAGAGCAAGGGCAGCAGTGAATCAAAAGTAGGCAATGCAGTTTATGTCGAACGGGTCGGGATAAGTGGAGGGTGTTGCTAGAAACAAAAACTGCGCTTGGAAGCCAAAGCGCAGTTTTAAAATGAGGTTTATTGCAGTTCGATTTTAACGAATATAGTTCGCGTTAATACTCACGTACCAGTGTTGAAGCTTGCCATCAGATTTCTTGATCCACAAATCGTTGGTGTAGCTATCAATCTTGCCGTTAACCGTAAGGTTGAATGTGTTCTCGTCGAATTCGCCAAGCTTCACGAACTGGTCCGTGGTAATCAGGAATGGGTCCATGTCGTCTACACCAACCACATCTGAAATCACATAGTAGTGGTAAGTCAGCGGCTTGCTCGCATCATTCGGGTTGCTGCGATACGCAACAAGCTTGAATGGTTCCGTTAATGGAACGTCGAGCGTTTGCTTGTCCATGGTCGCTGGAATTGGAATAAACAGCCAAGCGGTAAACAGACCGCTCAATAAAACCATCAGGAAGAAAAGAGTCTTAATTGCTTTCATAGCAACCTTCAAAATATGGGGGATGTTAATGGGGCTATGGTAACTAGGGAGAGTAAAGATGCAAGCTCTGTTATTACCCTATCTTATCTCAGCTTAATCTAGCGCAAAGAAAGCGGTTCGGTTAACTCGAAATGTAAACACGAGTACTTAACTCTTGATTATGGCTTAAGAGAATTCGTTATTTGAACCAATCTTGGTTTTTAACCAGTCTCTCGAAACAAGGCGAAGAACTGTCGCGAAATGACCTATATAGATAAAATTCAGTACGATAAGAATAGCGCATGAATATTTTTTGAGCGTTTTCTTATGCATTTAAATCCACGGTTAAGTGGCGAATACCATTCTTATGTCGATCACTCATTTCGTATCGATTGTTCACTTGGCTCCAATCCATTTGGCGCACCAGAAATTCCTGAACATGTGATCAAAGATATTATCTACGGTATTGATAAGTACTATTGCCACAGGGAGCTTTCGGAGCTGACTTATCTGACTCGCCAGTTTATTGGGATTGAAGATTGTCGTATTACGTACACCACGGGCTCTCTTGGGGCGCTAGAACTTATCTTCAATAAACTTATCGATCACAACAATCGCACCATGATAGGCATTGGCCCTCAGTTTGTTGAAGCAGTATCAGAGTTCACTTTGGTGGGCGGGAAGTACCAGTCCATCAACATGTTTGATTATCAAAACGAGTCGGATCTGTTCGGTGTGTTGGCATCAAAAATAAGCAGTCAAAATCCTGCCTTGGTGTATATCGATAATCCCAACAACCCAACGGGTCGAATCTACGACAGAGCTTATCTGGTCGAGATAGCGAGAGTATGTGAGCGTTCTGGCGCTATTTTGATTGTCGACGAGGCATATGGTGAATACCTGACCCCTGAGCAGTCTATGCTCGATCAGACCTTAGTCTTGGACAACTTAATAGTTTTACGAACCTTTTCTAAAGGTTTAGGGCTCGCTGGGATTCGACTCGGTTACTTAGCCAGCAGTGAAAACCTGACTTCTGCAATCGAAGCTGCGGTGAGTGTGTTTACGCCGACTTACCCCTCAATAAAAATCGCATCGGCGACCTTACCCAATGCAAAACACTTCTTAGAAATGAACCGCAGCAAAACTGAATACTTTAAGCAGCAAATGATCGGCTTGTTGTCTGAGAACAATATTGAGGTGGTTGGCACGTCAATATCGACGCCCATTATGTTGTTGAAAAAGAGAGGAACTCACCTTTCAAAGCTATTTGAGAGTATCGGTATTAAGACATGTTCGGGTGTCGATTTTGCTATTACGTGCGACGCGATGACTGAAGAGTATGTTCGATTACGAATTGTTGGCAATGATATAGATTTAGAAGCGTTAAAGCAGCGTATTAAGCAGTTATAAAAGCAACCGTTATAAAATCAGTAGGCATAAAAAAGCCCGCACCTTGCGTTTACAAAGTGCGGGCTAAATTCATCTGGCTACTTGTTTAAGTAAGCAGCGTGGAACTCAATGTGTTCATCAATAAAGCTAGAGATGAAGTAGTAGCTGTGGTCGTAACCAGGCTGCATACGTAGATCTAAATCGGCATTGGTTACCTTAGCGGCTTCGACTAATTGCTCAGGCTTAAGCTGCTCAATCAGGAAGTTATCGGCTTCGCCTTGGTCGACCAACATTGGCAGCTTAGTGCCTTTGGCTTTTAGAAGCTCAGAGGCGTCGTACTGCTTCCACTCTTCAATATCTAAGCCCAAGTATTGGTTAAATGCTTTTTGGCCCCAAGGGCATTGCATTGGGTTACTGATTGGGCTAAATGCAGAGATAGAACGGTAGCTATCTTCGTTGTTAATGCCAATCGTAAGGGCACCGTGTCCCCCCATGCTGTGACCAGATATTGATTTCACTGATGTCACAGGGAAGAAAGACTCAATCAGTGCAGGAAGCTCTGTTACCACGTAATCGTACATGTGGTAATGGCTGTCCCATGGCGCTTGAGTGGCATTCACATAGAAGCCTGCACCTTGGCCGAGATCGTAATTTTCATCGTCGGCAACACCTTCGCCACGTGGGCTAGTGTCTGGTGCAACAATCGCGATGCCTTGCTCAGCCGCGGCTTTGAAAGCGCCGGCTTTTTGCATGAAGTTTTCATCGGTACAGGTTAAGCCTGACAACCAATACAAAACAGGAACTGGGTTTTCTTTGCTTGCGTTAGGTGGCAAGAAAATCGCAAAACGCATGTTGCAGTCAAGCGTTGCAGAAAAGTGGGTGTATTGTTTGTGCCAACCACCAGCAACCTTTACTTGGCTAATGTTTTCGATTGTCATCTATTGTGCTCCGTTAGGTTGATGGTTTGGGAGTAAATTTGTCTATATTACATAAAGTTTCACCACCCACCGGGCAGGAGGTGGTGAAGACAGTTTGTTGCTATTCATTTGTAGCTGTGGCCTCGATGCTCGAAAGAATCGAGGCCAAGATGTGTTACTTATCCATGTGTAGAACAGTACGGATAGATTCACCTTTGTGCATTAGGTCGAATGCTTCGTTTACGTCTTGCAGACCCATTGTATGAGTGATGAACTCTTGAAGACCAAACTCACCCGCCATGTAACGGTTAACGATTTCTGGAAGCTCAGAGCGGCCTTTAACACCACCGAAAGCAGAACCACGCCATACACGACCAGTCACTAGTTGGAATGGACGAGTTGCAATTTCTTGGCCTGCGCCTGCAACACCGATAATTACTGATTCGCCCCAACCTTTGTGACAACATTCAAGCGCCTGACGCATCACGTTTACGTTACCGATACACTCGAAAGAGTACTCAACACCGCCGTCTGTCATCTCAACGATAACATCTTGGATTGGCTTGTCGAACTTAGTTGGGTTGATGCAGTCAGTCGCGCCAAGCTGTTTTGCTAGCTCGAATTTGCTCTCGTTGATATCTACACCGATGATGCGGTTAGCACCAGCCATGCGAGCACCAATGATTGCAGAAAGACCGATACCGCCTAGGCCGAATACAGCAACGTTGTCGCCTTTTTCAACTTTAGCTGTGTTAAGTACCGCGCCCATGCCTGTTGTTACACCACAACCTAGAAGACAAACTTCTTCAAGTGGTGCTTCTTTGCTTACTTTCGCTAGAGAGATTTCTGGAAGTACTGTGTACTCAGAGAAAGTCGAGCAGCCCATGTAATGGAAAATCGTTTCGCCATTGATAGAGAAGCGGCTTGTACCGTCTGGCATTAGGCCTTTACCTTGCGTTTCACGAACGGCTTGGCATAGGTTAGTTTTACCAGATTTACAGAACTTACATTCGCCACATTCAGCTGTGTAAAGTGGGATAACGTGGTCGCCAATCTCAACACTTGTAACGCCTTCGCCGATCATCTCAACGATACCGCCACCTTCGTGACCAAGAATTGAAGGGAAGATACCTTCTGGATCGTCACCTGATAATGTGAATGCGTCAGTGTGACAAACACCAGTAGCAACGATGCGAACTAGAACCTCACCAGCTTTAGGAAGTTGTACATCAACTTCTTCCATTTTTAGTGGCTCGCCAGCTGCCCATGCAACCATTGCTTTTGATTTGATATGAGTTTGACCAGGTTTAATTTCGATTGTCATTGGATGTTTCCTATATATGTCAGTACAGCGGATAACTGTGCAATTAAATTCAACCCGTTAAGCGTAGTTGAGCTTAATTGTTTCCGCTCTCTCGTTTTGTTGGAGCTAGTATAGGTGTGAGTGCATGTTTTGATAATCCCATTAAATAGAAAATGATTATTACGTATTTGTAATAATAGAGCATTTAGGTTCCTCGTGTTAACCGAAAGTCACACTTAAGAATTTTTAAGGTACGTCATAATAATTGCTTACTGAAAATCACATGAATTGGAAATAAAACTACAATATTCTGAGCGCCGTATTTAATGTTGTGGACTCATACATGCTTTTATCTCTTCCGCCTCCAGTGATGCTGTCACTTGCCATCGTGCTTGAAGTTGTCGCGACTTCTTTATTGCCTAAAACGCAGCAATTTACTTCCCTTCCTGCTACCGCCGCAGTACTCGTCGGTTATGGCTTTGCTTTTTATCTGTTGTCTCTCACGGTTCAAACTATGTCTCTGGGTGTCGCCTATGCGATTTGGTGTGGGGCAGGGATTGTGTTAGTCGCGGCGTTATCTTGGTTGGTCTACGGGCAAAAGCTAGACATCTACGCGATCATTGGCATCGCTTTGATTCTGTCTGGTGTGGTGATCATTAACCTGTTTTCAACGTCGGTGAGTCACTAAGAGTCTATTTCCTACTTCTGAAGGAACAAACTAATTGGAATCTAGAGTAGTTAGCCTTCAACTTAAGGTATTGAATATAATATAGTAATTCCAATAAATGCATTTTGTGCATGTATTTTATGAAAACAGCTCACTTTACTCATAGATTGGTCGGTTTAGTATAGCCAGCAGAAACCAATGATTATAAATAATCATAGATATTATCTTTTTATCAATAACTTAGGGGGTCATTATGACTATTCCGACAACCGATATGATGGAAGCTTGGACGGGATTTCAAGCTGGCGACTGGCAAACATCCGTTAATGCACGTGATTTTATTCAGCGAAACTACACCCCTTATGAAGGCGATGAGTCTTTTCTTGCGGACGTGTCGGAGTCGACGACACAGCTATGGGAATCGGTGCTAGAGGGTATTAAAGAAGAAAGCCGCACTCATGCCCCTGTCGATTTTGATACTGATATCGTTTCCACTATCACCTCACACGATGCAGGTTACATTGCAAAAAACCTCGAAAAAATCGTGGGTCTACAAACCGATAAACCACTGAAACGCGGCATCATCGCTAATGGTGGTATTCGAATGGTGAAAACGTCGTGCGAAGTGTACGGTCGTGAATTAGAGCCACAAATCGAAAAGATCTTCACTGAGTACCGCAAAACGCATAACCAAGTAGCGTTCGATCTTTATACTGACGAAATTAAAGCATGTCGCCGTTCTGGTATTATTACTGGTCTGCCAGATGCTTATGGTCGTGGACGCATTATTGGCGACTACCGTCGTCTTGCTTTGTACGGTATCGACTTCCTAAAATCAGACAAAAATGAGCAGTTCAAATCAACTCAGAAGATGCTTGAAACGGGTGGTGATTTAGATAAGACATTGCGTCTACGTGAAGAGCTTACTGATCAAATTCGTGCCCTTGATGAAATGCGAGAAATGGGTTTGAAGTACGGCATTGATATGTCTTCTCCTGCTCGTACTGCGCAAGAGGCAATCCAGTTTACCTATTTTGGCTACTTAGCTGCGGTTAAGTCTCAAAATGGTGCTGCGATGTCGCTAGGCCGCACATCAACCTTCCTAGATGTTTACATCGAACGTGACCTTAAACTTGGTCTGATTGATGAAAAACAAGCGCAAGAGTTGATTGACCATTTCATCATGAAGCTTCGTATGGTTCGTTTCCTTCGCACTCCTGAATACGATTCATTGTTCTCTGGCGACCCAATTTGGGCAACAGAAGCAATGGCTGGTATGGGCGTTGATGGTCGTACTCTTGTTAGCAAAACGACTTTCCGCTACTTGCACACATTGCACACGATGGGCCCAGCACCAGAGCCGAACATGACGGTTCTATGGTCTGAACAACTGCCTATCGCGTTTAAACAATACGCGGCTAAAGTGTCTATCGAAACCTCATCACTTCAGTATGAGAACGATGATCTAATGCGTGCGGATTTTGATAACGATGATTACGCGATTGCGTGTTGTGTAAGCCCGCAGGTGGTTGGCCAACATATGCAGTTCTTCGGTGCTCGTGCAAACCTTGCTAAAGCGTTGCTTTACACCATTAACGGTGGTGTTGATGAAAAATCTAACATGCAGGTTGGCCCCCAAGTTGCTCGTATCGAAGATGAAGTTCTCGATTTTGACCGCTTAATGCCTCGCTTTGATGACATGATGGATTGGCTTGCAACGCAATACGTCACTGCGCTGAACGTGATCCATTACTCGCATGACCGTTACAGCTATGAAGCATCGTTAATGGCATTAATGGACCGCGATGTTCATCGCACAATGGCTTGTGGTATTGCAGGGCTGTCGGTTGTTGCTGACTCGTTAGCGGCTATCAAATACGCGAAGGTAACACCAGTACGTAACGAAGATGGCATCGCTGTCGACTTTGAGATTGAAGGTGAATATCCAAAATTCGGCAACAACGATTCACGTGTTGATGATATTGCTTGTGATTTGGTTGAACGTTTTATGAAAAAAATTCAGAAAATGAACACCTACCGTGAAGCGGTTCCAACTCAATCTATCCTTACGATTACTTCAAACGTTGTATATGGTAAAAAAACCGGTAACACACCAGATGGTCGCCGCGCAGGTATGCCATTTGGCCCGGGCGCAAACCCAATGCACGGTCGTGACGAGAAAGGTGCGGTTGCTTCACTTTCTTCAGTTGCCAAACTGCCGTTTGAATTCGCTAAAGATGGTATTTCTTACACCTTCTCAATCGTACCAAATGCACTAGGTAAAGATGACCTAAGCCAAAAAGTGAACCTAGCAGCACTAATGGATGGTTACTTCCACCATGAGGAAAATGGAGGATCGATTCGTGTTGAGGGTGGGCAGCATCTCAACGTTAACGTGCTTAACCGTGACATGTTGTTGGATGCCGTCGAACATCCAGAAAAATACCCACAGTTAACTATCCGAGTCTCGGGTTACGCAGTACGATTCAACTCGCTAACACGTGAGCAGCAACAAGATGTAATTAGCCGTACGTTTACTGCTAAGATCTAACCGTAAACTTCAAGTTATACGGTCCTAAAAAGCGCGAGAATGACATCCGTCTCTCGCGCTTTTTTGTGCGTCGAGTATGGCGGTAATCATGTTGTTGGACGTCGCGTTGTCTTGGCTAGTATATGGGCAAAACCGATATTTACGCGGTGATTGGAATTACTTTGATGCTTTTTTTGGGGGGATTCGCTTGTTTTTTATGTCAGAGATCACTAGGAGCTCTAACTTATCTTTGCCCCTTTCCATATATGGAATCCACGTATTTACAAAGTGATTTAGCAATTAAAGTTAAGATGCGGTCGTATATACGGCTTCTTGTTGAAGGCGCTACCTTCTAGCCTTTGATGTTTGCGCACCTACTGTCCTCATCGAGTTATCAGCTTTTAATAGCGTGAAGGAATGGCCAGGTTTTCAGTAGGTTGGTCTTACCTTTTTTGCATCATCATTTTGTAAAACTTCAAATTAGTATTGTGTGTTTAGTGGTTTACGCTGTCATTAAAATAGGTGAATATTTTGTTTCGTTCCGAAGCATTGCCCATGCTGTTCGAACCACTTTATTAGCAAGAGCAATACAGGCCTTTTTAAAGGTTCATCGCGGCTTTCCGGGGAAAGCCGCTTTTATCTTCAAGAAGAAGTAG